>CAJTTU010000031.1 GCA_910579325.1 uncultured Lachnospiraceae bacterium | reverse complement strand
AAAGTAGTAAATTGGTAGTAAATTCAGCTTGAAATCCTGCTTGTATGCCCGTAAATCAAGGCTTTTTTGAGATAATCAACCATTTTATCCCAAAAGTCTTGATATCAGTACGCATAAATACTATAATAAAAATTGATTATGATGGCAGCGACAGGGCGCGGAAGATGGTTGACAGCATCGCGTTGTTCGCGGCGTTGACGTCTATTCTGGCGAAAATCGGCATAGAGGATGTGAATTCAAATCTTGCCACGGCGATACGGACGGTGGTCGTCGTTGTGATGTCATGGGGGATGGTATTTCTGACCAATACCCAGGGCGGAATCACGGAGATCAGCAAAAAGAGCTGGATTTTCCTCATTCTTTCCGGGCTGGCGACCGGGGCGTCGTGGCTCTGCTATTACCGAACGTTGCAGATCGGCGAGGCGTCAAAGGTGGTGCCGATTGACAAACTGAGCGTTGTGATTCCCCTTTTGCTGGCGTTTGTCTTCCTCCATGAAGAATTTACGGCCAAATCGCTGATTGGCTGCGCGCTGATCGGCGCGGGGACATTATGTATGGTTCTGTGATTTGACTGAAAGGGCCCTGTCTTTTTTCATATTCGCGAATACACCGAAGGTTTGTTCTCCGGTGTATTTTTTTGCGTGGAAATATCCGTATTGTGTTCAGGTCGAATGTCTTTCCGGCATTGTATAAATGATATATAACAATCAGTTTCAAAAAATGGTATGATGCGAAAGAAAGCCTATGCGGTTTTTGTAAAAAAATGACCACTTGTCAAAAAAATTTTTCTATATTATAATACTGTATAGCAGATTTGATCCGGGCAGGCCTGATGCCCGGAACTATGGCGGTACATAAATTGGAGGTGTAGACAGGATGTCGGCAGAGTCAAAAAAAGGCAAGGAGGACGGCGGCTTTATGGTAAAAGCGGCCACCTTCATTGTGGACAGACGGAATTTATTTTTCCTGCTTTTCGGCATTGCCCTGATCTTTTCGGTGGTGTCGATGAACTGGGTGAAGGTGGAGAACGCCATGTCGGCGTATCTGCCGGATTCCACGGAGACCCGTCAGGGCCTTGACCGGATGGAGGAGCAGTTTATTACATATGGCACGGCCAGGGTGATGGTGACGAATATCCCCTACAAAGAGGCGGAAAGAATTTCGGAAGAAATCGAGGCGCTGGATACGGTGATTATGCTGGATTTTGACAGCACGACAGACCACTACAACAATTTTTCCGCCCTGTATGATATCACCTTTGGATATGAGGAGACGGACGACCGGGCTTTGGAGGCGCTGGATGAGGTGGAGTCGATGTTAACCGGCTATGACCTTTATGTGTCTACCTCCATGGGCGACGCCTCGGCGGAGCAGATTGCCAGCGAGATGCAGGTGATCAGCGTGCTGGTGGCCATCGTGGTGGTTTCCGTCCTTTTGCTGACGTCGGAAACCTGGGCGGAGGTGCCGGTGCTCCTTCTGACCTTCTGCGCGGCGGCGCTGATCACCAAGGGCACCAACTTCTTTATGGGAACCATTTCCTTCGTGTCCAATTCGGTGACGATTGTGCTGCAGCTGGCCTTGTCCATCGACTATGCGGTCATATTCTGCAACCGTTATAAGGAGGAGCATCAGAAGCTGCCCATCAGGGAGGCGGACATTGTGGCCTTGAGCAAGGCGATCCCGGAGATTTCCTCCAGCTCCCTGACCACGGTGGGCGGCCTGATCGCCATGATGTTTATGCAGTTCGGCATCGGCAGCGATATGGCCCTCTGCCTGATCCGGGCCATTGTCTTAAGCCTGCTGTCCGTATTCCTGCTGATGCCGGGGCTGATTATGCTGTTCGGCAAGGCCATGGATAAAACAAAGCATAAAAGCTTTATCCCGAAAATTCCATTTGTGGGGAAATTCGCCTATGCCACAAAGCATATTATGCCGCCGCTTTTTTTGGCGCTGATTATCGTGGCCTATATTGTGTCTTCCAAATGCCCTTACGTATACGGCTACACCATGCTGGAAACCCCGGTGAAAAGCGACACCATGGTGGTGGATGAGATGATCACGGAAAGCTTCGGCGACAGCAATATGGTGGCGCTGGTGGTGCCCGGAGGAAATTATGACAAGGAAAAGCGGCTGCTGGCGGAACTGGATGCGAGAGAAGAAATCGACTATACGATGGGCCTGGCCAATACCGAGGCCATGGACGGCTATATGCTGACCGACAAGCTGACGGCTAGAGACTTCTCGGAGCTTCTGGAGCTGGACTATGAGGTGGCCGAGCTGCTTTATATGGCTTATGCGGTCAATGACGAAAACTATGCAAAGATTGTCAATGGCCTTTCCGCATACAGCGTACCGCTGATCGATATGTTTATGTTCCTGTATGACGAGGTGGACGAGGGGTATGTGACCCTGGACGATGATATGATGGATACGCTGGAGGAGGCCCATACCAAGATGCAGATCGCCCTGGACCAGCTGCAGGGGAAGAATTACAGCCGTATGCTGATCTATCTGAACCTGCCGGAGGAAGGGGAGGAGACCTTTGCCTTCCTGGATGAGATGCATCAGATCGCGAAGAAGTATTATGAAGAGCCGGTGCTGATTCCCGGCGAGGCTACCAGCCAGTACGACCTTTACAAAACCTTCCAGCGGGATAATACGGTGGTCAATGTGGTTTCCATCCTGGCCGTGCTGGTGGTGCTTCTGTTTACTTTTATGTCGGCGGGTATGCCGGTGCTTCTGATTATGGTAATCCAGGGCGTAATCTGGCTGAATTTCGCCGTGCCGGCCATGCAGCAAAAAAATGTGTTTTTCATGAGCTATCTGATCGTCAGCTCGATTCAGATGGGCGCGAATATCGACTATGCCATCGTGATCTCCGGCCGGTTTATGGAGCTGAAGGAGAAGATGTCGAAAAAAGAGGCGATTATCGAGACGATGAATTTCGCCTTTCCCACTATTGTCACATCGGGCTCCATGCTGGCGCTGGCCGGCATCCTGATCGGGCGGATGTCCTCCGACGGCGCCATCTGCGGTATAGGTCAGTGTCTGGGGCGGGGGACGATTATGTCCATTATTATCGTTATGTTCGTTCTGCCTCAGATCTTGCTGCTGGGCGAAAAGGTGATAGACAGGACTTCCTTCGCCGTGTCTATCCCTTTGAAACTGGAGAAAGGCTCCGGGCTGATGCGGGTGGACGGACTGGTGCAGGGGCAGGTAAACGGAAGCGTGATGGGAGAATTCCACGGGTATATCCGGGGCGATGCCAGCCTGTTCGTCAATATGGGGCAGATGGAGCCCAAGGAGGACGACGGCAGCGACCTGGCGGCGCTTATGCGGCGGGATAAGGAGGTTGGCAATGAAGCGTAGGGCGTTTTTTATAAAAATGATTTCTCTGGGGCTGGCCTTTGCCCTGCTTTGTGCCGGTGTTCCTGTGGAAAGGCTGCATGCCGAGCCCCAGAGCCGGGCAGGGCAGCAGGATGGTGAGATACATGGGAGCGGAACAGCCGATGGAGAAACGGCTGGTGAAAAACCGGCGAATAGCGGGACAAAAAATGATGGAATAGAGAAGAATGGGACGAAAGATGATGAAACACAGAACGACGGTGTGACCGACAGCAGAGCGGAGCATGATGAAGAATCCCAAAACGGGGATGAAAACGGCGGCAGCGAAGCATCAGCGCCGGAGATTATTGAGATTGGCACGTCAGGCGATTTCCTGGACTTTGTGAAGTCTTGTTCTCTGGATTCCTGGTCTTCCGATAAGCAGGTGGTTCTGACGGCGGATATCGATCTATCCGGAATGATATTTGACCCTGTACCCATATTTACAGGCGCGTTTAACGGACAGAACCATACTATTTCCGGTTTCCGGTACGGCGGCGACGGCTATGTGGCGGGCTTGTTCCGCTATATCGGAAAGGACGGCCTGGTAGAAAACCTGAAATTAGAAGGAGAAATCATCGCTGCCGATGAAAAGGAGTGTATCGGCAGCCTGTGCGGCGTCAATTACGGAACCATCAAAAACTGCAGCTTCCAGGGAACTGTCAGCGGCAAGACTACGGTGGGCGGTCTTGTGGGCGTCAATGACGGCACGGGCATGATACGGAACAGCTCCGTGACTGGGAGGGTAACGGGCTACTATTCCACAGGCGGAATCGCCGGGCGGAACCACGGAACCATATCCTACTGCATCAATCGTTCCTGTATCAACAACGACAGCGAATGGGTGGAAGAGGATGACGAGATGGGGGCGGGGCTTTTCCTAAGCATCGATGCCAGCGGTTCGGACACGACGCTGTTCAGCGGCGTGGATACCGGAGGTATCGCCGGCCATTCCGACGGTACGGTGATCCGGTGCATCAATTATGGGAAAATCGGTTATGAGCATGCCGGTTATAATATCGGCGGAATCGTGGGAAGGCAGTCCGGCGTCGTGTCTCTGTGTACGAATAACGGCCCGGTAGCGGGCCGAAAAGATGTGGGCGGCATCGTGGGACAGATGGAGCCTTACATCGAGGTGGACGAGGCCGAATCCCTGCGCAACGCGGTGAATAAGCTTCATGATCTGATTGAAAAGACACTGGATGATCTGGGAGAAGAGAAAAATGTGCTGAAACAGGACCTGGATGGCTTGACGGCTTACGGCGACGGCGCAGTGGATGCGGGAGATGCCCTGGTGGAACAGATAGCGGATTTCGCGGATGACAATCTGGATCAGGCCCAGGCGCTGGCAGACCGTCTGGATCATGTGACGGATATGCTGCCGGAGGTGTTTGACGACGTTCACGCCTCCCAGGACCGCTTCTCCGATATGAGCCGGGAGCTGGCAAAGATCGGCGACGGATTGAAAACGGCAGGGGACGGCCTCAGCGTAAGCGGCGGCAATTTAAGCCAGAACATCGATGAGCTGATCAGGGCGCAGCAGGATGCGGCTTTGAGGGTGGATGAAATAATCAAAGAAATTCAGGACGGCGGCGGAGCGGCGAGTGAAGAGCAGCTTGACGCGCTGGCAGAGGCCCTTGGCTCCATGTCGGAGGCCACGACCGCCGTGCTGGGCAGCTTAAGCGGAATCGCCGGCGACGCAGGGGGCCAGGTCTTTGACCAGGCGAAGGATATGGGAGACCATATGACGACGGCCATGGACCATTTACAGGAGGCCGTGGATTCCATAAAATCAGCCGCCAGAGATACGAACAGTATCGTGGATTATGTGAACGGACAGGAAGAAATCCGTTTCTCGAAGCTGGGTGAGGAATTTGACGTAAACCGGGAGGTATTACATAGTCAGCTGAGCGGAATTTCGGACGCCGTCTCAAGCCTGAGCGGCCATGCCTCGGATTACTCCGATGTGGTCAATGAGGATTTGCGGGCGGTAAATGACCAGATCAATGTGGTGTTTAACCTGCTGGCAGATCATTTGACCAATTACGGCGAGTTCAGCGTGGAGGAGCTCTATGAGGATGTGGATATCGAGAATCCGGAGAGCATTGCCACCGGCAAAACCGATAACTGCAGAAATAAGGGCATGATCAGAGGCGATATCAATGTGGGCGGAATCGCCGGCGCCATGTCCATCGACGAGGAAGATCCGGAGGACAGCGCGGCAGGCAGCGTGGAATATCAGATCGGAAGAAAATATTTCACCAAATGCCTGATTAACGACAGTGTGAATGAAGGGTTTGTGACAGCCAAAAAGGATGGAGCCGGCGGGATTGTGGGCTATATGCGGCATGGGATTGTCACCGATTCGGAAGGGTACGGCAGCGTGGAGAGCACGGAGGGCGGCTATGTGGGCGGCATCTGCGGCGAGTCGCTGACGGTGATCCGGAATTGTTATGCGCTGTGTACCGTGTCCGGCGGCAGGAATGTGGGCGGCATCGCAGGATTTGCCGATACGTTGAAGAATTGTTATTCCATGGCGGACTGCCAGGCCACTGTGGGCAGAAAAGGGGCGATCGCCGGGCAGACAATGCAATATGACAACGGGCACAGTGAGGATGAAGAAGAGGGAACGCTTAAGGTCAGCGGCAATTATTTTGTCAGCGACCGGCTCTGCGGGATCGACGACGTCAGCTACGCCGGGGTGGCGGAGCCCATCGATTATGCCAGCCTGCTGGAGGTAGAGGGCCTGCCGGGACAGTTCCGCCATCTGAAAGCCATTTTCCGGGTGGAGGACCGGTATCTGGGGACCCAGGAATTGAAATACGGGGAAAGCCTGGCAAACCTGGATTACCCGCCGTTCCCGGAGAAAGAGGGGTATTACGGCGTGTGGCCGGACTATCCGGGGCAGGTGATGACGGGGAATCTGCTGATCGACGGGGAATATAAAGAGGATGTCACGGTGGTGCAGAGCAATGAACTGGAAACGCAGGAGAGCAAAGAAGGGGAGAACGGTTCTCCCGGTCAGGCGGCAGATACCGGAAAATGGGAAAAACCCTATGCGCTGGTGGAGCAGCGGTTTACCGAGGACACGAAGCTTACGGTCAGCGTAAGCGACATGGCGCCGCCTGCCGAGGCAGCCGGCCGGGAGCATGTGATTTATGACATCACCCTGGAGAATGCCGCCGTGAAAGATGGGGATACCTTTGCCGTCAGGCTGTACAATCCCTATGGGGACGCCGAGGTATGGGGGTGCCAAAACGGCATTTGGAAGGAACTGGACGGCAAAGAGAGAGGGCAGTACCTCCAGGTGGAGATGGCAGGCACAAAGCAAAGCTTCTGTGTAGCGGAAAAATCCTCAGCCCTTTGGACCATGGTGGGAACGGCAGCCGGAGGCGCCGCCGCCGTGGCAGTGCTGGCGCTGGCAGCCAGGGGGCTGCGGCGGAGGAAGACGAGAAGGAAGAAAAGGAAATAAATAAGGGGAAATGGAAATAAGAACGAGACTTTCATCACATCATTTGTGTGCGGTGGAGGTCTCGTTTTGGTATATTGATTTGATTGTGCAGTAAGAGAAGGACTGGACAGTAAAATAAAAAATACTCCATGAAATATAAAATATTTCTATATTTAAAATTCCCCAGTATTGTTGTAAAAAAAGAAATGGCGTGCTATGCTGAGACACATTGATAGATATGGTGTTCCGGAGCGGGCGCGATAAACGGGAAGGGACAGATGCCGGCCGGGGATCGGAAATGACGGAGCGGAAATGGATGGCGGAAGGAGCGGCGATGGCGGAAACGGTAAAGCGAACAGAAACGGCAGAAACATTGGCGATGGCGGAAATGTTGAGGACAGCAAAAGCACCGGAGACAGCAAAGACGTCTGGGATGGCAGAGATACTTGATTCACCGGAGACGGTTCATAAAATGATGACGGGCGCTTTTATGATGAATGAGTACGGCGCCGTCACGCCGGTCGCCTATCAGCGGATTCTGATGACTGTGGCGGAGCTGGATCTGTATGAACGGAAACTGGATGTTCCCCATATGATGAAAAGGATGGGGGTTTCCTGGGTGCTGCTGGCGTTAAGCGTCAGGGTGCAGAGTCCGCCCTGTCCCGGGGAGATGCTGTCGGTTGGCACCTGGATGAGCGGCCGGGAGGGGATGATCTTCCGGCGGGAGACGAAAATCTGCCATGAGGATGGAAGCCTGTCAGCGGCGGCGGCTTCTTTCTCCGGCATCCTCGATATCGAAAGCCGCCGTATGTGCAGGGATGCTGTTGCCCTGGATGTAGTCAGCCGTCAGGTGGCATTCCGGGAAGAACGCCTGTTGTCGGCCGACAGCCGCTGCTATCCTGATAGGGAGCAGTTCCAGGAAGTCGGGGATATGCGGGTACTTCCCAGCTGGATCGACGAGCTGGGCCATGTAAATAATTCCCATTACGGGGAAATCGCCTATGACATCCTGCCTCAGACAGAGCATGGACGGTTTTGTGATCTTGACCGGATGGAGATTTACTTTCTGGGCGAGCTGCGAAAGGATGAGACTGTGGCGCTTTCGCTGCGGCAGGAGCCCCGGCAGGTTGAGATACTGGGACAGAGAAAGCGTGATGGTAAAGATGCGTTTCTGGCACGGTTTCTGTTTGGCAAGTAAGGAAGAACTTTTTTATCTCCACTGCCATCGGTGCGGGCGGCGCCGTGGTCACCAGCCAGTATATCGGAAGGGGGAGCAGGGAAAAAGCCTGTGAGTCGGCCAGCCAGCCGGTGACCCTGTTCGCCCTGATCGCCCTGGCGGTGATGGCTTTTGTGATGATATTCCGTATGCCGGTGCTTCGTTTCCTGTTTGGGCAGGTGGAGCCGGAGGTGATGGAGGCCTGTACCATCTATCTGAACATTTCGGCCTTTTCTTACCCGATGATCGCCGTTTACGATGCCGGCGCCTCCGCCTACCGCAGCATGGGAAACACGAAGGTGACTATGGAGGTATCGATTGCCGCCAATCTGATCAACACGGTGGGAAACCTGATCGGCGTATTCGTGCTGAAAGCAGGCGTGGCGGGCGTGGCCTGGCCCTCGGTGCTGGCCTGGTTTTTCGGCATCAGGCTGGGACTGGGCGTGGTGGGCATCTGCATGGCTATGGTCTCGGAATGGTTTGTTCATGCCGCCGTGGTCTACGGAAGGTTCCGGTCGGGAAGGTGGAAGTGTTTCAAAGTCATATAAATGCAGTGTCCATCTGAATACCATAAAATCCGAGGTCCGAAATCGCGGAAGTATAGGAAGCCGAAAATAAAGGCGCTGATTCAGATCAGCACCTTCACATGCTCCTGGCGGCTGAAAAAGTCCGCAAGGGTGTCCCGGAGCGAGTTGTAATAAGGCTCCCGCTGGGGGTACTTGCTGATCAGGTAAAATACCCGCTGGGCCGGTTCTATATCCAGTTCACAGGTACGGAATCCCTCCCGGAATTTGTGGATATAATAGGTGGCGGGGACCAGTCCCCATGACTGAGGGCCGGTGAAATATACCGGAGCATTCTGGATGGCCGAAAGCTGCAGGAGCGGTTTTTGCAGATTCCCCAGGTAGTGTCGTTCCCAGGCATCTGTCTCATTGGTCCAGACGCAGCGGATCTCCTTTGTCACATCCAGGTCGGACAGCTTTACGGCATCGCCGTAATCCGCGTCTTCCCGGCAGACAAACAGCAGCCGCTCGCTGGCCAGGGGCAGGATGTGGATCCGTGATGTGGGGTAGGTGATGCATGTCAGAGCCGCGTCCAGATTTCCGTTTTCCGTAAGTTCAAACAATTCAAAAGAGGTGCGGTTGATCTCTTCCAGGGCGCAGTCTTCAAATTGTCTGTGAAAGTTCTGCCAGACTAGAGGGAATATCTCGTCGATCAGGCTGGGGACACAGCCGAAATGGTAGGTATTGATATCGCTCTGGGAGAGGAGAATCTCCGTTTCCCGCCAGAGCTCGGCCCATTTTTTGGCCTGGGGCAGAAAGGCTTCTCCAGCTTTTGTCAGAGCGATCTGGTGAATCCCTTTGCGCCTTACGATCAGAGGCATACCCAGCTCTTTTTCCAGAGACGAGATATGCCAGCTGATGGTGGGCTGAGTGGTATAGATTTTTTCCGCGGCCTTTGTAAAGGAGCCGTATTTGCATACGGCGAGAAAAGAGTTGATCTCCTGAATTTTCATCTGCATGCGCCTCTTTCAACAATATCATCCATGTGAATCGTCCGTATATCTGTAAATGACGGTCTTATATATCCCGCAGCCGGTCTGTGGGGCAACTGTTTTTGCAACCGATCTTGGAAACTCTCATGTGTATGAATTCATCATACCACACGGGAGTCTTTTTTTCTACAAAAAACTTAAAATATGGCGATTCTTGTATTTATGCGTTTCCATTCTATTTTACATCCCATGTCTGCTGATCTATAATGAGGATAGAAAAGTTGAACAAAACTACAGGATAAAAAGCATATAAAATATCAAAAACCTACAAGGATAAATTCAGATTTCAGGAGGATTGTTATGAAAAAATTTTTGGAAGGCATCAGGGTGGTGGGTTTTGAGACGGCCGGGGCGGGACCTACCGCATCGAAGCTTTTGGCGGAATATGGTGCCGAGGTGATTCTGATTGAGCCAATCAACGGCATCAATACCCGCGTTTCAAGAAGCTTTGATTTTTATTTTCTTCACAAAAAAAGTATTGCCATCAATATGAAAACCGAAGAAGGTATGGAGATTGTGCATAAGCTTCTGGCAAAGGCGGACGTGTTTATCAGCAACTACCGGAAAAGGGCCGTGGACAAATTCGGACTGGATTATGAAACTCTTCACGCAAAGTATCCCAGACTGATTCACGCTACCCTGACAGGCTACGGCGAGAACGGCCCGTTAAAGGACTATCCTGGTTTCGATACTACAGCCTACTGGGGACGGGCAGGCCTGGCAAAGTCCATGAGGGAAAAGGACGGCGATCCGATCGTGACGCCCAGTTCCATCGGCGATATCGCTTCCGGCACCGTGCTCTGCGGCGGCATTATGGGAGCGCTGTATCACAGAGAGCGTACCGGAGAGGCGATGAAAGTATACATTTCTCTGTATGGCATGGGCGTATACCAGAATCAGGAGCAAATGTTCTTCTCCCAGGTGGGTTATCAGTATCCCCAGTCCCGCCTCTATCCCAGGCGCGCTTACGCCAACACCTATCTATTGAAGGACGGCTATTTCCATTTCCACACCCTTGATCCGAAACGGGATATGCCCAGAGTATTGAAGGTGATCGGCAGAGACGATCTGATCTCTGATCCGGCCTATTACGAGCACTGGACAGACGACGGGGAATGGGCCGTGAAAATGCGGGAAATTATGGATGAGGGCTTTAAGAAGCTGACGGTGGAGGAAGCGAAAGCCGGCTTTAAGGAGCAGGATATTGCTTTTGGCGAGATTTGCGGTCCGGACGATGTGGTGAAGGATCCCCAGGCCGAGGCGAACAAGCTGCTGTACAAACATAGGACCACCTACGGCGATGAAGTGTATTTCGCGGCGTCTCCGCTGAAATTCATGGACGATACCGTCTGCGAGGACGGACCGGCTCCCCGGTGCGGACAGCATACTGCAGAGATTCTGAGAGAATACGGGTATTCCGATCAGGAGATCGCCGCGCTGGCGGAGAAACAGGTAGTGCGTACGGATAAGGGGACTGTGAAATAAACAGGCGGTGCAAAATTTTTTTGAATTGTTTTGTCGAGTAAAGACATATAATGTCATTTAAGGGCGCAGCAGAGCAGACGGGAGGGTAAAATGTCCGAGGGATATCAAATCATTTCCATCAAAGAAAGAGTCTGGGCGATACAGGACGATACGGTGCGGATGTATCTGCTGAACGGAAAAACAGCCTCTGTCCTGATCGATACCGGGTATGGAAAGAGCGATCTGGCGGCGGCGGTCCGGCCTTATGCTTCGGGAAAGCTGCGGGTGATCAATACCCACTGTCACCATGACCATATTTCGGGGAACCGCCAGTTTCATTATTTTTATATGCATGAGAGGGATCGGGACGAGATCAGTCAGGCCTGTCCGGAGGATGCGGTGATCGAGACGGTGAAGGACGGAGAGCTGATCACGGCAGGAGAGATCAGCCTGGAGGTGATCGAAATTCCGGGACATACCCCCGGCAGCATCGCCCTTTTGGATCGGAAAGACAGGCTTCTGTTTTCGGCGGATTCCTTTGCGAAGGAATTTCCCATCTATATGCAGTTTCCAGGTCAGGATCTGAAAAGCTACGGAGATTCGATTCAAAAGATGATGGCGCTCTCGGCCTGTTTTGACCGGATCTGTCCCTGCCATGGAGAACCGGTTATCGAAAGGGAATATATGGGAAAAACCTTAAACTGCGTGGAGAAAATCTTAAGCCTGGGACAGATCCCGGAGCATACGCCGGAGTATGTGATGCGGCATGACGGCGTGACGATCCTGTATTGATCCGGACGGAGAGCGATTGAAAGGATTTATGCGGATTGATACGGGCGATATGGGAAAAATAAATCGAAGCAGAGTAAATGTAAGCAAAAAGAAAAGCAAATAGAAAAACTGATAAAGGGAATTTTCGGAAACCAATTGAAACAGGATAGAAGCGAGATCAGAAAAGAGAAGATTATGGAAACAGTAACGTTGCATAACGGCGTAAAAATGCCGGTGATCGGTTTTGGAACCTTTCAGATTACGGATTTGGAACAGTGTGAGCAGTGCGTACGGGATGCCATCGAGATTGGCTACCGTTCCATTGATACAGCCTCCCATTACTATAATGAAGAAGCGGTGGGAAAAGCGGTAAAGGGCTGCGGGGTTCCCAGAGAGGAATTGTTTATTACCAGCAAGGTAATGGTGTGTGATGCGGGTTATGACAAAACCATGAAAGCTTTTGCGCGCACCATGAAAAAACTGCAGCTGGATTATCTGGATTTATACCTGATTCATCATCCCTATGGGGACTGCTATGGCTCCTGGCGCGCCATGGAGGAGCTTTACAAAGCGGGAAAGATTCGTGCCATCGGCGTTTCTAACTTTGAGTCCTACCGTTTTGTGGATCTTTTGATGAACAATGAGATCGCCCCGATGGTAAACCAGACGGAGACCCATCCTTTCTTTCACCAGAAGGCGCTGAAAAAAGTGCTGGCGGAATACAATGTCCCGCTGATTGCTTCTGAGCCGCTGGCTCAGGGGACAAATGATTTATTCAAGAATCCCGAGCTGCAGAAAATCGCCGGCCGCCACGGGAAAAGCGTGGTACAGGTAATTTTAAGATGGCACCGCCAGTGCGGCGATATCGTTATCCCCAAATCCACCCATAAGGAACGGATGCAGCAGAATTTTGAGATTTTTGATTTCAGTTTAAGTGACGAGGAAATGGCGGTATTTGACAGGATGGATCTGGGTCATGGCATATTCGGCGACCGGCGCGACCCGGAGCGGGTAAAAATGTTCTGTCATATGAAATCCGAGGACTGACAGACAGCTTGAGAAAGAAATCAGGAGAAAACACAAAACGATATTCGTGACAGGAAGCTGAAAAGCTGCGCGAATCGAAGATACGGGAGGAACAAGATGTTTGAGCATTTGATCGGAACGGAGCTGGGCTGGCAGAAAATCGAGTATAACTGGCGTGACAGCGCCCTTTACGCCCTGGCCGTGGGAGCGGATGAGAATGACCTGCTCTATACGTATGAAAAGAATATGAAGGCGATTCCTTCTTTTGTGGCCACGCCTTACTACAACGGCGTGAACCAGGAACCGAAGCGCCCCCGCCCTTATCCGGTAAATTATATTGTGGCGGATAAGCTGGCCAGGGAGCTGGGGCATCCCGTCAACATGGGGTTCCATATGGGCTTTCAGATCGAGATAAAGCGCCAGGTGGATCCCATCAAGGGTACTTTGGTATACAACAGCTGGCTGGATAAGCTGTATGACCGGGGCGCCGGCAAAGGACTGGACTTCGAGATTAAAAATGAAGTCTATGATGAGGCGGGCAACCTGCTGGCAGTCAATACCTCTTATCACCGGATGAAGGGAGATGGGCTGGACGGCTTCGGCGGTGAAAAACCGGTGAAAAAGGTTGTGGAATATCCGTACAGAGAACCGGACTGTAAAGTGGATTCTTATATCACCAAAACCCAGAATGTGCTGTACCGTCTGACCGGCGACACCAATCTGGACCATATCGACCCGGAATATGCGTATAAAAAATGCGAGCGGGGCGTCTTTATGCAGGGTCTGTCCTCCCTGGGCTTTGCCACCCGCATGGCCATCAAGGCGCTGATCCCGGGGGAACCGGAGCGGATGAAGCGGATTTACGTGCAGATGCGCAACATGGCATTCCCCGGCACGCCGGTTCAGCTGCAGGTATGGAAGACCGGCGAACATGAGGCCGTCTTCCGCTATCTGGATATGGAGTCAGGGAAGCCGATACTGGATAACTGCGAATTCGAGTGGAAATAAATTTAAAGGGGAGTTGCGGAACTGCAAACAGCAACGGACCGTACAAGCCCCGGGAGGATTTACAGACACTTCAGTGGCTGGAAATTCTCCCAGATTCGAGGGGCTTGGAAGGGGAGTTGCGGAACTGCAATAGAAAGGATGTTAAAGATGAATATATGTATCTGTGTAAAACAGGTTCCCGATACGACGGAGATTAAAATCGATCCGGTAACCAACACATTGATCCGGGTTGGTGTTCCCAGTATCGTGAATCCTTATGACACCTATGCGCTGGAAAATGCGGCCCGGTTAAAGGATAAAGATCCCGACACGAAGATCGTTGTGATCTCCATGGGACCAGCCCAGGCAAAGGATGCTTTAAAAGAATGTCTGGCCATCGCGGCGGACAAGGCTTATCTGATCACCGACCGGGCTTTCGGCGGATCGGATACACTGGCCACCAGCTATATCCTGTCCCAGGCCATCAAAAAGGTGGAGGAGACGGAAGGAACATTCGATTGCATCTTCTGTGGCAAGCAGGCCATCGACGGCGATACCGCCCAGGTAGGTCCGGAGATTGCGGAGCATCTGGGGTATCCCCAGATCACCTATGGACTGGAATGTGAAAAAGCAGAGGATAAGCTGCGGGTAACCCAGCAGGGGCCTGACTGTAAGCAGGTACTGGAGACGTCCATGCCCTGTGTGGTAACCTTTACCAATCCCAGCTTCGATGTGCGCTACCCCAATGTACGGCGGAAAATGGCGGCGAACCGGGCGGAGATTCCCAATGTGACGGCCGTGGATATCGCGGATATCGATCTGGCCAGATGCGGCCTGAAAGGTTCGGCGACCCGGGTGAAAAAGACCTATGTTCCGGTACATGATACCAATGGCGTGATGATTAAAGAGGAAGACGCAGGCGCTTCGGCAAGAAAGCTGGCAAATCTGTTAAGCGACGCAAAGGTGATCTGAGCGTTTCATCATGGCAGGGATGCGTTTGCGTAAAGGAAAGGCGCAAAGGAAAACGCGGTGCGGCTTTTGCAGTCCCAAAGGGGCTTGTGACGATATGAAAGTGATCGGAGGATAAGAAATAAAATGGCAAAAACACCGAAATCCCAGGATACCTGGGTGTTGATTGAGACAAAAGAGGACGGCAGCGCCAGAAATGTGGGTCTGGAGCTGCTTGGCCCGGGCCGAGACCTGTCCGGGAAGCAGGGCGGAAAGGTTGTGGCGGTGGTAATCGGAAATGGAATACAGACAGCCATCGACCAGGCTAATGCCCAGGGCGCAGAGCAGATCATCGTGGTGGAAGGCTCAGAGTATGCCTATTATAATACGGATGCCTATGTAAACGCGTTGGAATATCTGATGGAAAAGTATTGCCCCACTTCCATGCTGATCGGCGCTACCAGCTATGGCCGAGACTTGGCACCCCGTCTGGCCTGCCGCCTAAAAAGCGGGCTGACTGCCGACTGTACGGCGCTGGACATCGACCCGAAGGACGGGAAGGTGGCCTGGACCAGGCCGGCCTTCGGCGGGAATCTGATGGCCACCATCAAGTGTCCCGAGAATTTTCCGCAGATCGGTACCGTCCGCCCCAGCGTATTTAAAAAGACTGCGCCGGCAGAAGGCAAGGCGGAGATTATCCAGGAGGAATTTCATGTTTCAGAAAAACAAATGCGGGTAAAACTAATTGAGGTGATACAGGAAACGGCGGAGGCTATCGTCGATCTGGAGGGCGCCGAGGTTATCGTGTCCGGCGGCAGAGGCGTGGGCGGTCCCGAGGGCTTTGCGGTTCTCCAAAGCCTTGCGGATACTCTGGGCGGCGTAGTGGGCGCATCCCGGGCGGCCGTGGATTCCGGATGGATTCCCTACTGCCATCAGGTGGGGCAGACCGGAAAAACCGTTGCGCCAAAGCTTTATATCGCCTGCGGCATCTCCGGGGCTATCCAGCATCTGGCCGGCATGAGCGGTTCGGACTGCATCGTGGCCGTCAATAAGGACGAAGAAGCGCCGATCTTTGATGTGGCGAATTATGGGATTGTGGGAGATTTGTTCGAGGTACTGCCTGCGCTGACGGAGGAAGTGCTGAAGCTGAAAGCGTAGATGAAAAGCGCTGGGGAACGGCGGTGTGTCGCTGGGAGTAAAAGAAACCGAAAGATCACATGTTTGTTCCGGCAGGCGGAAGACAGATTCACATACGAGGAGGAAGGAACATGACAAAATTTGTATATGGGGGGGGGTAAAAGGTAATGGAACAAAGCACGATTGCGTTGATTATCATGGTAATCACGATCATTGTATTTGCGACGGAAAAAATACCGATGGCGGTTGCCTCGATTCTCTCGGCGTTTGCCATGGCGGCAACCGGCTGTATCTCTTATAACGACGCGTTTGCCGGATTTTCTAATACCGCAGTGCTTATGGTGATCGGTCTGTGCATCGTCGGGGAGGCCTTTTTTACGACAGGTCTCTCGGACCGGATCGGTCAGGCATTCTTACGTATCGACCATCTGTCAGAACGAAAATTTATCCTGTACGCATCTGTTGCCAGTGCGGCTTTATCCGCTTTTTTGAACGGACTGGTGGTAATCACCATGTTTTTACCCATCATCGACTGTCTGGCGGCAAAAACAAATGGAGCAATCAAGAAAAAACATGTGTATCTGCCAGTGGCGATTGGCGCTGTATTTGGAGGAAATTTAAGCAATGTGGGTTCTTCCTCTATGATCAGCGCATCTGGTATGATGGCGGATTCCTATGCCGGAAGGACTCTGGACTTTCTTGAGCCGGCGCCTTTAGGGCTGGCCGGGACCCTTGTCTTTGTGGTACTTCTGGCTCTGCTGGGGACAAAGCTGCAGGATCGGTTCTTTGATTTCGAGGAAGAGAATGTCCAGATTCCAAAGCTGGTTGATCCTCAGAAAGAAGAACTGAAGGAATTCAGCGGTGAGCCGGCCTGGAAACGGCGGTTTGTCCTGGTTGTCCTGGCCGGAACCATGCTGGCCTTTATGATGGGAGCTTCTTATGGAGCGCTTTCACTGTTGGCAGCCTGCCTGCTGATCGCTTTTGGCTGTATTGATTTTAACCATGCCATCTCCGGGGTCAGTTGGTCTACGGTGCTGGTGGTGGTAGGCACACTGGGTTTCGCGAAGGGCGTACAGGAAAGTGGCGCCGCGGAGGTGATTTCCAATACGGTACTTGGAATAGCAGGGCCATTTTCAGGGAACGCATATGTGATGGCGGTGATTTTTCTGTTGCTGGCTACGGTTATTTCCAATTTTATGTCTAACAATGCTACAGTGGGAATTTTGACGCCTGTTGCCCTCTCAATTGCTTATCAGCTGAATGCCAGTCCCGCAGCCTTTGTTCTGGCCTGTGCCATCGGTACGAATCTGTCGGTGATGACACCGATTTGCACCTCCACCATTACGGTGACGGCCTCCTGCGGCTATCGGTTTAAGGACTATGTCCGGTTTGGCGGAATTTTTAATGTGCTGGCCTTTCTGGCCACGGCGTTGATGATGAAAATAATTTATTTTTAAAATAAATAGGGGAACGTAACATATCTGACTGGACAGCAATTTGGTGAAAGTTCAATCAGGAAAACACAAAACAGCAACGGACCTCCCCGAGCCCCGGGAGGAGAGTTGCGGAACTAAAAGAGAGGTAATATGTATGGAAACAGTAAAAGTTTCAAAACAAAAACTGACGCTGGTTACGATTGGCTGCTTTATGCTGATGGTAAGCTCTTCGGTCGTATCCAATTCACAGAGTTACTTTTTGACCACGGTTCGTGACTATCTGGGCTGTACGGCGGCGCAGTTCTCGCTGTATTACAGCTTTGTGCAGATGTGTACGGTGCTCACATCCCTTTGTATCGGTATCATTATCGCTAAGATTCCGACCCGCGTTTATTTGGCGGTAGGCGCAGTGGGAACCGCTCTGGGATTCATTATCCTGTCCCGGACGACAGCGCTGTGGATGGTATACGCGGGCGCAATCTGCGTTGGCCTGTTCCAGGCGCTGATCGTGGTACCCGTGGTACAAATCTTAAATTCCTGGATGCCGGAAGGAAGCGGCAGCTCCATGGGTATCGTTATGAGCGCCACCGGTGTGGGCGGTATCGTGATGGCGCAGATTATGCCCCGGGTGGTTGCGAATATCAGCTGGAGAACCGGATATATGTTATGCGCCGTATTATATATTATCTTCACCGTGGTCGGAATCATTCTGGCCGGCGAGGAATCTCCTTATACCAAAGCAGAAAAAGCGTCGGCTCAGGGCGGCGATGCCAAAAAGAAAAACAATTTCGGCATGGTGGCGAAAGATCCTATGTTCTGGCTGTTTATCGCCATCTGTTTCGTCGGAAACGGCACCCAGAACATCGACCAGCATCTGGTTCCTATTATGCAGACCAAGGGCTGGGAGACGGCGATGCTGGCAACCGGTATGACCGTGTTTAACGTGTCTCTCGTTATTTTCAAGATCGGCCATGGGGCGATGTATCAGAAGGTCGGAGGAAAGAAGTATATTCTGTTCTACGGCGTGGTAGGTATTCTGGGCTTTCTGCTGCTGCAGTTAAGCGGTGCGGGACTCTATGTGGGTCTGGTGGCAAAGGCCTTTACCGGCGCAGGCATCACCGTTCTGTACTCTCTGATCTGTAACGAATACTTCGGAACCAAATTCGGCGGCGCCGTATGGGGCTTTTCCTGGGCATCCTTTCAGTTTGGCGCGACGGTATTTTCCCCGATCTACGGTTCCTTCCTGGACCGGTACGGCAGCTATGACCGTTCTACCTATATCGGTGCGGCAGTCACGATTGTGATAGCGCTGTTCTTCTTCTATATGCTGGGTCACAAGAGGCAGGAAGCGAAGGAAGAAGCAAAAAGCTGAGAATAGGATGATGTTGTAACCGTCTGATCAGATAGAAGTTCCCCCTTCTATTTTATCTACATAGTGCGTATGGCCTTCCGACAAGCGGCCATACGCGCAAAGCCTGTATGGCAGGTGTCGTATTCCCGCGGCCGGAAGGCCGCAGGAGTCTGAATGAGTTTTAATATAAAAATATGATAGAAATTGCAGCAAAAATGAAAGCAACAAAAGTCCGCAGGAATGCTGCGGAAACGTTTTTATCAGGAGTGGATTATGGTAAATTATCTTTTTGCGAATAGGGAGCAGCGGGAGCTGGCCGAAGATGCGTACAAGATTCTGGAAAAAGAACTGAAGCCCAGGATCGAGGAATATGAAAATGCTGACGGCGGTCTGGGCGTGTATCCGAAGGAGGTTCATGATAAGCTGGTGGAAGCGGGCTATTACGCCATTTTCGTGCCGGAGGAATGGGGCGGAATCGGTTTGGATTCCGTGTCCCAGGCAGTGATTATGGAGACGATGGGCCAGATCGACGCAGGTTTTGCCTTTGCCTTCGTGTCAGGCGTGATCAACAGCGATAAAATCGCCCACACCGGTATGTCCAGGGAAGAAAAACAGTTATGGTATGACAAGGTGCAAAACGGCGCCGTCGGCTGCTTTAACCTGACGGAGGCCAATGCGGGATCGGATGTGGCGGCGATGCGTACGACGGCCGTATATGATGAGAAGACTGATGAGTGGGTGATCAACGGGACCAAATGCTTCGCTTCCGGCTCCCCCAACGCTGATTATTTTATTACCGTGGCCTGGACCGATAAGACCAAACGGGCCAGCCAGGGCTGTACCGCATTCTTTATCGAGAAGGAAAGAGGCGTGAAAATCGGCAAGAAGGAAAACAAGCTGGGGCTTCACCTGTCCGAGACTGCGGATATTATCTATGAGGATGTCAGAGTGCCTGCCGACCATGTGATCGGCGAGGTGGGAAAGGGCTTTGGAATCGCTTTAAGCGGGATCAAGGGTGCGGGCGCTATCGTCAACTGCTGCCCGACTCTGGGAGCGGCCCAGGCGGCGCTGGATTTCGCCGTCGATTATGCCAAAACCCGTCGCCAGTTCGGCCGGCGGATCATCGACCATCAGGCAGTGGGCTTTATGATTGCCGATATGACGATGAAGCTGGAATCCAGCCGGGCGCTGATGTACACCTCTTTGCAGGCGGCCCAGCAGGATATCCCCAACAATCTTGACCTGATCAACAAGTGCTATATTACCGATAATTGTTTTGAGGTGTGCAATATGGCCATGCAGGTGCTGGGCGGCTATGGGTATATGAAGGAATACCCCATCGAGCGCATGATGCGGAACGCAAGGATCTTCCAAATTTTCGGCGGTACCAACCAGATTAAGAGAAAGAATCTGATGAAGTCCATCGCCGGAAGGGATCCGGAAGCGGCGAAAAAGTAGAGCAGACAAAACGATTTCACAGTGTTTGAGTCTGTGGGACGCTGAGCATATGATTTAGAAAACAGGAGAGAATCAAATGATTATTATCGGTGAAAAGATTAACGGCGCGATTCCGTCCATCAAACAGGCTATCGCCGGCCGGGATGAGGCGCTGATCCGGGAACGGGTGGAGATGCAGGTGGAGGCCGGTGCGGCCTATATCGACTGCGCCCCCAGCACCACACCGGAGCTGGAGTATGACGCCATGGTTTGGCTGATCGACATCATTCAGGATGTGACCGATGTGCCTGTCTGCATCGACAGCCCGGATGCGAAGCTTCTGGCCCGGATTCTGGACGAAAGCCGGGTGAAAAAGCCAGGTATGGTGAATTCGGTCAATGAAGAGGGAACGAAATGTGAGACGATATTTCCCATGATTGCCGGGACAGACTGGAATGTCATCGGGCTGACCTGCGATCAGATGGGGATCCCGGCTCAGCCGGAGAAAAAGTTGGAGATCGCAAAAAGCATAATAGACAAAGCGGCTCACTACGGCGTTGCAGTTTCCAACCTGCATATCGACCCCTGCGTGATGGCATTGTCAACTATGGCGACGTCCATGGAGGATTTTGAAGCCTGTATCAAAGGCATTCATGCCTATGCGCCGGAGGTGAAGGTGACGGGGGCCATCTCCAATATTTCATTTGAGATGCCGGCGAGAAAATATGTCAATGCCACCTGTATGGCTTACGCCATCAAGGCCGGTCTGGATTCCGCCATCATGGATCCCTGCAATGCGGACATGATGGCCACCGTATACGCCGGCGAAGCACTGTGCATGAAGGACAAGGGAGGCCGGAAATATAACCGGGCTTACCGGCAGGGGAAATTCGGAAAGAAATAATATTGAGAATAAACCGCAGCGAACCAGACAAGTCCTGAGTACTCACAGTGAGGGAGGGAAGTTGCGGAACGATAATAGGAGGAAGAGAAAAAAATGGCTGATTTTGAAAAGATTACACAAGCAATGGGAGATTTGGAAGAAGATGAGATTAAAGAGTTACTGAATGCGGCGCTGGTAGAGGGCGCTGACGCGCAGCTGGCTATGGATGCCTGCCAGAAGGGTATGGATATCGTAGGCGAGCGTTTTGAAAGCGGCGAATACTTCGTGGGCGACCTGATTTTCGCCGGGGATCTGATGACGGAGGCTGTGGCCATCTTAAAGGATGAGCTGGTAAAGGGCGGCGGGGATGCCATCAAGGCCAAGATGATCCTCTGCACCGTGAAAAACGACCTGCATGATATCGGCAAGAACATCGTGAAGTCCGTGCTGGAAGCCGGCGGCTTCGAGGTAGTGGATCTGGGAATCGACTGCCCTGCCGACGAGGTGGTGAAGGCGATCAAAGAGCAGAATATTAAGATCGTGGCCCTGTCCGGTGTGCTGACGCTGGCCATTGATTCTATGAAAGCGACAATCGACGCGATCAGGGAGAACGGCTTAAACGACGTGAAGGTGATTATCGGCGGCGCGCCCGTAACGGCTGACTTCTGTGAATACTGCAAAGCCGACGCATGGACTCAGAGTCCGCAGAAAACGTTGAATATCTGCAAGGAATGGGCCGCGGCGCTGTAAACAGACGCGTAAAGGTCTGTCCTGGTAAAGCAAGGGCATGTCCGCATAAGGAATTTGTTGCTTAAGCAACTTGCGGACGGCATAAACGAAAGCGATCGTATGAAAACGGAGGTTATAACGATATGGGATTTACATTTTCACAGGAGTACAAGGAGCGGTTGCAGCTGTTCAAGGATTGCATGAACATGAAAAAACCGGCGAGAATCCCCCTCTACTCAAATTTTTATTCCTGGAAGATTTTTGATTCGGACAAAAAGTATAAATTTTCCGAATGCCTGTTAGACTACGGCAAGATGGAGGAAGTGGTCAGAGAGTTTCATGAGCGGTATCATTTCGACACCTATCAGGAACTGGGCACCCGTGTGATGTACAAGCCCTTTGAGGTGCTGGGTTCCAGGTTTATGGTGGTGGATGACGAGGCGGAATCCATCCAGTATACCGAGCATTCTCCGATGAATGCCGACGAGTATCCGGATTTTGGACATCGACGCAGAGAGCTTTATTACAGGATGTTCCTGCGCCGTTTTTCCGGCCTTACCTATGGGAAAATGGCGGAAGCCATTAAGCTGTATCTGGAATACGGGCAGTTTGTGAAGCATATGAACCAGGTGTTTACCGAGGAGTATTCCTCCCCCTCTATCTGCAATCTGGAAAATACGGCGGGCACCCTGTTTTCCCCCTTTGATATGTTTTTCCAATTCTACAGAGGCGTGGCAGGATATGAGAAAACGGAAGGGGGAGATGATGGAAGCGCTGGAAACCTTTTATCAGGACGATCTGGTGCCCCGTCTGGAGGCAAACCTGGCGGCGGATAATTCCAATTATGTGTGTGATGTGCGGATTGGCCTGCTGGGGCACAGCGTACTGAGCACGAAACAGTTTGACGAGTTTTACTGGCCGTATCTGGAAAAAATGATTAACCGGATCGTGGAGGCGGGGAAGACAGTCTGCATCAGTGCTCAGGATCATATCACCCGGTTTGCAGAGCATTTTCAGGATATTCCGAAGGGACATGCAATCATTCAGTTTGAGATGGATGATCCCTTCGAGTTAAGAAAGCTGCTGCCTAACGCCTGCCTGGCCGGCGGCATGAAAGCTTCCATGCTAGGCCACGGAACGCCGCAGGAGAATGTGGATTATGTGAAAAAGTTGATCGATGGTATGGGAGACGGTTTTATCCTGTGCCAGGACAAATTCATCGCCTACCGGAACGACTGCAACCGGGAGAATCTGCTGGCAGTGTGCGACTACGTACATAGTTTATAAAAAATAAGAAAGGATATTTGGATTATGAGCGGAACTACTACGAATCCTGATGAGGTAATCAGTGAGAATTACGAAGAATTTTTAACGAAACTGTCTGATCTTCTGACATTTGTGCCGGAGGAGGAGCGCAGAGGCCTGATTGAAGGCTTCGTCCGGGGCGTCATGCAGTCATGAATTTAATTAGCGGAAGTCCGTACAAGCCCCGGAAGGATTTACGGACGCTGGCGGCCGAAAATTCTTCCAGAACCAGGGGGCTTGGGAGGACTGTAGCGGAACTGAATTAAGGAGGAAAAATGAAACCATTAGAAGGAATCCGCATCCTGGACTTTACCCAGTTTATGTCAGGCCCGATCTGTACGCTGATGCTCAGCGACTTTGGCGCGGAGGTGATCAAGATCGAGAACCCGCCTGCGGGGGACGGAACCAGAGGCGGCAATATTATCGAAAACGGCTTTTCCAGCCACTACGCCACGAGAAACAGGGGAAAGAAGTCTGTGGTGCTGAATATGAAGGATCCTGAACAGAAAGAGCTGTTTTTAAAGCTGGCGGCTGCCTCTGACGCGGTAATCGAGAATTTTAAGCCGGGGACGATGGAAAAGTTCGGAATCACCTATGAGGTACTGGAAAAGATCAATCCCAAAATCGTGTATACATCCATTTCCGGCTATGGGCAGGAAGGCCCCTATGCTCACCGGGCGGCCTACGACGCTACGGTGCAGGCGGAATCCGGTGTCATGAGTATCACCGGAGAGGCAGGCGGACATCCCACGAAATGCGGCGGTTCCATCGCGGATTACAGCGGCGGCCTGGCCGGCTGTATCGGAACGCTGATCGGCATCGTGGATGCCCAGAGGACCGGCCACGGCCGCAGGGTGGACTGCTCCATGATGGAGGCGCTGCTGCTTCTGCAGGAAAATATGCTCAGCATGTACCTGAAAAACGGCATTGTGCCGAAGCCCAACGGAAACCGCTATCCGGCTTCCAGTCCTATCGGCGACTTTATGTGTAAGGACGGTGTGCCGATTATGCTGAACATTTCCACGGATGCCCAGTGGAAAAATTTTGCCGAGGCCCTGGAACAGCCCCAGTGGCTGGAGAATCCGCATTTTGTTTCCATGAAGCTGCGGGCGGATCATTATCAGGAGGTGGAGGCGGAGGTAAACCGTGTTTTTGCTACTCTTGACAGTGTCGATATCGCCGCCCGTCTGGAGAAGAAAAAATCCATCTATGGCATGATCAATGATTATAAGGCTATTGCGGAGCATCCCCAAGTGCAGTACAGAAAATCCTTTGTCAATGCGGTATACCCCGACGGAACCTCCTTTAAGGTGCCGGGCAATCCCCTCCGGATCAGCGGCGTGGAATACCAGGAGGAATATTATGCAGCGCCTCTGGGCAATGACACCATCGACGTATTTACCCAGGTGGCCGACGCCGACACCGTTCACAGGATTATGGATCCGGTGCTGGCGCAGGTGGCAGAGAAACAGAGGGCGATGAAATAATTATATAAAAAAACAGCAGCTTCCCTTCCGCTTCAAAGGGCTTGAAAAATAGTAAACGGCTAAAAACAGATCCTTGGTGCTCACAGCGGCGAGAGGGAAGTCACGGAATTTTAAACAGGAGATTATCACATTATGAAAGAATACAAGGGAGTTCCCATGGATCCCCATATGTTTGACCATCTGATCGGAAAGGGCAGAGGGGCGCAGAACATGCCCTATACCTGGAGAGATGTTTCTCTGTATGCCCTGGGCGTAGGCGCGCATATTACGGATGAGCTTTATTTTTACGAGCGGTGCAAAGGCGGCATGAAAGCGCTGCCTACCTTTGCCCTGATTCCTTATATCAATAATCTGACCATGAACACTATCACGCCGATTCCCGAGGGAACCAATGAATTTGTCAGGGATCATATGGAGCAGCTGCTGGGCTTTATGCCCAATGGACTCCATATGGCCATGGACATCGTAATCGACGGACCGATCGACGCATATAAAGGTACCTTTGTGGTAAAAGACCGGCTGAACAACGTGCTGGACCGGGGTGAGGGAAAAGGAACGGTGGCAGACTGCGCCATGGAGGTATGGGATATTGCGGGCCGTCATGTGGCGACGCTGCACAGTTATCACTATAATGACGCTTTCGGCGGCTTTGGCGGCGAGCCTTTTCAGGCGCTGAAACTGTCCTATCCCGATCGGAAGCCGGATTATGAGACTACGGAATTTATGGTGGAGAATATTGCGGCGATTTACCGTCTCTGCGGTGATACCTACAATGTACATGTGGATACCGCCTACGCCCAGAGCTGCGGCTATGAGAAGACCTTTATCATGGGGCTGTGTACCTATGGCTTTGCTACCCGTATATTAATTCAGCAGGTAATGCCCTATCAGCCGGAGCGGGTGAAACATATCTCCGCCCAGATCCGGAGCCTGTGCTTCCCCGGCCAGGACGTGACCGTGCAGACCTGGAAGGCGGAAGAAGGGACATTGTACTTTAAAATGACGGATTCCGACGGCAGACTGCTGTTAGGAAACGGACTGATGGAATATGAGGTGTGAGAATGATGGATGCGCAGGCTTTATTGAAAGAGCGCACAGAGCTTTTTGATAATGCGTACAGTTTTAAACATAACAGGCGTGTGCCTTTGGGCTGTAATATCTGGTCATGGCAGATATTAGACTGCGGCTATAAAATGAGCGATGCGCTGCTGAATTATGATATTGCCGAAAAGATTAACAGGGAGTTTCATGAGCGGTATCCGTTTGATGCCTATACCAATCTGATCACCAGAAATCCTCAGAGAATCACCGGACTGATGGGCGGCGGGAATCATTTCGTGGATGAATCCGATGAGATGATTCAGTCCGTGGAGCATGGATATATGGAAGCGGAGGAATTCGGGGCATTTACCGAAAACGCGGATGATTTTTACTGGAAAAAAGTCCTTCCCCGGTATCTGACCCAGAATGATCCCGATAAAAAGCTGACCATCGGGGAATTTAAGCAGGTGTTAAAGGAGTGGAAGGACTTTACCGTATACTCCCAGAAAATGCTTGACATGAATATCCGGGAATTCGGCGCGCTGATGTATTACAGCCGGATGGTCCGTCTGCCGCTGGAACACCTGGCGCTGGATCTGCGGGGCTTAAAAGGCGCTTCTCTGGATATGCGCCGCAACAAGAATGAGATTCTGAAATGGGCGGATGCCGTATATGAATCCACCAGCAATATGGCAGGCTTTAACGCCGTATCCGCATCGGAGCAGAAGGGATTTGTGGCGGATATCACTATGGTATGGCAGGTGGTGTCTCTGATGAGTCCGAAGCAGTTTGAAACCTTCTACTGGCCGCAGCTGAAACGGGTGATCGACGGGGCCGCCGCCAATCACCAGAAAATCTTCGTGGCCGCCCAGGGCACCATCCTTCGCTTTGCGGACTTCCTGCAGGAGGTTCCGAAGGGCGTTATGATGATTCATCCGGAAGGGGACGATATCCGTGAATTCCGCGAAAGACTTCCGAATATCGCCCTGGCCGGCGGCTTATCCACCAGCCTTCTGGGCAATGCGAAGCCTGATGAGGTGGTGGACGAGGCGAAACGCCTGGTGGACGATATGGGAGACGGCTTTGTCCTCTGCCAAAATCAAATGATCTCCTACCGCAACGACTGTAAGAGGGAGAATCTGCTGGCGTATCTGGATTACTTTAAGAGCCACACGTATTAGGACTGCAGCGGAACTTAACTTAGAACAGCGAAAGTCCGTACAAGCCCCGGAAGGATTTATGGACACTTTAGTGGCCAGAAATTCTTCCAGAGCCAGGGGCTTGGGAGAACTGTAGCGGAACTTAATTAGGAGGTTTTGACATGGCAGAGGGAAAAGACGATAAATTGCTGGAATTTACCGAGGAAGGCCGCAGGGAGCTGGTAAAGGAGTGCTGGCCGGAACTGTCCGAGGAAGAAGGAATCCGGCAGTTGAGCGCATTTATTAAGTATATTATTCTGAAATAAAGGATACCGTGAGAAAACACTCGGGGATTGGAAAAATTCTCATTCCCCCTTGACGCCCGGCGGCCTGTCTGCTACAATCAAGTGGATATGAGGGAGTAGTTCGCACCGTACCGGTGTTATGTATCACGTCATCACGCCTTTATGGCCGGGATATATACTGAGATAAGAACGAGACTTTTATCGCATATTTTGTGTGCGGTGGAAGTCTCTTTTTGTGCCGTGAAAAGGTGTTATGAAACCTTCTCTGTGGGACATGCTAAAAGGAGGATAATTTTCCATAGAACGCATGCGAAGCCTTTGAGGAACAAAGCCGCCGGGCCTGAAACGGCAGGGCAGATATGGCGGCGGGACACAGCGGGCTGTGTCGGGAAGGAGGAAAAATGGAGATGTTGATTCAAATCTTAGTGCTGGCAGTCGGTTTTACGATGCTTGTAAAAGGTGCGGACTGGTTTGTGGACGGTGCGGCAGGCATTGCGGCGAAATTCGGGATTCCGCCGCTGGTGATCGGGCTGACCATCGTGGCCATGGGAACCAGCGCGCCGGAGGCGGCGGTGAGTATTACCTCCGCCATCAGGGGAAATGCCGGAATCACTGTCGGTAATGTGGTGGGCAGCAATATCATGAACATTCTGGTGATTCTGGGCATCGCCTCCCTGATTGCGCCGATTGCGGTGCAGAAATCCACGGTGAAGGTGGAGATTCCCTTTATGCTGTTTGTCACCGGGCTTTTGCTGGCGCTGGGATATTCGGGAAACCAGATCGGCTTTTTGGAGGGCGTTGTGCTTTGGGCTGCCTTTCTGGCTTATCTGGGCTATCTGCTTTGGAGCGCGAAAAAGAATCCGGCGGAAGCGGAAGAGGAGCAGCTCCGCCCGGTGTGGAAGCTTTTGCTGTTGGTGGCCGTGGGCATGGGCCTGATCCTGTGGGGCAGCGACCTGGCGGTGGACGCGGCCTCCGCCATCGCGAAAATGCTGGGGATGAGCGACCGGCTGATCGGGCTGACCATCGTGGCTTTAGGCACATCTCTGCCGGAGCTGGTCACTTCTGTGGCGGCATCCCGAAAAGGAGAGGCAGATATCGCTATCGGCAATATCGTGGGCAGCAATATTTTCAACATTCTGTTTGTGGCGGGCACCACGGCGCTGATTACGCCGGTGGCCTTTGAGCCGGGCTTTGTCATCGACACGCTGATCGCGGCCGCCGCGGGAGTCCTGCTGTGGGTCTGTGTATTCCGGAAGAGAAAGCTGTCCCGGTTAGGCGGCGGCGTGATGCTGGCGGCCTATGCGGTTTATTTTGTATATCTGGTGAGATTTTGAAAAGGATGGGAGGAATGGAGGAGGAGACAGAAAATTTCAGATATATAAAGAAGAAAAAGATATTTCAGCGTCAAGGCTGAGTAAGGAAAAAATATCTGTTCATTTCAGCGTCATTATGTTATGATAAAAACGAAATAGGAAACGTTTTCCGGCCTTTTATTTTTAAAGAATGATGGAGTGAAGGGCTGAAATGAAAGAAACAGGAGAGTGTGGAATGGCAGGTTATATTGGAAAAGAAATAACGGATTTTACTGTGCAGGCGTATCATAAGGGAAGCTTTGAAACGGTTACGAAAGAATCGGTTCTGGGCCACTGGTCGGTATTCTTTTTCTATCCGGCGGACTTTACCTTCGTATGCCCTACGGAGCTGGGGGACCTGGCGGATTTTTATGAGGACTTTAAAGAAACCGGCTGTGAGATTTACTCTGTGTCCGAGGATACTCATTTTGTGCACAAGGCATGGGCGGACGCTTCCGAGACAATCAGGAAGATCGAATATCCGATGCTGGCGGATCCGGCAGGACGCCTTGCTTCCTTTTTTGACGTGCTGGTGGAGGAAGAGGGACAGGCGCTGCGGGGAACCTTTATCGTGAACCCGGAAGGGAAAATCAAAGCTTACGAGATCCATGACATGGGAATCGGCCGCAATGCCGAAGAGCTTCTGCGCAAGGTACAGGCCGCCCAGTATGTGGAGGAGCACGGAGACCAGGTGTGCCCGGCCAAATGGAAACCCGGCGAGGAGACGCTGACGCCCAGCCTGGATCTGGTGGGGCTTCTGTAATCTGCCGCAGGAATGGAATTGAAAAACTCTGAAAAAATATGAAGTGTTTGCGGAATGACCCGGAAGGGGAATTGCAAAACGGTCATTGGGGGATAGAAAATGATTGATTTGAATCAGCTTGAGGGAACCAGCCCTTTGTTGGATGAAAAGCTGCAGGAAGAGCTGAAAAAGATTTTCGGGAGGATGGAAATGCCAGTGACGCTGAAAGCCGTGGTGGACATGGGGGAAGAGAAATCACGGGAGATGGCGTTGTTTTTAAAAACGGCAGTGTCTTTGAGCGATTTGCTGACGCTTGAGCTGTATACGCCTGAGGAAGCAAAATGCCTGGAGGTTCACACGGACTATCTGCCCGCCACAGGGCTGTATAAAGACGGCGCGTATTCCGGTGTCTCCTTCCACGGCGTGCCCGGCGGCAAAGAAATGAATTCCTTTGTGCTGGCCATCTACAACCTGTCCGGCCCCGGCCAGGAAATCGGCAGGGGGCTGGTGAAAAAAATCCAAAAAATCAAAAAACCGGCGAATATCAAGGTGTGCGTTTCCCTGGCCTGCCATCACTGCCCGGCGGTGGTGGCCGCCAGTCAGCGGATCGCCATCCTGAACCCGCTGGTGGAGGCCCAGATGCTGGATGCCAATCTGTATCCGGAGCTAGTGGAGCGGTATGGGATCACCAGGGTGCCTTTTGTGATTCTCAATGATGAAAAGACCTTTACGGGGCCGAAAACGATTGAGGAGCTGGTGGGGATGCTTGGATAAAACGGGCGGCAGCCGGCTGGCCTGAAAATCCGGATGCCGGACGCGGAATTGATCCGCATAAGCAAATATGGGGAATGTGCACAAATGGAGACGGGGAAAAGTTGCCTTTTTGTGCAAAAAAAGTCGTATTTGTAGAAAACATCAAAAATTATTGCGTTTTTATGGATATTATGCTATAGTAGTCGTAATGAAATAATGAGCGCTGAGAGTGAGAGCATAGAGAGAAGCAGCAGGGATGTTGTGTATTACTATGCTCTTTTTATATCCCACTGTAAATGACTTCTGGTCAGTGCTGTTTTAGATTCTTATGCATATGGAGGGGTTATGCAGAAAGTATTTTATGATATGCTGGAAGCGAATCCGGTGATTGCCGCGGTGAAAGATATGGAGGGCCTGGAGCAGTGCTGCCAGACTGAGGAGATCAAGGTGGTGTTTATCCTGTTCGGCGATATCTGTAATATAGAGGCCATTGTAGAGCGGGTAAAAGAGGTGGATAAGACGGCGATGGTGCATATGGACCTGGTGCAGGGCTTAAGCGCCAAGGAAATCGCCGTGGATTTTATCCGGCAGCATACAAAGGCCGACGGCATTATCTCCACAAAGCCCAGCATGATTAAGCGGGCCAGGGAGTTAGAGCTGTATACGGTGATGCGGTTTTTCCTTCTGGATTCCATGGCATTGGAAAATCTGGAGCGGCAGATGGGCGTGCTCAGGCCGGATGTAATAGAGATTCTTCCGGGGGTGATGCCGAAGATTATACGAAAGATCTGCGGCATGGTAAAGGTTCCGGTGATCGCGGGAGGGCTGATTACCGATAAAGAGGATATTATGGCGGTGCTTTCCGCCGGGGCCATGGCCGTGTCATCCAGTAATCAAGGCACATGGTCGATGTAAACGCAACAGATTCTGAAACCGTAGGAAAGTCCCGGCGGTTTGTGAATAGAATGTAATATGTAACCCAAACACATTTTTAAGGAGGTTTTTTATGGCAAAGTATGTAATGGCGCTGGATGCGGGGACAACCAGTAACAGATGTATTCTCTTTAACGAGAAGGGGGAGATGTGCAGCGTAGCGCAGAAGGAGTTTACCCAGTACTTCCCGCAGCCAGGCTGGGTAGAGCACGACGCAAATGAGATCTGGTCCACACAGCTTGGGGTGGCTGTGGAGGCTATGCAGAAGATCGGCGCGACGGCGGCGGATATCGCGGCCATCGGTATCACCAACCAGCGTGAGACCACGATTGTATGGGACAAAAACACGGGCGAGCCGGTTTATCATGCGATCGTATGGCAGTGCCGCAGAACTTCCGAGTACTGCGACTCTCTGAAGGATAAGGGACTGGTAGAGACCTTCCGTCAGAAAACCGGCCTGGTAATCGACGCTTACTTCTCCGGAACGAAGCTGAAATGGATTCTGGACAATGTGGAAGGCGCGAGAGAGCGCGCGGAGAAAGGCGAGCTGTTATTCGGTACGGTAGAGACCTGGCTGATCTGGAAGCTGACCAAGGGCAAAGTACATGTGACGGATTATACCAACGCGTCCCGTACGCTGCTGTTCAATATCCAGGAACTGAAATGGGACGACGAGATCCTGGCAGAGCTGAACATTCCCAAATGCATGCTTCCCGAAGCAAAGCCCTCCAGCTGTGTATACGGTGAGGCGGACGCTTCTTACTTCGGCGCTCCGATCCCGATCGGCGGCGCTGCCGGCGACCAGCAGGCGGCTTTGTTCGGACAGACCTGCTTCACGCCCGGCGAGGCAAAGAATACATACGGCACAGGCTGCTTCTTGCTGATGAACACAGGCGAGAAGCCGGTATTCTCCAAGAACGGGCTGGTTACTACCATCGCATGGGGCCTGGACGGAAAAGTGAACTATGCGCTGGAAGGTTCCATCTTTGTGGCGGGCGCCGCGATCCAGTGGCTGCGCGACGAGCTGCGCATTATCGATTCCGCGCCGGATTCCGAGTATATGGCCGGTAAGGTGAAAGACACCAACGGCTGCTACGTTGTTCCCGCCTTTACGGGACTGGGCGCTCCGCACTGGGATCAGTACGCAAGAGGAACGATTGTGGGCATCACCAGAGGCGTGAACAAGTGCCATATCGTCCGGGCTACGCTGGAATCCCTGGCTTACCAGACCAACGACGTGCTGCAGGCCATGAAGGCCGATTCCGGCATCAACCTGGCTACCCTGAAGGTAGACGGCGGCGCCAGCGCTAACGACCTGCTGATGCAGATCCAGTCCGATATCATCAACGCTCCCGTAAACCGTCCCCAGTGCGTAGAGACGACGGCGATGGGCGCTGCGTACCTGGCAGGTTTGGCAGTGGGCTACTGGAGCAGCAAGGAAGACGTAATCAAGAACTGGGCCATTGACAAGACCTTCGAGCCTTCGATCAGCGCAGAGGAGAGAGCGGCTAAGGTTGCCGGCTGGAACAAGGCCGTGAAGTATTCGTTCGGATGGGCGAAGGAAGACTAAGATGGATTGCGGGAAGCCGAACGTGCATATAAAAGATGTAGTGTCAAATGAGCTATGAAAAACAGCAACGGACCGGATAAGCCCCGGGAGGATTTACTGACGCATCTGCGACAGGAAATTCTCCCAGATTCAGGGGGCTTGAAAAATAGTAAGCGGCTAAAAAACACCCGCTAACTATTTCCCATGCATCGTACGTAAGAGCCTAAAGGACAGGCTCTAAGTGCTCATAGCAATGGGAGGGGAGTTGCGGAACTAAATTAGAGATGGGGGAATTATAGTATGTTACCATATATAGCGGAATTTTTAGGAACAATGATGCTGATTATCCTGGGCGACGGCGTAGTTGCCAACGTAACTTTGAATAAATCAGGCATGAAGGGAGCCGGTTCAATCCAGATTACCATTGCCTGGGGTCTTGCGGTTATGGTGCCCGCCTTTATCTTCGGCGCGGCTTCCGGCGCTCACTTTAACCCGGCGCTGACTATCGCCCTGGCGGCTGACGGCAGCATGGGCTGGGATCTGGTGCCTGGTTATATCATTGCCCAGATGGCGGGCGGCTTTTTGGGCGGCTGTATCGTATACCTGTTATTCAAGGATCAGTTTGACGCCACCGATAATGCGGGGACAAAGCTGGGCGTATTCAGCACCGGCCCTTCCGTTCCCAATATGCCTCTGAATATTTTAAGCGAAGCCGTGGCAACCTTTATCTTAGTATTCGCGATCAAAGGGATCGGGAATGTGGCTGACTGTGCGCCCGGACTGAGCAATTTCTTTGTATTCGGTATCATCGTATCCATCGGTATGTCTTTAGGCGGCCTGACCGGCTACGCATTGAACCCTGCCCGTGACCTTGGCCCCAGAATTGCTCACGCTGTGCTTCCGATCAAGGGCAAAGGCAGCTCCAACTGGGGATATGCACCGGTAGTAATCGTCGGGCCCGTAGTTGGCGCTCTCGTAGCAGTGCTGCTGTACGGCGCGATTCCGTGGTAAGAACGGTATTGTAAGAAGCCTACATTTTTGATAATATGACAGGGAAGAGTCCGGACACCCCATAGCGCTCTATGGGGTGTCCGGCTCGATACCCCAAAGTATGTCCGGAATATATAGTAAACGGCAATGGTTCTGCCTGGGCTGTCTGGCGCGGCAGGCATTGCAAATGCAGGTAGACTTAGTGTAGAAGGAGAAATGTCAGATGTATGATGTGATTATAATCGGGGCTGGCGTGTCCGGAGCGGCGGCGGCCAGGGAACTGACCCGTTATAAGCTTTCCGTATGTGTGCTGGAAAAAGAGGAGGACGTCTGCTGCGGAACCACAAAAGCCAACAGCGCCATCGTCCATGCCGGATATGACGCTGCCCACGGCTCTCTGATGGCAAAGCTGAACGTAGAGGGAAATCGGATGATGGAGGCGCTGTCCAGGGAGCTGGACTTTTCTTTCACCCGCAATGGTTCCCTGGTTGTCTGCACGGACGAAACCCAGATGGACGGCCTGAAAAATCTGTATGAAAACGGCGTGAAAAACGGCGTTGAGGGTCTTAGGATTATAGACAGGGATGAACTGAAGCAGATGGAGCCCAATATATCCGACGAGGCGGTAGCGGCTCTGTACGCCCCTACGGGTGGTATTGTATGCCCCTTTGGGCTGAACATCGCTCTGGCTGAAAATGCCGCGAAAAACGGCGCCGAATTTTTCTTTGACACGAAGGTGGAGCAGATCCGTCCCGTGGAAAACGGATATGAACTGTCCACCAGTAAAGGAACCTACACAGGCCGGTGCGTAGTGAACGCGGCCGGCGTTTATGCCGACCAGATACACAACATGGTCAGCGAAAAGAAGATGAAAATCATTCCCAGAAAGGGAGAATACTTCCTGTTAGACAAGAGCGTCGGAAACCATGTAAGCCGCACGATTTTCGCATTGCCCGGAAAATATGGCAAAGGCGTTCTGGTATCCCCTACGATTCACGGAAACCTGCTGGTAGGGCCTACCGCTACGGATATTGAAAATAAGGAAGGGGTAAACACCACCAGAGCCGGTCTTGACGAGGCGGCGGAAAAATCCCGGATTACGGTAAAGGATCTGCCGTTACGGCAGGTAATCACCTCCTTTGCGGGACTGCGTGCCCATGAGGAAGGCCATGAATTTATCATAGAAGAAGTGAAGGACGCCCCCGGCTTTATCGACTGCGCCGGTATCGAATCTCCGGGTCTTAGCAGCGGGCCTGCCATCGGGAAAATGGTGGCCTCCATCGTGAAGGAAAAGCTGAACCCCGAAGAAAACTCGGCCTTCGACGGGACAAGAAAGGGCATTCTGAACCCTGAGACATTGTCTCTGGAAGAACGCAACGAGCTGATCCGCAAAAACCCTGCCTACGGAAATATCATCTGCCGCTGCGAGATGATTTCGGAGGGCGAGATTTTGGACGCCATCAGAAGACCTTTGGGCGCACGCTCTTTAGATGGTGTAAAACGGCGGACCAGAGCCGGCATGGGACGGTGCCAGGCCGGGTTCTGCTCGCCCAGGACCATGGAGATTCTGGCAAGGGAGCTTGACAGCCCGATGTTTGACATTTCCAAGTCCGGCGGCGGCTCTCAGATTGTGGTAGGCACCAACAAGGACCGGATATAAGGAGGGGGCGTAGATTATGAAAGCATATGATATCGTAATTATCGGCGGCGGCCCCGCAGGTCTGGCGGCGGCGGCTTCCGCAAAGAGAAGCGGCACGGACAGCATTCTGATTCTGGAAAGAGATAAGGAGCTGGGCGGCATTTTAAACCAGTGTATCCACAACGGCTTTGGGCTTCATACCTTTAAGGAAGAGCTGACCGGCCCGGAGTATGCAGGGCGGTTTATCGACCAGGTGAAGGAACTGGGCATCGAGTACAGGCTGAATACGATGGTTATGGATATCAGCCATGAAAAGGTTGTGACAGCCATGAACCGGGAAGAGGGCATGTTCCAGATTCAGGCGAAGGCCGTGATTCTGGCCATGGGCTGTAGGGAGCGTTCCAGAGGCGCGCTGAATATCCCCGGCTACCGTCCGGCAGGTATTTTCTCCGCAGGCACGGCTCAGCGGCTTGTAAATATGGAGGGCTATATGCCCGGCCGCAAGGTAGTGATCTTAGGCTCCGGTGATATCGGCCTGATTATGGCAAGGCGTATGACGCTGGAAGGAGCCGAGGTCAAGGTGGTTGCGGAGCTGATGCCTTACTCCGGCGGCCTGAAACGAAACATTGTCCAGTGCCTGGACGACTTCGGCATCCCGCTGAAGCTGAGCCACACCGTGGTGGAGATCCGGGGCAAGGAGCGGGTGGAAGGGATTACGCTGGCCCAGGTTGACGAGCACAGCAAGCCGATTCCCGGCACCGAGGAGGATTATGAGTGCGACACCCTGCTTTTGTCTGTAGGCCTGATTCCGGAAAATGAGCTGTCAAGGGGGATGGGCGTGGAGATGAATCCCGTCACCTCCGGCCCCAGCGTGAATGAAAGCCTGGAAACCAGCCTGGAAGGCGTATTTGCCTGCGGCAATGTGCTCCACGTCCATGACCTGGTGGACTTTGTGTCCGAGGAAGCGGCGGCGGCAGGCCGGAACGCGGCTAGCTATGTGCAGGGGAAACGGAAAGAGGATGGCGGCCGGATCGTACATCTGAAGCCGGAAAACGGCGTCCGCTATACGGTGCCTGTCACGATTAACCCGGAGCGGATGGACGAGACGCAGATTGTTCGGTTCCGTGTGGGGAATGTATATAAAAACTGTTATATCGGCGTTTATTTAAACGATGAGCAGATTCTTCATAAAAAACGTCAGGTGATGGCGCCCGGAGAAATGGAGGAAGTGAAGCTGGAGCGGGAAAAACTGTTTTCCGTGAAAGACCTGGAAACCATTACCATTCGGATCGAGGAGGAATAGCAGGATGGAAAAGAGAGAATTAATCTGCATCGGCTGTCCTATGGGCTGTCCGCTGACAGTGGAGATGAATGGAAAAGAAGTGGTCAGCGTAGCGGGCAACACCTGCAAGCGGGGCGCCACCTACGCCGAGAAGGAAGTGACCAACCCTACCAGAATCGTGACCAGTACGGTTCGTGTGCTGGGCGGCACGGTGGAGATGGTTTCCGTCAAAACGGCGGAGGACATCCCGAAGGCGAAGATCTTCGACTGTGTGAAAGCGCTTAAGGGCATCACGGTCAATGCGCCCGTGCAGATCGGCGATGTGATCCTGGCCGATGTGGCCGGAACCGGCGTGAATATCGTGGCGACGAAGAACGCGTAAATGGGTGTGGTGGAACTATAAAACTGTAAAACAGCGGAAGCCCGTATAAGCCCCGGAAGGATTTACGGACGCTAGCGGCCGAAAATTCTTCCAGGTCAAGGGGGCTTAGGAGGGGTGTAGCGGAACTGTATTGGAGGTAGCATATGGATGAAAAATTAGGTCTCAACAATATGAACGGCATCACAGAGGACGAGGATAAGACCTGCGGACTGAACGACATGAACTGTCTGGCGGATGAGGATGACAAAACCTGCGGGTTGAACGACATGAACTGCGTGGCCGACGAGGACGACAAGACCTGTGGGTTGAATGATATGAACTGCCTGGGCGAGGACTGATAGGCGACGGTAATGTATGTTAATATTTTTTCAAGGTGAGTCCTACCTATAAGTGGAAGTTGTAAAAGTGAGGGAATCGCCGATGGTGATTTCACAGTATGGGGCTGTCGCACTAAGTAATTAGTGCGCAGCTCCTTTTCTATGCAAAAAATAACTGCCAGACCTCGAAAGAATCCGGCAGTTGGTGTAAAATTAATGTATGACCAAACACATTAACTTACAGAAAAATTATAGTCTAAATCAAGGCGGATATCAATTAAAACTTCCGCTAAATATTGAAACAATCATTCTCATGTTTCTTTTAGAAGGCGCGCCTGCTCCTGACCATGCAGCATTTGCACGGTTCCGGAGCATTCATTTTGCACCTTGTTCTAAGCGGATCCTTGCAGAAATGTCCAATGCGCTTTTTGACTTGGGAGAAATTTCAGGTGAAACGATTTTCATTGACGGCACAAAAATCGAAGCGGCCGCAAACAAATACACTTTTGTCTGGAAGAAAGCCGTAAC
>CAJTTU010000030.1:20234-37533 GCA_910579325.1 uncultured Lachnospiraceae bacterium | reverse complement strand
CGCAGAAAACACTTGATACTTTTTCCATACGATAGCCAGACCAGCCTCCACTACAGGCGAAAGAGGGCGAAAACAAAGATCAGGATTGACGGTGATATTTGCAAGGTTATCAACTGTCACCATGTATCCCATTCCCTGCTGAACCATAAACACAGCATTATAAACAAGGCTGAATGTTGCAATAATATTCATCTGTTCCAGTTTTCCGCCAAACCAATCAGTAAATGTGTTACCCTCTATTTTTTGAATGGATTGCCTGGAGCAGATCAGAGGATGGCCAATCAAATCTTCGCATAGAATGGAATCCTTTTCTGCAAGCGGGCTGTCCTTTCTCATAACAACTCCCCATATATCTTTTTCTGGAAGATTGATATAGTTATATTTTGTTATGTCTGCAGGCTGCATCAAAAGTCCGAAGTCAAGAAGCCCTTTATCAAGGCGCTCTGTAATTTCGGCTGCATTTCCGCTGTAAAGATGGTAGTGAATGTTTGGGTAATCCTTTTGCAGATTTTTCAATATATCCACAATATAACGGAAAACATAGGTCTCGCCGCCGCCTATATGAATATCTCCACTGATGGATTCTCCCATTGTGTAAAATTCATCTTCAATCTTATCAATCATGGCAATCACATCTTCCGCACGTTTACGGAGGATCATACCTTCTGGTGTGAGAGAAACGCTGTGACTTCCGCGTATAAAAAGTTTCTGACCAAGCTCATCCTCCAAATTTTTAATCTGTCGTGACAGGCTCGGCTGCGCGATATGGATGTGGTTTGCAGCATTTGTGATATTTCCCTCCCTTGCAACTGCAAGAAAATTTCTTAATACCTGAATTTCCAATAGATTGCCCTCCCTGGTTCCATGTTACTTTTCATCATATCATATCGTTTTGTGAAATGCAATAAATCTATTTCATACTATACAGTATTGATATTTGCTATTTGAAGATTGCCGGATTACAATAAGCACAGAAGCACCCTTCGGGTATACCATGATGCACAGAGAGCATGGGCGAAGCAGAGGAAAGGAGGAAAACAGAATGCCGGAAAACGGATTAGATGAACAATTTATGCTGCTGCGGAACTTAAAAGACGCAGGGTGCAATGAAACCTTGATCCAGGAATTTTTGCAATGTGATGGAGAAAATAATTCACCCAGACGGATCAGGCTGTTAAAGACACATAGGAAGAATCTGTTAAACAGCCTTCATGTATGTCAATCTCAAATTGACAGTCTGGATTATCTTCTTTATCAAATGCAAAATTAAAAAGCGTTCAATATGAATTATAAAAAATATCAGGAGGAATCTATCATGAACATGACTTTTAACTTCAACAACCCTACAAATCTGATTTTCGGAAATGGAAAGCCGGATGAGCTTGGCGGGCAGATTGCAGCCAGACGCAAGGAAGGCACGCTTGGGAAGAAGGCTTTGCTGCTGATTTCCAACGGGAAATCTACAAAGGCCAACGGCTCCTTTGACCGGGTAATGGCACAGCTACAAGAGGCTGGCGTGGAGGTGGCTGTATTCGACAAGATTATGGAAAATCCTCTGAAAAGCGTTGTGATGGAGGGAGCCGTTTTCGCTAAGGAGAATGGATGTGATTTTATCGTGGCACTTGGTGGCGGCGCAGTATTGGATTCAGCAATTGCCGTTTCCGCTATGGCAACGAATCCCGGCGATCTGTGGGATTATGTGAATGGCGGCACAGGAAAAGGGCAGCCCCTTGTAAATCCCGGGCTTCCGATTGTCACCATTGCGACTTCATCCGGTACAGGTTCTGAGGTCAACTGCTGGGGCGTGATTTCCAATCCTGATACAAACGAGAAGATTGGTTTTGGCTATCCTGAACTGGTTCCCGTCCTTGCCATTGTTGACCCGGAGCTGATGAAAACCGTTCCGGCAAAATACACGGCATATCAGGGATTTGACGCATTGTTCCATAATACAGAGGTTATGATCTCCAATGGCGTGAATATCCTGAGTGAAACCATTGCGCTCTCTGCAATTGAAAGCATTGCAAAGTATCTGCCCCGTGCAGTAAAGGATGGGAATGATCTGGAAGCCCGTGAGCAGGTGGCCTATGGCAGCACAATCGCCGGTATTGCCATGCAGCTTACCAATACCACCGCCCAGCACTCCATGGAACACGCCATGAGCGCCTACCATCACAATCTACCCCACGGCGCTGGCCTTATTATGATTTCAAAGGCGTTTGCGGAGTTTTTCATTGAAAGACACGCCTGCGATGAGCAGTTTGTCAAGATGGCGCGGGTGATGGGAATTCCGGACGCAGATAAACCGGAGGATTTTATTACGGCTCTTGTACAGCTTCAAAAGGACTGCGGCGTGGATGATCTGAGAATGAGCGATTACGGTTTTACCCCGGAGGAGTCTATGACGCTGGCGGTCAACGCACGGGAAACAATGGGCGGCCTGTTCCTTTCCAATCCCTGCGAGATGACGGACGCAGATTGTGCAGGTATATTTGATAAATCATATCGTTAAAAACAAAAAGGAGTTTTTTTCATGAATACATTGATTGCTTATTTCTCTTATACAGGACATACAAAAGGGATTGCAAAACAGCTTCAGGAGCTGACTGGCGGGACTTTATTTGAGATTAAACCTGCCGCTCCCTATTCAGAGGATTATGACACCACCGAGCGTCAGGGCCGCAAGGAAACCAGAGACGGGTATCGTCCGCCTGTGGCAGAAATGCCTGCGAATCTGGCTTCCTATGATACGATTTTATTGGGAACGCCGAACTGGTTCAATACGGTGGCTCCGCCCGTGGCTTCCTTTCTGGAAGGCAGTGATATGTCCGGCAAGCGGATTGCTCTGTTCTGCACCAACGGCGGAGGCGGGCTTGGGCACACGGTAGCTGACATTCAGGCTGCCTGTAAGGATGCAAAGATCCTTGACAGTATCAATATTTATGAGGACGGTGGAAGGGAAGCCAAAGGGCAGCTTGCCGACTGGTTAAAAAGGATTGGCGTAACACAGTAATTATTTTATCGTATTCCGGCGGTTGAAATGATTCTGCCGCCGGAATCCCTAAAAGAACGATATGAAAACGGGTTATCGCAGAAAAGGCGGGATGATACGCATTTCTCCATGAATGGGTATGTTTTCATTTTATGATAGATGGCGAGAAAGGATTGAAAAATGGAGGATGCGGCTATACAAAAACGAGCGTTTTATTATACTTTGTCGGCTATGGTGATACCGATTGCGTTTCAGAATTTAATGACTGCTCTGGTAAGCGCGTCGGATGCCGTCATGCTTGGCTTTCTGGAGCAGGAGGCATTATCGGCGGTTTCACTGGCGGGGCAGGTGACTTTTGTATTCAACCTTTGCGTGACGGTTCTGGTACAGGGTACGACCATGCTGGCGGCACAGTATTGGGGCAAGGGTGAACGTGATACGGTTGAACAGATACTCGCCCTTGCCATACGTTACATGATGGCTATAACCGTTGTTTTTCTGGTATGCACCTTGCTTTTTCCAGAGCGCATCATGCCCTTATTGACAAATGAAACGGCACTGATCAGCCGTGGGGCTGAGTACCTGCGGATTGCCGGAATTTCTTATGTACCGTCCGGATTGTCGCAGATGTATCTCTGCATTATGAAGAACAGTGGAAAAACGGCGAAAAGTACGGTGATTGGTTCTTCGTCCATGATATTGAATCTGTGTTTTAATACGGTGTTTATCTTTGGCCTCATAGGATTTCCGGCTATGGGGATACGGGGAGCAGCGCTGGCAACGGTTCTGGCGACGGCGGTTCAGTTTATATGGACGCTGATAGAGGCTGGGAAAGCCGGAAGCATTCAGATACGGATTTCTTATATTGTATCGGTGGATCAGAAGATCAGGCAGGATTTCAACCGTTATACGCTGCCTGTAGTGGGAAACTATTTTTTCTGGGGCGGCGGCGTGACCATATTCTCCGTCATTATCGGGCATCTTGGAAATGACGCAGTGGCAGCAAATTCCCTCGCGAATATTGTGAGAAATATCTTAGGCTGTGTATCGAAAGGCGTGGGAACGGCAGGAGCAATCCTGGTAGGAAATGAGCTGGGCAAAAACCAGATTGAACTGGCAAAAAAATATGCGAAACATTCTACCATACTGGCTGGAATGATTGGAATGATTACCTGCCTGATTATTTTGGTGATACGTCCTCTGATCCTGCATTTTTCACACCTGACGGGAACAGCTACAGCCTATCTTTCCGGGATGCTGCTGATTTCCAGTTATTACGCGATTGCCGGTTCGGTCAATAATATGGTGATTGGCGGGATATTCTGTGCAGGTGGCAAATCAAAATTTGGCTGTATCTGCGACGGGATCGTGCTTTGGCTGATTGTGATTCCGATGGCTTCTCTGGCAGCATTTTATTTTCATCTGCCAGTTCTGGCAGTATATTTTATCCTCTGCCTTGATGAATGTATCAAAGTGCCGGTAGTGTTTTGGTATTATCGGAAATATACATGGGCGCAGAACCTGACAAAATAATTAAAAATCAAAGGGTATGGAGGCAAGAAGATGAACGAAGTGATGGACACTTTGCTGTCCCATAGGTCAATCCGTAAATATGGGGAAAGGCCGGTGGAGGAAGAAATTTTAGAGCAGATCATAAGAGCAGTGCAGGCTGCGCCGAACTGGGTAAATCTCCAGCACGTTTCAATCATTGCGGTAAAGGATAAATCTCGCAGAGAAAAATTTTCGGAGCTTTGCGGAGGCCAGAAGCATATCGCGCAGGCTCCGGTCTTTCTGGTATTCTGTGCGGATTTTTACCGGACATGGATAGCCTGCCAGCAGAGTGGACAGCCATTTGAGGATACGGCTGGACAGATTGATAATCTGATCGTTGGCGCAAATGAGGTCGGGATTGCCCTTGGAACCGCTGTCGCCGCTGCGGAATCTTTCGGGCTTGGTACTGTACCGATTGGGGATATACGGCTTCATGCTTTGGATGTGGTGGAGGAATTAAATCTTCCGAAATATGTACTTCCTCTGCTTGGTTTGTGTATCGGCTATCCCGCAGAAAATCCCGGTATCAAGCCCCGGTTCCCGAAAGAGGCGGTCTATTTTGAAGAACGATACAGGCAGGATTTGGAGCCTTTGATTGCAGAATATGATGAAATTTATGCACATTATCTGAAAGAGCGTCCGTGGAACAGCCGTGTCGGTAGCTGGTCGCAGCTTGCTGCTGATTTTTACCAGCCGCCGTATGACCATTACCCGGAGGTTTCGGAAGTGTTACGGCAGCAGGGCTTTTGGAATGGAAATAAACAGATACGGGAGGATTGATTATGAGAATGATTAAAAAAGTACCTTTGTTATTGGCGGCGTTGACGGTTGTGTTGTGCCTGATTGCCTGCGGCAGCGCACAGGGGAATGATAGGCAGCCGGAAACTTCCATGGAGCCGCAGATGCAGGACGGTGAGCAAAGCACGGAGACAGAAGCTGTGGAAGAAACGGAATCTGAGAATGAACCTGCAATGGAAAGCAGGGCTGCTTTTGATTTGGAAAACGGGATTGTCCGGTTAAACAGCGGATACGATATGCCGATTGCCGGGCTTGGTACTTACGCATTATCCCATGACGAGTGTGTGGCTTCTGTTACAGCTTTGTTTGAGAATGGAGGGAGGCTAATTGATACGGCTTCTTTCTATGGAACAGAAAAAAGTGTGGGTGGGGCGGTAAGGAACAGTAATGTACCACGGGAAGAAATCTTCGTAACCACAAAGCTCTATCCGAATCAGTTTTCCGATGCGGAGGCGGCTATTGATGAAGCACTTGAAATATTGGATATAGAGTATATTGATTTAATGCTGCTGCACCATCCGGGAACGGGAGACGTGGAAGCCTATAAAGCATTGGAGCAGGCAGTCCGTGACGGGAAGATTCGCTCTATCGGGTTATCAAACTGGTATGTTGAGGAATTGGAAGAATTTCTCCCGCAGGTTTCGATTACGCCTGCAGTTGTCCAGAATGAAATTCATCCCTACTATCAGGAACAAGAAGTAGTCCCCTATATTCAGGATTTGGGGATTGTTGTGGAGGGCTGGTTTCCATTTGGTGGCAGGGGACATACCGCAGAACTGTTTGGGGATGAAGTGATCGCCGCGATTGCAAAGGCGCATAATGTTACACCGGCGCAGGTGATCCTCCGCTGGAATCTGCAAAGGGACATTGTTGTTATTCCCGGTTCCAGCAATCCTGACCATATCAGAGAGAATTTGGATATTTTCGGTTTTGAACTGACCGAGGAAGAAATGGGGCAGATTGCGGAATTAGACAGAGGTGAGAAGCATGAATGGTATTGATCTGAAAAGTGGAAGAAATGGGAAGGCTCCGGTAGTCACGTTAAGCAGCGGATATGATATGCCCGTGGTGGGGCTTGGAACCTACAGCTTGCGTGGCAGCGTTTGCGTTAATTCAGTATCTGCCGCTGTTCAGAATGGTTATCGGTTGATTGATACAGCTTCTTTTTACGGCAATGAAAAGGAAGTTGGTGAAGGTATTCGCAAGTCTGGCATATCCCGTGATAAAGTCTTTGTAACTACCAAGCTGTATCCGAATCAATATGGCTATGCAGACAAAGCCATAGACGAGGCTTTGAGTAAACTGGATATTGGTTATATTGATATGATGCTTCTGCACCATCCGGCATCCAATGATGTGGCGGCTTATAAAGCAATCGAAAAAGCAATACGGGACGGCAAGGTTCGGTCTGCTGGGGTATCCTGCTATTATATCCGGGAAATCAATGCTTTTCTGCCAAAGGTTACGGTAAAGCCCACTCTGGTACAAAATGAGATACATCCATATTATCAGGACAGCAATGTGGTGAAGCATATACAAAGCCTTGGTATTGTTATGCAGGGATGGTATCCGCTTGGAGGCCGTGGATATACAGAAGCCATATTGAACCATAAAACGCTTTGTGAGATTGGGGCGGTACATAGGAAATCCCCTGCGCAGATTATTCTTCGTTGGAATTTGCAAAAAGGAGTGGCGGTGATTCCAGGATCAAGTAACGAAAAGCATATCCGTGAGAATATTTCTATTTTTGATTTTGAGCTTTCAAGTGCGGAAATGGAGAAAATTGTCGCGTTGAATAAAGACGAAAAGCATGACTGGTATTGAAAACTGCAACAGTATTTGTCGTCTCTTGATTTGAGGAACAAGTAAAGCGGGTTTTCATAAATGAAAAATCGAAAGGATGATGAATAAGATGAAAAAGAGAATTTTTACCCTGATGTTGAGTGTACTCCTTGTATTCGGTCTTGTGGCCTGTGGTAATAAGCAGGAGGAAAAGCCTGCCGGAAATACGGAATCGGAACCTGCTGTTTCCGCAAAGCCAGAGGAAAATGTGGATCAGGAGAATGTTACGGAACCGGAGGACGGGGAATCTTCTGAGGAAACTGAAAATTCTGAGGCGAGAGATGGGAAAACGCTGGTGGTCTATTTTTCTATGCCTGAAACTACAAAACCGGACAATATGAACGCCGAGGAAGAATATAGTACGGTTGTGATCGATGGGGAGGTTTTGGGAAATACCCAGTATGTGGCGTATGTGATTCAGGAGAATACGGGGGCAGATATTTTCCGCATTGAACCGGTAACGCCGTATCCTATGAACCATGCGGAGTTGGAGGAAGTGGCGACAGAGGAAAAGAGAAACGATGCCATGCCGGAGATTGCTGCGGAAGTGGAGAATATAGAGCAGTATGATACAATCTTTTTAGGCTACCCCAACTGGCATGCGAATATGCCAAGGATTATTTACAGCTTCTTAGATCAGTACGATTTATCCGGCAAGACGATAGTGCCTTTTGTAACTTCGGGTGGCAGCGGCTTTTCCAATACGATCAGTACGATTGCAGACATGGAGCCGGATGCTAACGTGATAACAGACGGGTTATCCATATCCCGGAATGTAGTGCAGGATGCCGAGGCGGATATTATTGAGTGGGTAGAGGGATTAGGGTTTTCTAAGTAGAGCAATAGAATCTGTCGGCAGATTGGAGGTGATAAAGTGACGACAAAGAGAAAAATTCAAATTGTGGTGGACTTGTGTATGATACTGCTTCTTCCGCTGCTCATGGCTTACAATTTGATTAGCGAGCTTGCTCACGAGTGTTTTGGTATTGTAATGGTATTGCTGTTTCTTTGTCACCATCTGCTGAACAGACATTGGTACAAGTCCCTTGCAAAAGGGAAATATTCAAAAACAAGGATTTTAAGTGTTGCCGTTAATTTTCTGTTGCTTATCATCATGGCGGCACTGGCAGCGAGCGGGGTTGCGGCCTCAAAGCATTTATTTACATTTCTCCCGATAAAGGGAGGGCAGACTGTGACCCGGACAATCCATCTGCTTTCTTCGTATTGGGGATTTGTGATGATGGCGTTCCATACAGGGCTTCATGGGGGAATGCTGCTGAAAATGGCAAAGAAGGCATTCCATATGCCAAACCTACCAAGATATGGGAGTATTATGGTAAGAATGGTAGTTCTCTGTATTTCAGCATATGGTGTTTACGCTTTTATACATAGGCAGCTTGGGGAATATATGATGCTGAGAACACAATATGTATTTTTTGATTTCAATGAACCGATGTTTTTCTTTGCAATGGATTATATTGCGATTATGCTGACGGATTTCAATGCCGGATACTGCTGTATCCAAATTTTATCATCACCTGAAAAGCAGAAGAACGTTAATTAGAGTAGGGGGTGATCTCAATGGGAAATTAGCTGTACTGAACATATCGGATACGGCCTTGCCCCATGAAATGACGCTGTCCATATGTCCACCGCAAGAAAACTGATGCATGAATGCTGCAACTATGATAACGGGAACTGCATTGCATTGAACAAGGACGATGGATATATCTTCGTTCAAAGCATTTCTTACACTCTGCTCTGCTCTATAGATGGTTTCGCATTGCTGTCCTGCCGCCGGACAAGCCATTGGAAGCAGAACTGCTCTACCGGAGCAGCATGAAACGGTGTGTTATCTGCGGGCAGCCATTTCTCTCAGGCTCTAACCGGGCAAAATATTGTAAGCCCTGTTCTGCAAAAATCCACCGTAGACAGAAAACGGACAGCGCACGAAAACAAAGGCTCCGATGTGGACAATTAGAAACAAATAGGCTTGATTTTGCAAGCTTAGCCGTGGGCGGTCGGCGGGTATGAAGGATGCGAGAAAAAAGATTTGAATAATCTCCCGAAATATCTGAAGCCAGAAATTCAGGAAACGGATGGAGAACCCAAAGGAAAACTATCGGATATTCGAGGGAACCCGGCCCGCCATTATCGAACAGGGGCAATGGGACCGGGTACAGGCGTTCCGATCCAACAAGCGCAGACGGGCGAAAACATGTCACGATTGAGATTTATTCTACTTATGTAGGAAAGATACGGATTCCGCTTTATAAGCCGGAACTATTTTTCAAACGACACAACCGGCGTGATCTACACCACGCCGGTTGAAAGGAACTTTATATAATACTTCTTTATGTGCCTCCGTCTAAGCTACGAGGTACTTGAAAAATTTTATACGGAAACTGAAACCTCCGGTTCATCCCCCACCAAAGGAACTACTGCCCCGGTTTCCATATAAGTTACAGGATCACTGTCAGCCTGTCCTCCTGCCCCAACCGGATTGTCTGCCATAGCTGTTCTCGCTTCTTCACTGACCTGAACCGTATCCACTCTCTGGTTTTGGCTCTGTTCCATCCCGCTTTCAGCTTTTTTGTGTTCCCCCCGGCGCTTTTCAATAGCAGCTTCCTGCTCCAGCTTTGCTTTCTCCCGCTCGGCTATCGCCTCATCCTTCATGCCCTTGTCCAGCTTCTTCTGGTATTCTGACGCCTGCTCCATACATGCGCCAGTATATTTCATCGCCTGCTCCATTTTTCCCGTATCCCCCTCGGCGCTGGCCTGCCGATACACACTCATGGAAGTATCCGACAACCTAACATTTGCGCTTGCGCCAAGCAACCCTTCCATCATCCGTACGTTCATACCTGACTCTCCTTTCCTTTACCCGCTGACTTTCCACCAGTTTACCGATTCGGGAATATGGGTTCAAGGCTTTTGAAGCAGGATGCGCTCCGAGTGCCATAAAATGTTTCTTGGCATCCTGCAGCACTGCTTCTATACGTTCATCACAAAACCTTTGTAAAAGAGTTTTCATTTCAATATTTTCACTCATGTCTTTGATATTCTTCATATTCTCCCCTTATTTTCCAAAACAACTGCTGATTTCAGGAACTATTACAATTCCTATTATAAGGGCATAATATATACAATACAACCAAAATTTTTTAAATCTTACAGGTTCACACATAAATGATAAATTTCGACAAACTTTTTAACCAAGTCATGAAAGAAAATCACATAACGATTTACAGGCTTTACACATATCTGGGTATCAGCAAAAGCCAGATTTACAGAATCAAAGCGGGCAAATGCCAGCTGGCTACGCTGAATACTATTTTACAGCTGCTCTATGAAGAAACCGGACATATATATCAGTTAAGCGATATTTGTGAGTTTGTTCCAGAACCATCCATCCAGGAAAATACCTCACTAACGCATCCTGTTAAAGCCTCCACAAAAAAAGAGAAGGACTAATCCGCAAGGACTGGTTCCTTCTGTTCCTTCCCTTTTATTTCACGCCCTCCACACCGTCACAACAAACCCATCCACATTATTTCCCGAAACCTGATATTTCACATACTCGGGCAAAGAAACCGACAGTTCGTCCCTGTCAGCAGGTACGTAAAAAATCTCGATATCGCATTCATCCGCGCAGCCGAATACATACCGGCTGTCTTCCCGGTATCCTTTCAGCCATTCTATATATTCTTCCAGTGCAAAATTTTTGTCCGTTATAATCCGGGAATGGGGATATCCCACGTACCGGAAATGCCATGGCTCGTGGGATATTCCGGTGATGCTTTCCTTTTCCTTCCCATAACGCTGGATAAACCCGTAATCGGGAGCCGTTTTTCTAAATGTATTACAAATGCCCTCAAAAGGAAACTCCGGACAGATAAAATCGATTTCCTCCTGATTCAGGCCCAGGTCGATGGCAAGCCCGGTCTGGTGCTCGCTGTGCCCCGGCAGCGCCACAAACTGTCTGGTAAAGCTCTCCCCATTCTCCTTCAGCGAATCTTCGAAAATGGCCGTCTGTTCCTCCGACGAGCGGTAGCCACTGACAGGAACAATCTCATCTCCGGAAGAAATATATGTTAAAATCAAACGCAGAATATCCGCTGCATGGCTTTCCATTTGTATATCAGGGAAACGGGAATCCACGGACGCCAGCGTTATTTTCTCCTGGTTTTTCAGGGGATATTGCGCATTGACCAGCAACAGGCTGCCGCCATATATCTCTTCTTTTCTCAGTGTAATTACTTTCATCTTTCAGTTGTCCACGCCTTCCCTTTCATCAAGTCTGTAAAGCTCTACAAGCTAAGATATAACACAACGAAAAAAGCCTGTCAATTATCATAATAATTTTCATACCATTTCCGCCCGTCCAGATCCACGCCTTCATGGGTCAGCAGCCACACTTTTCTGTCCAGCCCTCCGGCATACCCTGTCAGGCTTCCTTTTACTCCCACCACCCGGTGGCAGGGAATAATGATAGAGATCGGATTGTGGGCAACAGCGCCGCCCACGGCCTGGGCAGCCTTTTCCGAAATGCCTTGGCTGACGGCCAGCTTCCTTGTGATTTCCCCGTAGGTCGTAATCTTACCATAAGGAATCTCACAGAGAGCCTTCCAGACCGCTTTGCGAAACTCGCTGCCCTCAGGCGCCAACTTTAATGCGCTCACCGGCGGCTTTTCTCCGTTAAAATAACAATCCAGCCATTCCTTTGCCCGTTTCAGCGCGGCGGAATCCTCTTTCTCCTCCGTTTCTTCCTGTATAGAGCCGAGGAAATATTTCTGCCCTTCTATCCATAGCCCTGCCAGTGCGCCGTCTTTTTCCGCAAGCAACAATTTCCCCACAGGGGAATCATAATGACATGTATAAATCATAGTTTCACTCCTTCCATGGAACTCATAAAAGCCGTACGGCAGCTTTACTGCGCTGCCATACAGCTAATAGCATTCCCTGCTTATCCGGCTAAAATTCATTGATAATCTCCGTCACAGCCATCTCCCGTATCCGTTTTGCCGGCATGCGCACCGCTATGACGCAGGACAATATAACAATCAGCGTGATTACCCCAAGGGGCTTCCAGGGAAAGCTCCATGTGCCGCCGAAATATGCCGTGATCAGTCTGACGAACATCAGACGGTGGAGAAAAAGCCCCGCCCCATATCCGATAGCCAGCCCGCAGACGGCGTAGGCTGCCGCCTCCGCGGAAATCATTTTCGTCATCTGCCCCGCGCTCATCCCCACAGCCCGCATAGCCCCGTACTGCTTCATCCTCGCCGATACGCTCATGGAAATGTTGTTGATGATATTAAACATCGTTATCAAAGAAATAATGGCAAGGAAACCATAGGCGGCAAGGCGGAACACCCAGAACGCCGAATAATCGGCAGCCTCTTCCTCCCTCCGGTCAGCAAATTCATGGAGCCCCGCCAGAGACCGGACGGCATCCACCGTTGCCTCATCCGCGCCCTTTGCAAGCTGTACATTCAAAAGGCCATAGCCTTCCTCACCGGTGACCCGCCTGAACGTGCCGTTCGGCAGAACCACCACCGGCCGGCTCCCGTTTCCGATTCCCTCCGACACAACGCAGGCGATTTCCAGTTCCGTATCCTCCACCTGTATCCGGTCACCCACACTTAAGCGGCTGTCCCGGTTAAAAATCGTCAGGGCGTAATCCCCGTCGTCCGTAATTTTTGACAGGTCGCCGCTGACCACTGACTTTTCTGACTGTTCAAACATATATTCATCATAAGAGATCAAATCCACGCTTCCGGCGGCGCCGTTGATCAGCACAGGCGTATCATAAGCGAAAGAATCGCCGAAAGCCGCTTTCACGCCGGGCAGCTCCTCCATTTCCTCTTTCAGTTTTCTGTCAATGGAATTGCCATTGTCAAAAGACACGATCGAAATATCCGGGTTAAATTTACCCGATGACGGCAGAAGGCGATGCACGAATGTAAGCCCTGCCGAGAACACCAGAAACAAAATCACGCTGAAGGCAAAGGACAACGACATCAGAATCAGATTTTTCTTCGCCGTTACCGCATGGTGAACCCCGATGGCTCTCTCCACGTTAAATATACTGGTATTCGCCCCGCGGGAAGCACGCTGCCCGTTATCCGTATTGCCCGAAACCGCTGCCACAGGGGACACGGACGCCGCCTGTTTTGCCGGACTGTGAGCCGCAAGCAGCACGGTCACCACGCCCACCAAAGCGCCGGAGACAATCCCCAGGACACTGAACCGGAAGGGAAAATCATTCCATTCGCCGCCCACCAGCTTTTGCAGGCTGACACTCAGGATAAAAGATGCCAGAACACCCAGGCCGCAGCCGATGGGAACGGCGGTTTTACACCAGCTCAGCGCCTCCAGCCGGACAAAAGTCATCACCTGCTTTTTGCTTGCGCCGATACAGCGCAGCATGCCGAAAAACCTGGTTCTCTGAGCCACATTGCTGTTCATACAGCTGGAAATCATCAGTATGCCTGCTGCCAGAATCAGCAGAAATACTGCCGCCGCTATGACATAGAAGCCGTTCACATTCTTATTGCCGCTGGCGCCCGCAAGGCCTAAAATCATCGTATTCTCTTTGATATTTCCATCGTTTAAACCATACTCTTCTTTCAGGCTGCCGATTGCCTTTCTGAGATTTACTTTCCTTCCAAACTGAATGTAATATACCGGCGTTTCCTCCTGTCCGTTGGCATCCCGCATCCCGATCAGGGCATCGGGAACAGTATATCCGCAGACGCCGTCGATATCCTGGTTATAATCCGTATCATCCGTGCAGAAGCCGGAAACCGTATAAGTAAACCAGCCCGCAGGCGTGGCAATCACGGCACTGTCGCCGATCCCCAAACCATATAGCTCCTTCGCGTCGGCACTCAGCATAATCTCCGTGTCGTTTTGGGGATAATCCCCTTCCAGTACAAAATTTCTGATGTCATACATATAAGAAGGGTCTGCTCCGTACAAAACAATCCGCTTATTATTTAATGTGTAAAAACCCTGCTCCGCCTCATCGCCCCAATCACAATACCAGGCCGCGGCAGCCACATCCTCCCTGTCCGCAATCCTCGCCGCTTCTTTCTCCGTAATGCCGTTCAGCGTAATATGATAATTCCCATGCCTGCGAAGAGTAGAGGCTTCCTCCCCTTTCGTCATAATCTCCGTCATGGAAAAGACAGCGGTTACCAGAAACACCGCCAGGATAATGCAGGCCAGCGTCAGCCGGTTTTGTTTTCTCCGAACCTTTGCGGAAATCGGAATCAAGCTCAGATAACTTTTCATTCTCCGCACCTCCCCAGGTCAGTCAGCACGCCGTCCGACACCTGCAGCACCCGGTCGGCAGTCTGGGCAATGCTCCGGTTATGGGTGATCATGATAATGGTCTGCTCATATTTTCTCGACGACTTTTTCAGAAGGGCAATCACCTCGCTGCTGTTCTGGGAATCCAGATTGCCGGTAGGCTCGTCGGCAAGAATCAGCGCAGGCCTTGTAAGCAACGCCCGCCCGATGGCAACCCTCTGCTGCTGGCCGCCGGACAGCTCGCCAGGCAGATGGGTGCGGCGGTCTTTTAAATTCAGTATGGACAGCAGCTCCTCCAGGTACTTTCTGTCCGGCTTCTGGTGATCCAGCAGCACCGGAAACATGATATTCTGTTCCACATTAATCTCGGGAATCAGGTTAAAGGCCTGGAAAATAAAACCGATATTTCTCCGGCGGAATACGGTAAGCCTGCTCTCTGTCATGGAAAAAGTATCCCTGCCGTCGATCAGCACCTTGCCCGACGTAGGCACATCAAGGGCGCCGATCATATTTAACAGCGTGCTTTTGCCGGAGCCCGATTCCCCGACGACAGCCACATATTCCCCTTTCGGCACCGAAAAGCTGACATTTTTCAGCGCATGGACGGCGGCTTCGCCTTTTCCGTAGGTTTTGCAGATTTTGTTGACTTCCAGTAAATTCATAGTGTAAACACCTCTTTCCGTGCGGACGCATCTGCCGATACAGACACCGCAAATGATCAGTCAGGGATTCTGTTCCGCAAAATCTTCTCTTTGCGGAACACTTTCTCTGTACTGAAACAACCATAAACTATGAACCCTACCGTAATATTACAGCCACCCTACAGTTTTGTAGGAATTCAGCCAAATATACTGTCATACAACCCATATGCCCGACAATCGCATGCTCCCCATTACTCCGTAATCAGAAAATTCATCGTAAACACCGCCCCCATCCCCGGTGTGCTGTCCGCTTCGATTGTGCCGCCATGCGCCTCCACCACCGCTTTCGCCAGCGGTAACCCCAGGCCGATCCCTTGCGTATCCTTAGAAAAACGGCTGCGGTAAAACCGTTTAAAGATATAATACAAATCCTCCGGATGGATGCCGCTCCCGTTATCCCGCACCACAATCTGAACCACCGAGGCAAATGTCTTCCATTCAATCCGGATTATGCCGCCCTCTTTCGTATGGTCAAGGGCATTTTTTACAATGTTTCCCACCGCCTCAAGAATCCATATACGGTCGCAGAAAAACATTATTTCCTCACTGCCGGAGAAAATCAACTCCTTCCCCTCCTGCTCCGCCCGAAACCGAAAGCGTTTTTCCACGGTTTTCATCAGGTCGGATACATGTTCCGGGGACTTTTCTGGACAGATCGTTCCGGCATCCAGTTTCGCGATCTTTAACAGATTCTGCACCAGCGTCTCGATCCGGTCAAGCTCCTGCTCGGAAAGGCTGGCAAACTCCCTGACAGAAGATGCATTTTCCGCTTCCTCCTGCAGGATTCCGTTGTAGATATTCAGCGCGGCCAGAGGGGTTTTCAACTGATGGGAAATGTCGGATATGATATCTTTCAGGAAATGCTTTGCCCGTTTCTCATTTTCCGCATGGGCATTCAGAATGGAAACCAGGGCATTCACCTCATGGAACAGCCTGTACAGCTCTCCCTCATCGTTGCACTCGATCAAAATGTCCTTATTGCCAGATATATATTCCGTAATCTGTGCCGCAGTTTCCTCCATAACCCTGTTCTGCTCCCGGAAATACCGGTAACACAGCAGCAAAATAACGGCGCACATGCTTAAAGAACCAAGCCATATGCACAGCGCCCCATTCTCTGTCCCAAAAACCACTAACAATGCTGAGATTACAGTGAAGACCAGCATGGATAACAGAATGCCGGCAAACAGCTCTTTAATTTTCTGATTCGCGAATATTTTCATCAATTTCGATTTCCTGACATATTTCCCACAAATACTGTTCCGTTCGCTTCGGGTTTCCTGCACTGACAATCATGAAAGCTTTCGTAGTTTATTCTAAACCCTGTCTCATTCCGCCGCGCTCCATTTATATCCCATCCCCCGCACCGTGACAATCCGCTTCGGCCTTCCCGGGTCGTCCTCGATCTTCGTGCGCAGCCTGCGGATATAAACCGTCAGCGAATTGTTATCTATATAATTTTCATTACAATCCCACAGCCTGCCTAAAATCTGCTCCGGTGAGAGCACAACGTCAGGATGCTCCATAAACATACACAGCAGCTTGTATTCACTGGCCGTCAAGCCCAGCGGCCTTCCGTCTTTATCCGCCTCACCCTCAAGCAGCCGTACCCTGATGCCGCCGGATTTTAGCTCCGTAACCGCCGAACCGGAAGCCGCTCCGAAGCTTTTGCTCATAAAGTTTTCGCCTGTGAAGTTTTCGCTTCTGCGCAGTAGCGCATTCACCCTTGACAGAAACACCGCCAGCTTAAAGGGCTTCGTCACATAATCGTCGCCGCCCATATCCAGCCCCATAATCATATCTGTTTCCTCATCGGCGGCAGTCAGGAACATAATCGGCACTTTTGAAACCTGACGTATCTTTTTGCAAAAATCAAAGCCGGAACCGTCAGGCAGGGACACATCCAGAATCGCCAGGTCAAAGCTTCCCTCCGCCCATAACGCATCAGCCTCCAGCGTGGTTCGTGCCACCTTAACCTCATACCCCTGTTTTTTCAGAGCAAAGGAAAGCCCGTTGATCAGGCTTAAATCATCTTCCAGTAAAAAGAGCCGTTTCATCTGTTCCCATCTCCTGATCATGTTTACAACAATGTACGCTC
>CAJTTU010000030.1:15451-20151 GCA_910579325.1 uncultured Lachnospiraceae bacterium | reverse complement strand
GAGAATATATCATTATTATAGGAAGATACCCAAACAAAATCAAGCGGTGAAAAAAAGAATCCCCGCAGAGAACCAAGGATTTTTCCCTTTACTCTCTGCGGAGATTCCTTTATGTACTGTCTTAATCGTCCGGTCTCAATCCATCAGATCAATACTTGTCATTGCCGAAATCCTGACCCACGCTATAGCTTCCGCTGTCCATCATACCCATGTCGGAATAAGAATCCACAGGCTGGGGATCATAAGAAGGGGTCGACGCCATCGCCGGCATACCGCCCTGATCCAGCAGCTTGAAGTTGCTGACCAGTCTCTTAAGCAGCTGAGACTGTTCGGACAGCTCTTCGCTGGCCGCCGCGCTCTGCTCTGCTGTCGCGGAGTTGGTCTGTACAACGCTGGAAATCTGATCCACGCCCTGATTTACCTGGGCAAGAGCCGATGCCTGCTCCTCGCTGGCCTCGGTGATCAGCTCAATCGTCGTGCTTACGTCGTCTACGCCGTTCACAACCTCATCCAGAGACTGGGCGGTCTCATTGGCAATCCGGATACCCCGCTCAACTGCCTGAATAGACTCTTCGATCAATGCAGAAGTATTTGTGGAAGCCTCCGCGGACTTGCCGGCCAGGTTACGTACTTCGTCGGCCACCACAGCAAAACCTTTGCCTGCGTCGCCGGCACGGGCAGCCTCAACAGCCGCATTCAGCGCCAGAATATTGGTCTGGAACGCAATATCTTCGATGGTCTTGATAATCTTGCCCACTTCGCCGGACTTGGTGCTGATATCGGTCATGGCCGTCAGCATATCCTGCATCCGCTGTCTGCTCTTATCCGCGTTTTCTTTTACCGTAATCGCTTTTTCATTCGCCTGCTTCGCGCTCTCCGCATTGGTCGTTACCTTCTCGGAGATTTCGTTCGTCGTAGCTGCCAGCTCTTCTACGGAAGAAGCCTGCTCCGTAGCGCCCTGGGCCAGCGCCTGGGAACCGGAGGATACCTGATCCGATCCTGCCGCCACCTGATCTGCAGCCTGATTGATCTGGGTCAGTGTGCTGTTCAGGTTGTCACGCAGCTTTCTCATCGCGGACAAAATCTCGCTGTAATCGCCCACATACTGATCTGCGATAGAAGAATGCACCGTAAAATCGCCGTCACCCATATGGGTAAAGATCTGGCTTTCGTCAGTAATAATATTTTTCAGGAATACCAGCATCGCCCGCATACCGTCCGCCAGCTGTCCGATCTCATCCTTGGAGCTGTAATCCAGCTTTACGTTTACACTGCCGTCCTGCATCTCAAGCATAGCGCCTTCCATTTCTTTAATAGGAAGAACGATGGAACGGATCAGAGCCAGCGCCATAGCGATCGTAATCGCGATAGCCGCCACGGTAATCACCACGGAGATCACCACGATAATTGTGTTTACCCGCATTCCGCTGGTATATACGGCTTCCGCGTTCGCGTCCAACGCGTCGCTGAAGGTCAGCAGCACCGTAGCCGCGTCATTCGCGGCGGGACCGAACTCGCTAGTCAGGATCTCCTCCGCCTGAGCCAGAGAAGCTTCGCTGCCTTCCAGAACCAGCTGTTTGATCTGCGCCTGCAGCTTCGTCGTATTCTGGAACGCACTCTCAAACTGTTTGATCAGAGCGCTGTCACCGTTATACTCGCTGTTAAACCACGCCAGATCCGATTCCACCAGAGCGCTGAACTCATCCGCTTCCTGGAGATAGCTCTGGGTTGCCGCCGCATCCGGTTCTACCAGCGCAAGGGCTACGTCCTTAATGCTCTTCTGCAGATTCACGCGGATCGTAATCGCCTTGGATACGGCCGTATGGGTGTTCTCATAAAATGTCTGATAGTTGCCTTTGGTTGTATTGATCCCAAGGGTCATGAAGACAACCGTAAAAATATAACAGGCAATTACAACACCGAAGGCCACTGTAATTTTTCTGGACATTTTTAAGTTTTTCATTTTTGTCTCATCCTCGCTTTATCTTTTTATATTTAAATTTAAAACACGTTTAAAAGCCGCAAAAAGCCCCCTTTCACCTCCTCAGTGCGGTGCCTTTAAATAATTACACAACCTTATCTATACTATATATCGGCACAATTCCAAAAAATATGATAGGTTTCTATTAAAATTTTTTCAAAAATGCCGATATACTATATATGAAAAATAAAAGACTGTGAAATTGCAGATTCTGTTTATTTGTTTATTCAAACCAACAAACCAAGAAAGGCGGTGTCTGTATCATGGATAATGGTATGGAAAGCATGTTAGATACATACCTTTACGAAACCAACTCTCTTCTGGACCGGCTGGATGAAATGCTGGTGGCAGACGAGGAGACAGAAGATTTTTCCACCGACGACGTAAATGAAATCTTCCGGATCATGCACACCATCAAAGGCTCTTCTGCCATGATGGAATTTGGCTCTCTCTCTACGATTGCCCATCGTATCGAAGATCTGTTCTTCTATATACGGGACAAGGGAATCAGCTCTCTGGCCCATGAGCACAGAAAAGAGCTGTTTAACCTGATGTTCCGCTCGGAAGACCAGCTGCGCGGAGAGGTGGCCAAGGTAGAAAGCGGCTCCCCTCTGTCCGAAAACATCGATGCCTTCACGGCGGAGATCGAGGGCTTTCTCGCAAAAATCAGCGGGACCGGCGATTCTGCCGGGGACAAAGCCTCAGAGGCCGGAACTTCCGGACAGACTTCAGCGGAGGATGGTTCCGCGCTTCCTAACGATCCCCAGGCCGCCTGCTTTATCCATATTTTTCTGGAGGAAGGCGTGGGCATGGAAAACCTGAGAGCTTACATGATTGTAAACGCTCTGAAAGAGGTCGGCGCCGATTTCCGTTATTACCCTGCCGATATGGACACGAATTCCGATACCTGCCAGACGATTATAGACAGCGGCTTTTTCCTGGCATTTGACGACCAGGAAAGCGCGGCTATGGCGGAGGATATTTTAAAAACCCAGAATCATATCCGTTCTTATGAGATGGTTGAACAGACTGCCGGCGAAGCCGAAGCGCCCTCTCCCGCAGCCGAAGCATCGGCCACGCAGCCTGAAAAGCCGGCTTCGACGCCGGCTGCCCCGGCCGCGTCCTCGCCCAAACAGGAATCCGGCGCCGCGGCGCCCGCTTCCCATGCGCCGGTGAAACAGAGCCTGATCAGCGTGAATCTTTCAAAGCTGGACAGCCTGGTGGATATCGTAGGCGAGATCGTAATCACCGAATCGATGGTGACGGCCTCTCCGGAGCTTGCCCATCTTCCCCGGGACAGCTATGACAACTTTATGCAGTCGGCCCGTCAGCTGCGCAAGCTGACCGACGATCTCCAGGATATTTCCATGTCCCTGCGGATGGTTCCGATTTCCGGCGTATTCCAGAAGATGAACCGTATTGTCCGGGATATGAAACAGAAGTTAAACAAAGATGTCCGCCTGACCGTGATCGGCGAGAACACGGAGGTTGACAAGACCATTATAGACAGCATTCAGGACCCGATCATGCACATTGTGCGTAACAGTATGGATCATGGAATCGAGGAAACTGCCGCGGAACGTATTGCCGCCGGGAAAGATCCTCAGGGCGAACTGATCTTGTCCGCGTCCCACAGCAGCAGCGAGGTTGTGATCTCGATTTCCGATGACGGTTACGGCATGGACGCAAACAAACTGCTGGCCAAGGCGAGAGAAAAAGGGCTTCTGACCAAACCTGAAAACGAATATTCCCAGAAAGAAGCATTGGGACTGATTATGCTGCCCGGCTTTTCCACCAACCAGACCGTTACCGAATTTTCCGGTCGTGGCGTAGGTATGGATGTGGTAAAGAAAAACATTGAAGCGGTGGGCGGCACGGTATCTCTGACCAGCGAGCTGGGCGTGGGAACCACGATCACCATGAGCATCCCGCTGACGCTGGCCATTGTAACCGGTATGAAGGTTACGGTAGGAAATTCCATCTTTACCATCCCGATTTCCAACATCCGCCAGTCCTTTAAAGTACGCAATGACGAAGTTGTGCTGGACGACTGCGGACACGAAATGGTAGACCGGATGGGAACCTTCTATCCGATTATCCGTCTGCATCGGTTCTACAATTTGGAGACGGAGATTACCTCAATCGAAGACGGTATCCTGCTGTGGGTGGAAGCCAGCGACCGTTCCTACTGTCTGTTTGTAGACGATCTGATCGACGAACAGCAGGTTGTGGTTAAATCGCTCCCTTCATTCTTCAATGAATTTGGACTGAAAAACGCCGGCATTACCGGCTGTACCATATTGGGAGACGGGAATATCAGTATTATCCTGGATATTCTGACCCTCTATATGGCCGCCATTGAAACTATTTAAACGGAGGACCCAGTTATGTCAAACCAAGAAGAAACTCTCGTTCAGAACACGCAGGATTTTGAGGAATCGGAAGGAAAACAGTCCATTGAACGCTGCCTGACCTTTGAATCCGGCGGTCTGGTTATGTTTCTCAGCACCGAATATGTGACTGAAATCATCAATGATTATCCGATTACGCCCATCCCTCTGGTTCCATCTTTTATCAAGGGCGTTATCAATGTCCGGGGCAGGATTTTCCCGGCTCTGGATATCCGGCTGTGCATGGGAATGCCTCAGCTGGAATATACAAACAAAACCTGTATCATTATGTTAAACATAGATTCTACCATACTGGGAATCGTAGTAGA
>CAJTTU010000030.1:0-15441 GCA_910579325.1 uncultured Lachnospiraceae bacterium | reverse complement strand
TCAGAAGGTAATGGATATCGATCTGAATCAGGTTCATCCCATTCCGATCAAACGCCGTCAGAAGCTGCTGGACGGTATGGTGACTGTAGAAGACGGAAGGGTCCTTATGTCCTTTGATTACAAAGCCCTGGCCAGCGGCCAGTATAATTAGGAAATAACAGAACGCTTGATTAAAGGAGACAGCCCATCATGATGACCTTAAGTGATGCCGATTTCCATCGGCTGTATACCTATATCCAGTCCCATTACGGAATCGATCTGAGCCAAAAAAAGCAGTTGATCTCCAGCCGGTTATCCCACAGCCTTCAGGCTCAGGGATATACCAGCTTCACCCAGTATGTGGATGATATCTTATCAGGAAAGGACCAGAGTATGGTCACTTTCCTGATTAATAAGCTGACGACCAATTATACATATTTTATGCGGGAGGAAGCGCACTTTCAGTTCCTGATCAACACCGCTCTTCCCGCTTTTACCAAAACCCACGCAAGAGATCATGTTCTTTCGATCTGGAGCGCCGGCTGTTCTTCCGGCGAGGAGGCTTACACCACCACCATGTACCTGATGGAATATTTCGGCTCCCAGTATTCTCAGTGGGATACCCGGATTCTGGCCACCGATATCTCTCAGCAGGTTCTGGATACTGCCAGAAATCCTGTCTATCAGGAAAGCAGTCTGGAACAGCTGCCCAAAACCTGGAAGAACAAATATTTCATCAAAAACAAAGACGGAGCTTACAATCTGTCTCCGGAAGTTCGGAAAAACGTTATTTTCAGAACCTTTAACCTGATGGACCCTATTCATTTCCGTCGGCCCTTTGACCTGATTTTCTGTCGTAATGTAATGATTTATTTTGATCAGCCCACCAAGGATGCCCTGGTTCGCCGTTTCCACGGCGCAACCGTTCCGGGCGGCTACCTTTTTATCGGCCATTCGGAAAATCTGAACAAAGAGAACAATCCTTATCAGTATATTACACCGGCGATTTTCCAGAAAGCGATGCGGCCTTAACGGATATCGGATCTTCCGGCGCAGGAGGCAATTTTATGCAGAATAATAAAATCAGACTGATGATCGTTGACGACTCAGCGGTATACCGTGCCTGGCTGATCGGCAATATCAGTAAGGATCCCCGTTTCGAGATCGTCGGCTATGCGGTCAACGCCTTTGACGCTAAGCAAAAAATACAGCTGTTGAAACCTGACATCCTGACGCTGGATATCGAAATGCCGGGGATGTCGGGTCTTGAATTTTTAAAGGAGTTACTGCCCACAAATCCAATCCCGGTTATTCTGGTTTCTTCTCTGAATCTGAAAGTATTTGACGCCCTTTCCGCCGGAGCCGTGGATTTCGTCCAGAAACCCGATATGACAAGCACAAACCGGAAAGAGCTTTTCCTGACTTCGCTGATGAATAAGCTGGTGATCGGTTCCAAGGCCAAAGTCCGGATTCCCCAGCTGCTGGCGCCGCCCGGACCGATAACGCCAGGCAGCAGCCTGGGTACTTCCGCCCCTGCCCGCCCAGCCGCAGGAATCAGCGCCGCAGGTACGCCCAGGGTTCTGTCCGGCAAAGCTCTTTCGCCCACGGCAAATCAGATGATCATCGCTATCGGCGCATCCACCGGCGGCACGGAGGCTACCTTAGAGGTTTTACAGCAATTTCCCGCCAATATGCCCGGGATCGTTGTCACCCAGCATATGCCTCCCGGATTTACCTCCATGTATGCGGAGCGGATGAACCGTCTGTGTAAAATGGAAGTGCGGGAAGCAAAAAACGGCGACCGTATCCTGCCCGGCCTGGTTCTTCTGGCTCCCGGCGGCATGCAGATGCGGGTGGTGCGGATCGGCGGCGGTTATGCGGTGAACTGTGTGGAAGGCGAAAGAGTCAGCGGACACTGTCCTTCCGTGGATGTGCTCTTTGATTCTATGGCCATGCATGTGCGGGATAAGGCGATCGGCATTATCCTGACCGGCATGGGAGCCGACGGAGCCGCAGGACTTCTCAGGATGCGCAAGAACGGGGCTTATACAATCGGGCAGGACAAGGAAACCTGCGTCGTATACGGTATGCCTATGGAAGCTTATAAGATCGGGGCCGTCTGTCTCCAATCCCCTCTTGGCAGTATCGCCCAGGCTGTGATGAAAAAACTTGCCGCACTGTAAAATATTTCACATGACATATTTTAGGCACTGTGGTAAATACTGTAAATATGAAGAAGAAATCTCATTTATCTCCGGTCCATGCACTGATTATATGCAGTATTTTGCTGACTACACTGATTGCTGTAGTCAGCCTTTTTGCGTTTTTTCGATCTGTCAGCGCCGAGGAGATCAGGAATTCCATCCGGTATGCCCGTGACGGCCATCTTGAGGATCCCCAGGGAAGTGACAAAAAAACGGGGAAAACCGGAGAATCATCAGATGCCGAAACAGAGACCAGTGATACCTCTGCCGATGAGACCGCCATATCCGAAACGGCTGCTTTATCAGAAGAAGAAACATCCGTTCCCGCAACAGAAGCTTCTGTTGCCGAGGGAAATGCCGATTCTCCCCACTCTCTGGATTTTACTGACGAACTGGGTGTTTCCTCTGACCTGGAAACGCAGGACGCGCCGGAGGATATCTACTTTGTTATGCTGGATACGGCTATGGGACCGATGATGTACTACAACCAGGGAGACCGGCGCTGGGGTGATTATCTATATGGAGGAGAAGATCCCCTGGAAGGTTATGGCTGCGGCCCTACCGCAGTGGCTATGCTGATTTCCAGTTTTTCTCTCGAAGGCGGCGGTATGACGCCTGTGGATCTGGCCGACTGGGCGGCAGAAAACGGCTACTATGCCCTTCACAGCGGCTCCTACCACAGCCTGATCCCTGATGCTCTCACCGCTTACGGTTTTACCGTGGAAAGCGTAACGGACCGAAGCCGGGAACATGTATCCCAGCTGCTGGAAGACGGTTATGTCCTGGCCGCCCTGATGGGAAAAGGCACATTGACAAACAATGGCCACTTTATCCTAATCACAAAGCTGCTGGAAGACGGAAATGTACGGATCGCCGATCCTAACAGCTATGAAAACAGCCGAAAGGAATGGGAACTGGACCTGCTGCTGTCAGAATTGAAGAAAGGGGCCGCCAGCGGCGGGCCTTTATGGGCGGTTAAGATGGAACATGCGGAATAATTTTTTCTTCCATCTGCTGCCGCAGCAACAAAATTGAAATCAGCACAAACAGCCTGCTGCCGCTGTCCTCCTCATCATAGCAAAGCAGCTCCCGCAGCCGTTCCAGTCTGTAATTCATCGTATTTCGGTGGATATAAAGCGCCTTTGACGCTTTCACGGCATTCCTGTCATTTAACAGATATTGCAGCAGTGTTTCCATATATTCCGTCCCGTTCTTCTGGTCATACTCATAAAGAAACAAGACATCCGGATGGCACAGCTCCAGAGCATCATGCCGCTCTAAGCTGGCCTCCAATATTCCATACAGGCCCACATCCTCCTGCAAAAACAAATGCTTGCCCGAACCGTTCCCGCCGCAAAACCGGAGAATGCTCGCAGCCTGTGCATAGTAGATGTCCATATTACAGATACCGGAAAAATTTTTACTGAAAGCACCCTGTAAATCCAGTTTTCTCAACAGACTGTCCACTTCCTCCGAAAACATTTTTTTACTTTTATCCGAGCCCACATGAAGCAGGCAGATAATATGCCCTTCATTCTCAAAGGCCTGGCAGTCATGCTCCAGCCCGCAAAAATAATTAATCAGGAACTGCTGCTTGTCCTGAGACTGCCCCCGTCCGTCAATCACCAGAATCGAAAAGACATCGCCCATATCCCACCCGAATATGGATATCTGCTGCCGGATCAAAATCTGATCCTGCACCCTGCGCTTTAACAGATCCAGAAAGAAGTTTTCGAATATCTGGCCCGCCCTGGAAGAAAACACCGGATTCTGGCAGATATAAGGCGTAAGGACCACGCCCAGCCGCTCTGCGATCTCCTTGTGGGTCTGAGATGGCTTCGAGTAAATGCTTACGATAAAGATATGCGCTTTCAGTACCCGGCCAGAAAAAATATTCCTGCATGTGTAAGGATTATTAAAGGTTTTGGTATCAAGGGTAAAGGCCTTTCTGTGCCTGTTAATCCGTTCCAACTCCCCGTTTGTCATCAGCCGGTTAATGATATGGATCGGCATATAACCGTAAGATACCTGGTACCGCCAGATCGCGCTGATGTCATCTAACAATGTGGGAACCGAATGTACATACATTTTCATACTGCTGTCCGTAAGGTAAACCGTGTCCGACGTCACCATGGCACAAAGGTTGAAAATTTCCTGAAAAGGCCTTCCCTCTAACAGCATTTCCTGGGTCAGGGCATTCCAGTCCTGAAACCGCTGAAAGATATCCAGAACATCATTAAACAGATGCTGCAGATCCTCCCCCCGCTTTGCGAATATCCCATTCCGAATTGCCTCCATATGGGGACAGCAAACTGATATCAGAGACAAATCATTCAGTTCCTGCCGCGAAAAGTGATCGGCATATCCTTCCAGATCAACATACAAAATATCCGGCTCCCAGGCCAGCGGCGGTTTTTGAGGCAGCGTCCGTGCGCCTGAAAAAGATGGGCCCGGTTCCGCTTCCATCTTCAATATAATATCTTTCCGGTCAAGCTGCTCATATATCAAAAGCAGAGAAAGCTTCATATTTCCATCCCTTTCATTCTTCTGCCGACAAATGCCACCTATTTTCCACTCTTTATAACACTCCCCTATTTCTTCATTCTATCACGGCTCCTGTCCTTAAACAAGGTAAAAAGCCCGTCTCTGACAGGCTCTTTACATAATATATTGAGTTTTACAGCTGACGGCACATCAGCTCTTCCCTGCATTTTTTCAGCTCATCTATAATCAGCTCCTGCCATTCGGGTCGTACCAGCAGCGGCACCGGCAGATAGCATCCGCCTCTGGCATTCTCCATCACCTCATCATGGATTCCCTGCCGCAGCTTTTCTTCAGTCAGCGTCCCCGCCGCATCCATCACATCATATTTCTGTGTGTCCAGGAACACATCATATACCACTTTCGTACCAGTGATTTTCTTCAGCGCCGGGATATCATTGATTGCCATGATATTCAGAGCATCCACATGCAGATCATCCACAATCTCCGGCACGATGTCCCTGATCATGCCACAGCTGTGCAGATCAAACTTGATCCCCTTACTATGTACATGTTCCACGATTCTTTTGGTGGGCTCTTTCAGCAGGCTTCTCCAGGTCTCCGGCGAGAAGAACAACCCTCTCTGCGTCCCCCAGTCATCATGGTAGCATATCACATCCGGCTTATAATATATGGCCAGATAATCAATCAATCTGCATTTATAATCCGCCAGGGCATCAAAGAATTCCGCAACTTCCTCAGGGTCCGTCAGCAGCGCGCACAGACCGTTCTCGAATCCCAGAAGATTTTGCAGCCGTTCCATCAATCCGTTATGGATCATCTGATAAAGCAGGTTATTCTCCCTGTCAAATACGGGGATTCGATCTTCTATGGCCGCCCTCTCCCAGTCAAATCCATCCAGATCCGGAAAATGAACCACATCCTTCCAGTCAGCGATATCCTCCAAAATATAAGGTTCCACCGGCATCGGCGCAGGCTCCCCTTCTTTCCAGAACCAGTGAACACCAAACCAGTCCTCGCCGCCTTTTCCTCCATGGGGTCTTTCATAATAACCGTTTACCGGTACATTATTAATGATGCCTTCTCCCATGACAGGAAGATATTCTGTTTCTTCATGGTTAAATAAACGTCTCGCGTTTTCTTTTGGTGTTAGCATATACACATTCCTTTCCATAATTCTTTCCTTAAAATTTGATCAGCACATTCGCCAGCGGCCAGATCAGTACCATGAGCGCCACAAAACTGAGCAGCAGATAAATCACCGCATATTTGGCCGTATCTTTCATATTAATATGTTCCGGACCAAAAAACAGCGGAGAAGGCACCGCGGCCGCAGGCGTTACCAGTCCCAGCATTGCCCCCAGAGCCACGATAATCACAAAAGCCGGCATATTGATCCCACTGGAAGCCAGCAATGCTATGGTAATGGCATAAAACAGATACATGGAAACCGTATTCGAGGTAAACTGGGTCATCAGCATACCGCCCAGCACCAAAAATGCCATAACCGCAATCGTGGGCAGGCCTGACAATACCGGCGACAGCAGATTGTAAATCCATGTGCTGATACCGCAACTGTCCAGATTAATCGCCGCACCATACACCGTTACGGTAGCGGTAAAAATCAGCAGCCCCATCGGTACGGTCTTTACCAGTTCCGGGAACCGGGCAATCGGCTTTCCGTTCACATGTATGATACAGACAAGGGCAAGCGCGATAATCGGAGGAATACAGGCGCCGATATTATTCAGATATCCCACCGCTTCCGGCCAGATTGCGGTTCCAAACTGAGGGAACAGCCACACGATGACCACCAGCATGAAAATAACCGTGGTGATTTTTCCTTCTTTTGAAAGCGGCGGATTTGCCTTTCTCATTGCCTGGATATCATAATTGACAAATTTGTCTGTCTCAGGCTTCCAAATAAATCGGATTACCAGCATAAGCAGCAGATAAGAAACAATTTCAAAAGGAATCCCCACCATCAGCCATTGCCCAAAAGAAATCGTCACACCCAGAGCCGGGGCTGCGGCGGCAATCAACAGCAGCGGCAGCACATGGGAGATCGGAGAGCCCGCGCTTACCACTGCGTTGCCCCAGTAAATGCCGCACATCATCACCGTATAGAATTTGTCCCCTTTTTTATAGCCCAGTTTATTACAGATTTCCGCAGCCAGATTAATATACATAATCGTAACTGCCGTGGCCTCCATAAATGTGCCGATTACAAAAAACGACAGAATGAACATGGCCAAAAATGTATAGGGATGTCCCTGGCAAAATTTTCTGGTGATAAACCAGTTGGCAATCTTCGTAATCACGCCGGTCTGGCTCAGAACCGCACTGAGCGCCATACAGGATATTACCGTGATAATGATAAAATTCCCCATAGAACCGGAATATACGCCGGCATAATAATTTTTTTCATTTGCCATAACCCCTGTCATAACAAGAACTCCCAGTGCCAGAAGACTGACCCAGTCGGTTCCTACCGTGATCCAAAGATACAAAACAGGAACCAGAACCGCCAGAAGGTGTACGCCATCCGCCGTAAGGCCATTCCCGGCCGGAAGGAAAAACATAATCAATATAAATAATAAAGCCCCGATCCCGCAATGCAGATACATTTTATTTTGCTTCATCTTTTCCTCTTTCCTGACGCAGTTTGCCGCGTCATCCAGGTGGATTTGAAGGTTTGCTTTCAAATCTACTTTTCATACGCATACTTATGCTCTGTTACATAAATCTTTCCCTCATACCTATTCCGATAAACGCGCTTAACTGAACTGTATCCAGTATAAAAAAATCAAAGGATTTCCACAACGGCATCAAAATACAAGCGCAAAAAAATAACCTGTGCATTTGTGCACAAGTTATTTAATAGGTTATCTTTGATTTACTGCAACGAATTTGAAAGTTCCGTAAATTGCTCCAGCGTCAGCGTCTCCCCCCTGACCGCCGCAGGCAGTCCCATCTGTTCCAGCGCTTTCGTGACCTGTTCTTTTGTCAGCTGCAGTTCCGGGGAATTGTTCAGGCTGTTTACCAGCGTCTTTCTCCTCTGGTTAAAGGATGCCCGGATGATACGGAACAGAAAATCTTCATCCTGAACCTGAACAGGCGGCGTCTGGTGGCGGGTCAGGTGAATGACCGCAGATCCTACTTTGGGGCGGGGAATAAAACAATTAGGAGGGACATTTGCCACGATTTCAGGCCGTGCATAATACTGGACAGCCAAGGACAGCGCCCCGTAATCTTTTGTGCCGGGGCCTACCTTCATCCGATCCGCCACCTCTTTCTGCACCATAACGGTGATGCTGTCCACAGGCGCACTGCCTTCCAGCAGTCCCATAATAATCGGTGTGGTAATATAATAAGGAAGATTGGCAACTACCTTTACGGGCCTGCCCTGATTTTTCTCTTGTACCAGCCCCTCGATATCCACCTTCAGGATATCCCCATGGATAATCGTGACATTCTCATATTCCTTTAATGTCTCCTCCAGAATCGGAATCAGTTTATCGTCGATCTCCACCACGGCCACCTCCCTGGCCGCCTCCGCCAGATACTGGGTCATCGTGCCGATGCCGGGCCCGATTTCCAGCACAAAATCATCCGAACTGATTTTGGCCGCCCGGATAATTTTGTCCAGCACATGGGTGTCGATCAGGAAATTCTGCCCGTATTTTTTCTGGAAAGAAAACTCATATTTCTTTAATATTTCAATGGTATTCTGCGGGTTTCCTAAATCGGCCATACTATTCCTTTGTTCCTGTCATGATTCATCAAACAACTTCCTTCTCTTGCCAGCCCCTATTCGCTCATATTCCAATTTTCCGCAAAAGAAACTGTCGCTCTCCCTCAAAAATCCCAATATGCCCCGCACTCTCATATTCTGTAAAATCTGCAGGCATTCTCCCACGTAACTTCCAAAACCCGGTCTGCATCCACCCCTTTAACTGCCGCCAATTCCTCCGCCACATGGCTCAGCTTTGTGGAATCATTCCGTTTTCCCCGAAAAGGAACCGGCGCCAGATACGGACAGTCTGTCTCTAACAGAATCCTGTCCAACGGGGCAAAATCCGCCACCTCTTTCAGCTTTTTCGCATTCTTAAAGGTCAGCACGCCGCCGATCCCCAGATAATGTCCCATATCCAGATATTCTCTGGCCAGCTCCACGCCGTAGGAGAAGCAGTGGATCACCATATCATGATCCCTGCCGCCTTCCTCCCTGATGATATCCAGCGTATCCTTCGCCGCCTCCCGGCTGTGGATAATAACCGGCTTATCAAGCTTCCAGGCCAGCTCAAGCTGCCGTCCGAACCACTGCTTCTGCACCTCGCGGGGTGCATTGTCCCAGTAATAGTCCAGACCGATCTCTCCCACGGCCACCATCTTTTCCTGTCCGGCCGCCCATTCCAGCCACCGGAAATTTTCTTCATTCAGCTCTCCGGTCTCGTCAGGATGGACGCCGGCGGCGCCGTACACAAAGGGATATTTCTGTGTCAGCTCCAATGTCTGTTTCGTCGTCGCCAGACTGGCACCTACATTTACAATACGCCCTACGCCCTTTTCCTCCATAGAAGAAAGCAGGCTCTCCCTGTCACTGTCAAAAGCTTCTTCGTCATAATGGGCATGGCTGTCAAATATTGCTTTCATATTTTCTCTCAACTTTTACGATACCGTAGAACCGCTGACCATATCCCGGTCCACCGTCACCATGGCCAGATGGTCTGCGTCGTCTCCTGCTGCCAGCAGCATTCCTTCCGACAGCATACCGCACAGCTTGGCCGGTTTTAAATTTGCCACAACTACGACCTTCTTGCCCACCATTTCCTCCGGCTTATAATATTTGGCGATTCCCGACACGATCTGACGCACCTGGGCGCCGACCCGCACCTGCATTACGAGAAGCTTCTTCGCTTTTTTCACCGGCTCGCAGCTTAACACCTCGCCGACCAGCAACTGGATCTTGTCCACGTCGTCTATGGTGATTTCCGGCTTCGCCTCGATTGCGGGATACTGCCCGCCGTCCCCGGCCTCTGCCGCCTGCATGGCCTCTGCCTTTTCCATCACCTCTTTGATATCCATCCGGGCAAAGAGAATCTCCGGCTTCTCCGTCACCTTTGTACCGGAAAGATAGAGGCCAAATTCCGTCATCTCATCCAGGCTGCGCAGTTTTCCGTTTAACTGCCCGAGAATCCGCTCTGCGGTTCCATGCATAAAGGAATCCAGCAGGCTTGCGCCGATGCAGATGCTCTCCACCAGGTTGTACAGAACCGTCTCCAACCTGGGTTTCGTGGCTTCTTCCTTCGCCAGCACCCAGGGCATGGTCTCGTCGATATATTTGTTGCACCGTTTAAACAGATTGAAAATCTCCGTCATGGCGTCCGCCACACGCAGCTTCTCCATTTTCCCATCCACGGCCTTCACCGTCTCCAGGGCACAGGCTCTCAGCTCCTCATCCACCGCCTCAGCCACGCCGGAATTGTTCACCACGCCGCCGAAATATTTATTGGACATGGAAATCGTGCGGTTTACCAGGTTGCCCAGCGTATTGGCCAGGTCGGAATTCATCCGCTCCACCATCAGCTCCCAGGAAATCACGCCGTCATTCTCAAAAGGCATCTCATGGAGGACAAAATAGCGCACCGCGTCTACGCCGAAAAAGTCCACCAAGGTATCCGCATACAGCACATTCCCCTTTGACTTGCTCATCTTGCCCTCCCCCTGCAAAAGCCAGGGATGTCCGAATACCTGCTTCGGCAGCGGCAGATCCAGTGCCATCAGGAAAATCGGCCAGTAAATCGTATGGAACCGGATAATATCCTTCCCGATCAGATGCAGGTCCGCAGGCCACAGCGCTTTAAACTGCTCCGTGGAATCCCCCCCGCACTCATAGCCGATACCGGTGATGTAATTGGTCAGAGCATCCAGCCACACGTAAACCACATGCTTCGGGTCAAAATCCACCGGAATGCCCCACTGGAAAGAGGTTCTGGACACACACAGATCCTGCAGCCCCGGAAGAAGGAAATTGTTCATCATCTCGTTTTTCCGGGAAACGGGCTGGATAAACTCCGGATGGGCGTTGATATGGTCGATCAGCCGCTGGGCATATTTGCTCATCCTGAAAAAATAGGCTGCTTCCTTCGCAGGCTTTACTTCCCTGCCGCAGTCCGGACACTTGCCGTCCACCAGCTGGGACTCGGTAAAGAAGGACTCGCAGGGCGTACAGTACAGCCCTTCATAATAACCCTCATAGATGTCGCCCTGGTCGTACAGCTTTTTAAAAATTTTCTGCACCTGCTTTTCATGGTCAGGGTCGGTAGTACGGATAAACTTATCGTAAGACGTCTCCATCAAGTCCCAGATTTCCTTAATCTGAGCCGCCACCCCGTCCACAAATTCCTTCGGTGTAACGCCTGCAGCTTCCGCTTTCTCCTCAATCTTCTGTCCGTGCTCGTCGGTACCTGTCTGGAAAAACACGTCGTACCCCTGCGCCCTTTTATAACGGGCGATGGCGTCTGCCAGGATGATCTCATAAGTATTTCCGATATGGGGCTTACCGGACGTATAGGTGATCGCCGTTGTAATATAATAAGGTCCTTTATTCATAAATTCCTCCGTTTTTCTGCAAATGTACTCTCGGAGTCTCGCAGTACCTGATTTTGTGAGACTCCGAGAGTACATTACACATGATATTCTATAGTATAATATATCCGTTCCAAGAAGTCAAAAGTTTCCGGGATATGCTGATGTAACAAAAGCTTAGTAATGATATCTGCAAGTATATATAATCAGATTCTCATCCTCGATCTGATAAACCAGCCTGTGTTCATCATTGATCCTCCGGCTCCATTTCCCCGCCAGTTCATATTTTAATGCCTCCGGCTTCCCCATTCCCTCAAACGGACTCCTGGAAATATCCTTAATCAGTTCATGAATTTTCTTCATCATTTTTTTATCCGTTTTCTGCCAGTAAAGATAGTCCTTCCATGCATTCTCCGTGAAGGATATATTCATAGATTATTCCTCCGCTTCAAATTTAATAAGTTTCCCATCCTCCGCCTGTCTGATTGATTCCTTCAGCCATTCGTAATTTGCTTTACTATTCCTGATATGAAGATTCTCCATCAAATTATCATACTGAGCCTGAGACATCAGCACCACGTTTTCATCATTTTTTCTCGTTATGATTGCAATTTCCGAATCCTGCACCACACGATCGCAGACCTCTTTAAAATTATTTCTGACATTTGAGAAATTGGTTGCTATCACACTATCACGCTCCTTTACATACAGTATAATTCTATCGTCTAATATTGTCAATATATTGTACAATATCATGTACTTATCACCTGTTCATTTCTTCCGCATATCATATACCAAGCAAAATATGGGAACAACAGCCTATGAAAATTTTTATCGACCAGGGGCATAACCCCCAGAACCCCAATGCCGGCGCGGAAGCCAACGGCGTGCGGGAGCAGGATGTCACCTATACGGTAGGCGTGGAGCTGGCCGCAATGCTGGAATCCAACCCTTTTTTTGAAGTGCGCCTGTCCCGCAACAGCCCCACGGAACAGCTGGGGACCTCCAACACCTCCAGTCTGGCCGCCCGGGTGGACGCCGCCAACAGCTGGGGCGCCGATTATTTTATCAGCCTCCACTGCAATTCCAGCGAAAACACCGAGGCCAGCGGTAGCGAGGTCTATGTATACAGCGAATCCAGCCCGGCCTGGCCTCTCGGCGAAAATATTCTGACCGGCCTCAACCGGGCCACCGGCCTGCCCAACCGGGGCATGCGCGTAAATCCCGGCCTTTATGTACTGCGCCACACCATGATGCCATCCCTGCTGGTGGAGATGGGCTATCTGACCAATCCTGTGGACGCTGAGCTTCTGTCCAACGATCCCCGCAGCTTTGCCAGAGGGATTTATAATGGGATGCTGATGTATTTTCAGCTGGTGTAACGACGGTGAATTTGCCCCGATCAGAAAAAATAATATAATTTAACACAGAAAAACAGTTGGCAGCTTTAATATATCAAGCCGCTAACTGTCTTTCTTATGGCCGCATAATCCCCTCATACCATTTTAAAATCAGGCAGGTTCCCCCTGCTAACACTATATATTTGCTTCCCTGTACAAAAAGTAAATATACTCCGGCAGAAAGTGCAAACGGCATTTCCGGCAAAAACAAAATACTCCGTACCGTCACATTCCAGTCTATCGCCGGATAATTGGAAAAAACAGCAAAATATTTTGTCACAATCGTAATCATCAATACCAAAAAACAAAACAAGGCACAAATCTGATACTTTTTCGCCAGCAATGTTTTCCTACCTTTGCAAAATGTATTCATCAGCACACACATACGGCTTCTTTGTTCGACCGGTAAATATACGGCTAAAAAAACAACAATACAGATAATCATTTTGGCTATATTTGCCATATCCTCCATATAAGTATCCGGCCCGCACAGGGCAGACCAGGGAGTCAAATAAACATAAGAAACTTCTTCTCCATCGGCCAGCAAAGCTTCCAGCCGCTCAAACTGGTTTTCAGCCCGCCGCAATCCGTCATCCTGCTCCTGAGGAACCACATAAAACTCGATATAAGCATCCAGCTCACTTTTTCCAATTTCGCCATTTGCATATCGCCCGTAATAATCAGCCTGCTTTTTCCTTCTATCCTCCAGATGCTGCCGTTCTGCTTCAATATATCTTTTTTTCTCATCATTTGGCCTGCCTTCCAGCTTTACGGAATAATCACGATAATAATATTCCTCCCCATCCGCATAGTGCATTTTTCCGCCATAAGTAACCATTTGAACCACACAGAAAAACACCAGCAACTGCAGCCCTCTGCAGATAATGAATCCTTTATACAATTCGCAGGAAAACAACCCATAGAGAAACAGGCCAAAACTGCCTCTTTTTTCAGTCAGACGCGAAAAAGGGCCCTTTTTCTTTCCCACGGCATACCCGCCCCTATGCAGATTAATAATGACAGATGCGCACACCACCAGCAAACAAAAGCCAGCCAGCAAATTCATGCTCATGGCGGACACTGGAATGCCGCAAATATTGACATGCTCATAATCACGGAAAATAGATGTGTCAAAAAAAGAGACGATCTTCACCTGTCTCAGCAGCGACCACCTGGAATGAAGATCAATCCTACTCTTACACAGATATTCCGCGCCTCCAAAAACAACCACGGCCAAAACCCCAGATACCAGACTTCCGCACAGGAAACACACCACACAGGTAACCGCTCCAATCAGCAACAGCCCAAACAGCCTTACGGCAAAAGATAAAATCAAATACTGTCCTACGGAAACAGAAAACGGACTCGCAAGATATCCCGGAATTGACTGAACCGGTACTTCAAAGATTCTTCCGCCGGAAAGAAAACATCCAACTCCAAAAGCAGGAATATCATATCCAGTATACGGCTCCTTCATCTGCCTTAAGATTCCCTGTCAGGATGCCGATCAGCGTGCTTTTGCCAGCCCCGTTCGGGCCCAGCAGGCCATAAATTCCTTCTTTCACAGAAAAGCTGATCCCCTTTAATGCTTCCATTTTTCCATATGCCTTTTTCAGACCTTTTACCATAAGCTCCATAACGTTCTCCCTACGGCCTGATTCTGATGGTCTGATCCATATTTCCGGCAAAATAATCCTCTTTTCTGATCATATACGTTTTTACGTTCGCCGTATTCTGCTGATCATATACATTTCCGATAAAATATTCCGGCGTATCCCCTATAATCCGAAAGGTGATATTCCGCACATCTTCAAACAGCTTTTTCGAATCTCCCTGTTTTCAGATCATACCTGTAGATCGTTATTTTTGACTGTTCATCCTGAAATAAACCGTACAGAAAACAGCTGTTGTCGAAAATACCATAGTCGATCATCCCATATGTCCTGCCGATAATGCCGCCATTTTCCAGTTCCAATAGCCCGGTTTTTTCCCCGGTGTCAGCATCCCAGAGATATACGTGGTCATTTCTTTCATAATCCACAAGCTCATACAGCCATTTCCCCTGATAACGGCCTAAAAATATGTAATCCGGACAATATGCCAAAACCGCTCCCTCGTCATCCAGTATCCGGCATGCATCCCTCGTCTCCAGTTCCCGGCTCCTGCCAGTAGCTGTCGTTACCCGCAAAATCATAATACCGCATCTGCCCATCCTTCACATAGAGCATGCCGCTCTCCATAATACAGAAATCAATCCCACTCCATCCGGCTCCGTGCAAAACCTCCGTTTCCGCATCAGAGGCCTGCGTGATTTGTTCGACCTGCTCCTCCCCCATGGACCGCCCGCACCCGCCCAATAACAATTTTACACTGACGCCAAAAATATAACCCCATTTTCGCATTCGCCGCCCTCCCCATATGCCAGATCGCTTCACCTGGCCGGTTCTCCATAAGTCAAAGCAGAAAACAATGATAAAAACCGTTATAAAAAATGCATGCGGAAGCAAAGGTTCTGCAAATAATAAAATCTGCTTCCGCATACGCTAACACTCTTTAGCCAAATCGCTATACATCTCTTAATAAATAGAAAGTGTATTATTTTTTTCTAATACACTTATAAACAGTATACAATATAAACCATAATTTGTCAATTCGCGCAAGTCTTTTCAAATTTCTTTGTGATATGCTCCTAAATTTTCTATCTATTTTCCATATTTTTATTCTTCAATCCACACTCTTCATACCGCAAAACCTTAATTTTTTCT
>CAJTTU010000029.1:34987-39419 GCA_910579325.1 uncultured Lachnospiraceae bacterium | reverse complement strand
GATCTCCATGACCGCAGTGTGGTGGCCAGCATCACAGACCGCCGCATCACCAGCGGCCTTGCAGTCCGTACCCTGCAGAAGGCCCTGGACTCACAGCCGGGGCCCAAAGAAGGGCTGATCCTGCACAGCGATCAGGGCTCCCAGTACACATCAAAAGCATTCGTGGAATTCTGTGAATCCGCTGGCGTGACCCAGAGCATGAGCAAAGCAGGATACCCATACGACAATGCACCGATGGAAAGGTACTTCAACACTCTGAAGAACGAATGCACCAATCTGTATGAATTCAGGACGGAGGCGCAGATGTACCAGACAGTGGAGGAATTTGCCTATGTCATCTACAACCATGTACGGCCCCATTCCTATAATGGATACAAACCCCCTTTTGAAGCACGGTGCGCCTAACGACAGGTATATGGCCTGTTCCAAGATTCCGAGCCGGAGGAAGGAAAGCAGGTAGTTTTTTTAGCCACAAATGTTACAAAAAAGCTTGACCACTACATTGTGTACGGCGCTGGCGGCTACTATTGGTACGGGAAATATTGTGGGCGTATCCACTGCATTGATCGCCGGCGGCCCGGGCGCGATTTTCTGGATGTGGATCGTGGCTTTTTTCGGCATGATGACCAATTATTCCGAGAATGTCCTGGGAATTTATTACAGAAGGAAAAACGATAAAAACGAGTGGAGCGGCGGCGCTATGTATTATCTGCGGGACGGCCTGGGCGCAAAGCAGGGCATGAAGCAGGTGGGCGCGGTACTGGCGATGCTGTTTTCCGTGTTCTGTCTGCTGGCCTCCTTCGGGATCGGAAACATGAGCCAGATCAATTCCATTGCCGGAAATATGAAGACGGCTTTCGGCGTTCCGTCCATTGCCACCGGTATTGTCCTGATGGTGATCGCGGCGCTGGTGATTTTAGGCGGAATTAAGAGAATCGCCTCCGTGGCGGAGAAGCTGGTTCCGGTGATGGCGCTGCTGTATGTGGTGGGCGCGCTGATCGTATGTATTTCCAATATCGGGCAGTTCGGCGTTGTATTTACCGCCATTTTCAAAGGCGCTTTTGCCATGAAGGCCGTGGGCGGAGGCATCGTAGGCTCCGGCGTTAAGCTGGCTATCACCTGGGGTATGAAGCGGGGTGTGTTCTCCAATGAAGCCGGCCTCGGTTCCTCCGTTATGGTACATTCCAGCTCCAATGTAAAGGAGCCGGTGCGCCAGGGAATGTGGGGGATCTTTGAGGTGTTTGCGGATACGATTATTGTCTGTACGCTGACTGCGTTCACCGTTTTATCTACCGGACTGGTTGATCTGGATACCGGCGCGGTATTAAGCAGCTCGGAAGGGTCTGCGCTGGTGGGCGAAGCTTTCGCCACCATATTTGGTTCTGCGGGACCGGCGTTTATCGCCGTGGCGATTCTGCTGTTTGCCTTTTCCACGGTTCTTGGATGGAGTCATTACGGAACCAAGGCGTTTGAGTATCTGTTCGGTTCCGGCGCTACGATTATTTACAGGGTGATCTTTATCGTGTTTATCTTGTTCGGCGCTACGATGAGTCTGGATTTGGCCTGGGATCTGTCCGACACCTTTAACGGCCTGATGGCTATTCCCAACCTGATCGGCGTCGTGACTCTGTCGCCGGTTGTGATGAAGATCACGGCCAACTATGTGGACCGTAAGATCAAAGGGCATGACGTGAAACCGATGCTGTCCGCTTTCCCGGAGATTCAGGCGGAGCAGGAGAAGGGGCTGGATTCCAGCGACTGATTGCAGGAGTGCGATGGCACGGAGCAATCTACTTTCAAATTTGGCGATGTCTGCGTCAGTAGACATGTCCGCTGAAACTGTTTTTGGGAGATTCTGAGAGCATATATATTGATACGGAGGAATGAATAAAAGGAATATATTTTGAAATAAGGATAAGAAATACAAAAACCGTCCATACTATATTTTAAAAATCAATAAAAATAAATCCAGACGGACGGTGTAACTATGAGAGAAGAGGAAACTAGAAGCCAGACGGACAGCCTGGAAGCAAATATGGACAATCAGAAAGCCGAACAGGAGGTTGAGGAAAAGAAAGAGGAAACTTTATCGGAATACGGTCAGATGACGCTGGATGACAATGAGCAGCGGCATAGAATTCATCTGCTGTCCATTATCGGAGAGGTGGAGGGCCATGAAAATATGGGCTCCGGCAGCAAGACCACGAAATATGAGCATGTGCTTCCGCAGCTGGCGGCGCTGGAGGATGACCGAAAGATCGAAGGAATCCTGATTTTGCTAAACTGCTGCGGCGGCGACGTAGACGCAGGGCTGGCCATCGCAGAGATGATCGCTTCCATGAGTAAGCCTACGGTTTCCCTGGTGTTGGGCGGCAGCCATTCCATCGGCGTTCCGCTGGCGGTGTCGGCCGATTATTCCTTTATCGTGCCCACCGGTACGATGCTGGTCCATCCGGTGCGGATGAGCGGTATGGTGATCGGCGCGCCCCAGACCTATGAATATTTCCAGCGCATCCAGGACCGGATTACCGGGTTTATCGCAGATCATTGCCGGGCAGGCCAGCGGCGGCTGGAGCAGATGATGATGGAGACAGGGGAACTGACAAAGGATCTGGGCACCATTCTGATCGGAGAGGATGCGGTGAGAGAGGGGTTGATTAACCAGGTGGGCGGTATCCGGGACGCATTGGACTATCTGTATGGGATGATCGAGGGGACATCGGAAGTAAACGGATAGAATAAAGATGAATTCAAAGAATCGGATAGAATTAAGATAGGGTTTTGGCGGCTGTTAACAGAGGATACTATAAAAAATAGGAAATATAAACAGGGACCGATTGAGAAATGAGAGGTGATAAATCTTATTTTCTGTTGGTCCCTGTCCTGTCTGATAGATCCTTTGCGTTTATGATATATGTTAGTGCGCCGTCTGGTTTATATCTGGTAAATATTCCGGACAGTACATCAGTAATCCGCCGGTTCTGTATCCTTTATAATCAGCGGAATCTGGGCCATCATATTGTCGATATCCTCGAACATGGCGCTTTTGGTGGTTCCCAGGTTGCTTGCCCGTTTGATATGCTTGATGACCTCCTGGTACTGCTGCTTGATATCGTCAAAAAATTGGCAGACTGCCTGTAGTTCATTTTGAGAGCTGTCGATCACACCGGAGATTTCTTCCTGAACGGAAGTGGCGTTGTCCGCGGCCTCCGTGATTTTATGGAACGAGTCATATGTATTGTTCACGGTTTCGATATTCCGTCCCAGTGCCTTTTCCGATGCCGAAATGCTGTCGTTCAGCTGATTGGCGCCACTTTCCACTTCATTGACGCCGGTGTCTACCTCGCTGGCCAGTTCTTTGATTTCTTCCGCCAGTTCTCTTACTTTGGCGGCCACCACCGCGAAGCCTTTTCCTTCCTCGCCGGCTCTGGCTGCCTCAATGGCCGCGTTAATCGCCAGGATATTCGTCTCATCCGCGATGGATACGATTTTTTCCATGCACTGCTGGATCGCTGCCACCGCGTTCTGCAGCTGCTGGAAGGTCTGTTCCATAGCGCCATAGGTCTGCTCCACCTGTATGGAGGTGTCCTTTAATTCCTCCACTTTGTTCCGGGCTTCCGACACGGTCTGGGCAATGTCGTCTTTCACCTGAGAAAATCGTCCGGCCGCATGGTTGATATTGGAAAAGGAAACGCCGAAATTTTGCAGTTTTGTATTGAAATGATCTGCTTTTTTCAACACGTCCACAAAGGAGCTGTTTACCATACCCAGCTCAAACAGAGATTCCACTTCCTTGTTGATCAGATCTTTTTTATAGTCGTCCAAACAGCGTATCACATGAAGAACCGGATAGAGGCTTTGTTCCGTATGCCATGCCTGACCGGTTTTTTTGGGACCTTTTTTAGGGAATAACATAGTACCCTCCTCCTCTATTCAAATACGACACAGGTCATAGACTGGTTTACAAACTGGTTGTTGTAATGCTCCCCGTATCCGATCAGACCGGTATGGCTGCCCAGGGCCGTCATCTCCTGCAGGTATTTTCCCATATAGCCCCGATCGGTAAATAGTTTGTACCGGAACAGGCAGTTTACCGAGAATACGGCCGAACGTCGAGGGAAATCCGTACAGATCTTCTGTATGGTCTGCCGGGTGATGGCTTCGTAGTCGTCTAATTCCAGCAGGATTAGAACATCTGAGTCATTCACCTGACGGAAACAGGCCAGCGCATTGCCCGCAACTTCCTTGATGGAGATAATGCACATGTCATTTCCATTGATTTTTCCGAAAGGATTTTGAAAAGTCTGAGTCAGGATTTCCTGATCCGTCACATGGAGAATATTTTGATATACCAGCTTGGCAGGCTGTCCGTTTAAAGCGCCAATGATATATCGGGCTCGGTCTGTTCGGGACGCGATGAAACGATAGTTCC
>CAJTTU010000029.1:18303-34977 GCA_910579325.1 uncultured Lachnospiraceae bacterium | reverse complement strand
TGATAGATATTTTCCTTATAGGTTTTTACCCGGCCGTTCTGATTGCGGATCAGACCGTAGGCTACCGCATCCTGATAGACTTTTCCGTTTGCCGAAACCTTGCCGCCGTCGCCGGTTCCGCCGACCAACGAGATTTTTTTATTTCTCAGCACACTGTAGATGGTGGTCAGGACGCAGGCGTCGTTTCCCGTACAGAAATCGATGCATACCGTGTCTTGTTCGGAGCCGCGCACCGCCGCCAGATCTTCCTCGAGCCGCCGTATGTACTTTACAGGCATGGTGGAAACCTGCTCCAGCACATTGGCAGCCACGCTGACGCCGCCTGAAAATGCTATAACGCCGACGCCTGATTCCACGATTTTGGTGTCGTAGCTCATGCCGATGCATCCGATACTGGGAACTCCGGGATAAAGCTTCTCCAGTGCCTCTACATGCATTTCGAATTGATTGTTGTTGGATAACAGCATAATAAACTGGGGGCTGTTCAATCCGTGAACTGCCTCTGCCAGGTTCCCGCTCTGGCTCATGCCGTAAAATTGCCGCATATTATCACATTCCCTCCGTATAATGATCTGGTCCATTATACTATGAAGGCAGGCTTTGCGTCAATGGAATAAGGAAAAATCATAAGCCGTGATAATCATGAGCCGTAAACGCGTACCCGCAGAGGAATCCCCATGTTTTCCGCCAGCCTGCGGCAGGCTTCGATCTGATCCTCTGAAATCACGTCCACTACGGAGAATTTCACCTGGGGAATCTGTTTCTTCGCTTCTCTGGCAAATTCCAGCATCGCCTGAAAGCCACTGTCAAAATCTGGAAGGCAGAGCTTGTAATAGGATTCGCTGTCCGGCGCGTTCAGACTGATGGAGACACAGTCGATGTGTCTGGCCAGAAGCGGGACAATATCTTTTTTGTTGATCAGGTTTCCCAGCCCGTTTGTATTGAGCCGCAGTTTTATATGGGGATACAAATCTTTCATATACGCGGCCGTTTCAAGAAGCAGATCCAGGGCGCAGGCGGGCTCTCCGTATCCGCAGAATACCAGTTCCTGATACTCTCTGAAATCAAACTGGTCGACGGCTGCTTTCACCTCGGCCCAGTCAGGGTCCTTCTGATGCCACAAAGTCTGGGCGCTGCCCAGCCCGTCGCCGGTATTGCGGATGCAGAAGGTACAATGGCAGCAGCACTGGTTGGTCAGATTTGCGTAGACGGCGTTACCGTATTCGTATAAGATATCGGCCATGGGATTCTCCTCCTTATTTTTTATGTATGTCCGTAGTTTCACGATGCCTGAGAGGTTCGGAATGTTTTACTCCAGGGATCGTTATCCTTTGACAGTCGATTGCGTCAGAATTAAACGTGACCTGGTCTGACGCGTTATTGATGACTTGACGATTGCCTTTATTTAGAATAAAATAAATTTGTCTTAAATAAAATAGTCAAAAAAATAAAATTTTCAGGGGACAGTTATGGCTGTGGTTTGGAGTGACGAGAAGATCCCCCGGTATCTTCAGGTATATCAGTATTATAAGGAATTAATCGTGGAAGGAAAACTGCCGCCGGGCGCGAAAATGCCCTCGGTGCGGTTGTGCGCCCTTCAGCTGCAGGTGAGCCGGACTACGGCAGAATCAGCCTATATGTATCTGGCCGCAGACGGCTATATTATGTCCAGGCCCCAGAGCGGTTTTTACGTCACAGACAGAGGGCGGAACGAGCAGAAAAATCAGGAGCGGCAGACGGAAGGGAAAAAAGGGAAAAAAGAGATTCTATATCCCTTTGCGTCTTCGGCGCTGGATCAGGAAAGTTTTGACTTTAACCTGTGGCGCCGATATGTGAAAAGCGCTCTGCGCCAGGATGAAAGGCTTTTGTCTTACGGCGAGCCCCAGGGAGAATATGAGCTGCGGGAGGCCATCTGCCGGTATCTGTCGGAAAACAGGAGCGCCGTTTGCAGGCCGGAGGATGTGATCGTGGGAGCAGGCGTACAGAGTCTCCTGCATATTTTATGTCCCTTGCTGGGAGGCAAAAAAAAGGTATTTGTCCGGAATCCCCGGTTTAAACAGGGTTCCGCTATATTTGAGGATCACGGGTTTGAACGGTGCGGTTCTCCGGAGGCTGCGGACGTGCTGTATGTCACGCCCTCCCAGATGACCCGATGGGGAGACGTAATGCCGGTGACAGAGCGCATGGAACTGATCAGAGACGCAAGACGGAGCGGCCGGCTGATTATCGAGGACGACTATGACAGCGAATTCCGCTATATGAACCGCCCTACCCCCTGCCTGCAGGGGCTGGCAGGAGGAGAGCAGGTGGTTTATGTCAGTACTTTTTCCAAACTGCTGCTGCCTTCTATTCGAATCAGTTTTATGATTCTGCCTTCCGGTCTGCGGGAAGCTTATCAGAGCAGAAAAGATTTGTATAACCAGACAGCCTCCAAGACAGAACAGATCGCCCTGTGTCAGTTTATCAGAGACGGCCATCTGGGAAGCCAGATCAGAAAGGCGAAAAGGCTGTATACCGGCAAGGCCAGACAGTTGTGCGAGACGATTGAGAAGGTTTTCGCGGGGGAAGCGAAGGCGGCGACAGGTCAGGCCGGTTTTTATATTCAGATGGAGCTGCCCTCCCCGTTTTCGTTGGAGGAGCTGTCTGTCCGTGCGGAAGAAGCCGGTATTTCCCTGATTCCCGTGAGGGAAGACGGGGAGGTGAAAAAGTTCCTGCTTTCCTGTTCCTGCGTGTCTGCAGATTGTTATGAGCCTGCGCTTTTGCTTTTAAAAGAAGCGTGGAATCGGAAAAAGGGGTAACTGGACATATGTTCTGTCCTGTGCTATAATTTTCCATGGCGTGAGCTGAACGGCCGCATATATAGGAGAAATAATGATGCGAAAAAGGTACATATACTTAGGAATAGCGGTTCTTATCTTGTTATGGACGATGCTGTCGTCGGAGAAGGACTGTTATTACAGAAAATTTGATTATAAAGATTTATATCGATATTATAACAATGCTCTGACGGCGGATGAGAACAGCGGATATAGCGGAACTCTGGTTTCCACGCCTGAAATCAGTCTGCCTGCAGGTCAATATGCGGTCTCGGTTAACTATGAGACAGATACGGATCAGAATATGCTTTTCATTACTTCGGGAAGGGAAGACTTTGACGGCATAGAGCAAAGACTGTCTCCGGATACTGACCGTCAGGATACGGTTCTGCGGTTAGATCAGGCTGAAAGAGAGATACTGGTTCATGTGGATTACGGCGGGACAGGCCATCTTGCCGTAGAGAATATAGAATTTCGGTCAGATGTTCCAGTGTGTACGGATCGATTCGCCATCGGTTTCATGGCATTGCTTTTGCTGGCGATATGGATTTGGCTTGATCTGAAAAACAGCCCTGTACGGAAAATTTATCTGTGGATATTAGCGATGGCCGTAATGGCCTCTTTACCTTATTTTAATCAATCGATTACCCATGGGCATGATACCCGTTTTAATCTGGCCAGGATCGAAGAAGTCTGCGCCGGTCTGAAAGATGGTCAGTTCCCCGTATATATTCAGCCCGATGCCATAAAGGGATACGGCTATGCGGCGCCCCTTCTGTACCCGCAGCTGTTTCTCTATCTTCCAGGATTACTGCGGGCTGCGGATGTGTCGATGGTAACGGCGGTGGGAATCTTTTTTCTGCTTCTTAACCTGGCCACGGCCGGCATCATGTATTTCTGTGCGTACAGGATGTTTTCTTCCCGATTTACGGCATTGGCCAGCAGCATGTTTTATATGTTTGCTCTGTACCGTCTGGTGAATCAGTGTACCCGTTTTGCCATAGGCGAGGAACTGGCCATGGTATTTTTGCCGTTGGTGATCTATGGGCTGTATGAGGTTCTGGATCATGACTGGACAAAATGGCCGTGGCTGACTGTCGGATGCTGCGGCGTATTGCAGAGCCATGTAATTTCCACGATGTTTGCGGTGATGCTGATTGTGATTTTCTGTCTGATTTTTATCAGACGTCTCTTTCAGAAGCAGCGTTTTTTCGCATTGCTGAAAGCGGGAATATGGACCGTGCTTCTGAATCTCTGGTTTATTGTGCCGTTTTTGGATATGTATCAAAAAGAACTGCATACGGGTAATTTACAGATAGATATCAATACCATGACGGTTTCCTTTGTCCATCTGTTCGAGATGTTTCCGTTTGCGGATGAAGGTCTGAATGACAGGATGCCCGTTTGTCTTGGCATCGCTCTGATTCTTTTTTCGGCTTTCTGCCTGTACGGTCTGGCCGTGGGAGAATATAAACGGGACAGGAAAATGCCCGCGATATGTCTGTGCCTGGGAATCCTGTTTACGGTTGTGACCACACAGTGGTTTCCATGGGAAGTGCTTTACCGTGTGCCGCTTTTAAAAGACGGAGTTGCCTTTATCCAGTTCCCCTGGAGATTCCTTGCGTGTTCTACGGTATTTTTGTCTTTCAGCGCGGGGGCGGGCGCCTGCTGGTTACGGGATAAATATAACAGTACCCTGAGCGTGATGGTCATGATGATGATTTTATCCTTATTGCCGCTGGGATACTATATCGGCGATCTGGTAAACCGGGATATTCTGCTGATGAAAGAAGAGATCGCCGAATGCGACGTCACTACGGGAAATGAGTATATGTATGAAAATGTGGATTTGGGCACGATTTATGCCCGTCCGCAGGTGCCGTTGTCAATAAATAAAGATTTTGTCGCAGAAGAATATGAAAAGCATGGCACGCATATAAACGTGGAATATAATCTGCAGGGAACGGCACCTGCTGCGGTAGAGCTGACATGCTTATATTATCCTGGCTTTGAAGTTTTGTATCGGAATATGGCTGACGGAACTGACGGGAAGGTCTCCGAGCTTGAGAGTTATTCCGGAAATAACTGTTATCTGTCGGTTATGGTTCCGCCCGGAACCGGACAGCTTACGGTACGGTTTAAAGGGGCGTTTTTATGGAGGCTCGCCTTTGGGGTCAGTCTGGCGGCGCTGGCCGGTTTCGCGGTTAATTTATGGATGGAGCAAAGGAATATTTCTATTTTGAACGGATTAACTTTTTTCAGGAACAGGAGGCATATGCATGGCAGCCAGTAAAGGAAGCAATGCAAAAAAAGCAGGCGGAAGTAAAAAAACCGGAACAAACGGCAGGCGAAGCAGCGCCGGAAAGAACAGTACGGTGAAAAAAAAGCAGCAATCCTCCGTGGTTTTTCTGGATGAAATTTTGTTTTTGATTGCTCTTGCGGTTTCGATCCTGCTGCTGCTTGGCAATCTGCATCTGTGCGGCAGCCTGGGAGAGCGTCTGTATGCGTTTATGCATGGGGCGACAGGCGTGTTGGGCTATGTGTTTCCCTTTTTTCTTTTTGGCGGGATGGTTTTTTTCATCTCTAACCGGGAAAATTTGTCTGCCATGTTAAGGCTGTGGGCGGCAATAGTGGCTTTCTGGCTGCTCTGCGGCGTTTTCCAGCTGTTTGCCAGGGAAATCCCGGGGAAGCGGGCCTGGGAGCTGGCTGCGTATTTTGAAGCGGGACAGAAAGGGATCAGCGGCGGCGTGCTGGGCGGCGTGCTGAATGAATTGCTGCGGCCGATGCTGGGCGTCTGGGGGATGGCGGTGGTGTTAATCATCGGATTGATTCTGTTGACGGTTCTGATTACGGGACGGTCCTTTTTCCAGCCTGTAAAGCGGCGAGGCAAACGCATTTATTCTTCAGCCCGCCAGGATATGTATCATAGAAAGGAACAGTATGACGAGCACCGGGCCCAGGCCAGAGAGCGGAAACGGCAAGAAAAGGAACGGCGGGAGCAGGAACGGCTGGAGCAGGAGCTGGAAAATCAGAGGAGGACGGATCGCAAGAGTAAAGGGATGGTGAGGGACCCGCTTTTGAAGGAGACCCAGGAATATGGCGAAATCATTTCAGGTATCTCCGATCCGATCATGGCGGTAAATCCTGCGGACCAGTTCGAACAGGAGTTAAAACCGGATATGTCGTCCATTGGGCGGGGGAGGATTCTGTCTCCGCATCCCGACGAGAATGAGACGATGTATGCGGGAAATGGGGCGGCGGAGGGTCAGGCACCGAAGAAGGATGCTGACAGCGAGGCAGACTGGCTGTCTGCGATGTCTAGGGAGATGGATCAGATTTTCGCTCAGAAGGATATGAGAACGCTGGGCGAGCTGAACGCTGTGGAACATTCGGACAGGCAGGCAGCGGAAGGAGAAGGTGCGCTGACCGGAGGGAACGAGGATTTTGATTATATAGAGATGACTGATCTGTACCCGGATGGAGAGACGGCGCTGTCCGGAGAAGATGATCTGTCCGGAAAATCAGCCGCATCCGGAGCGGCATGGGCGGAAACGAAGGACTATCCGGAGGAAAAGCAGGGAGAATTCAGCTTTAAACGGTCCGCGGTTCAGGTAGATACGCGAACAGTGTCCACAGCATCGGGAAAAGTGATCGAGGTTGAGGTGAAGCCGGAGGATCTGGTGGAAGAGCTTTCCCAGGCAACCGGGTTCTCGGCAAAGCTGGCCGGGGATTCCGGGGGGGCTGACAGCTGTGGCGATTATGGCAGCGCAGGAAATGGGCAGACTTTTGGCGGTCAGAGCAGCGCTGAGACCAGCCGGGTATCGGGTGATTATAGTGGCGGAGCTGGTCAGGTCTCTGGCGGCCAGAATTATATGGGCGCGGGCTCAGTATCTGGCAGCGCTGCCGGCGTACGGGCATCAGGAGGTCAGAATACCGCAGCGGTACAGAAGCCGGTACCGCCGCCTGCGCCGCCCGTCCCGCCGAGAGAATACCATTATCCGCCGGTTCACCTGCTGACGCCGGTGTCCGGAAAGGCGGCGTCGGCGAATAAAAATTTTGAATTGAAGGAGACGGCCATCAAGCTGCAGCAGACCTTAAAAAGCTTCGGCGTGGGCGTCAGCGTTACGAATATCAGTTGCGGTCCTGCCGTTACCCGGTTTGAGGTGTCGCCGGAGCAGGGGGTCAAGGTGAGCAAAATCGTATCCCTCACCGACGACATCAAGCTGAATCTGGCGGCGGCGGACATCCGTATCGAAGCGCCGATTCCCGGTAAGGCGGCGGTGGGCATCGAGGTGCCGAATAAGGAGAAGGTGACGGTATTCTTCCGGGAGCTGATCGAGTCGGAGGAATTCCGAAAGCATCCTTCCAAGCTGGCCTTTGCCGTGGGCAAGGATCTGGCGGGAAAAATCATTGTCACCAATCTGGCCAGCATGCCCCATCTGCTGATCGCGGGCGCTACGGGTTCCGGTAAGTCGGTGTGTATCAACACGCTGATTATGAGTTTGTTGTATAAGGCAAAGCCGGATGAAGTAAAGCTGATTATGGTGGACCCGAAGGTGGTGGAGCTAAGCGTTTACAACGGTATTCCCCATCTGCTGATTCCCGTGGTGACAGACCCTAAAAAAGCGGCCGGCGCTCTGAACTGGGCGGTGGCGGAGATGGATAACCGCTATAATAAATTTGCGGAATACGGCGTGCGGGACCTGGCGGGCTACAATGAAAAGATCAGGAAGCTGGGAACCGGGCCCGACGGGGAGTCGCTAAAGCCGCTGCCCCAGATCGTCATTATCGTGGACGAGCTTGCCGACCTGATGATGGTGGCGCCGGGAGAGGTGGAGGACGCCATCTGCCGTCTGGCTCAGCTAGCCAGGGCGGCGGGGCTTCATCTGGTACTGGCCACCCAGCGGCCCTCGGTCAACGTGATCACCGGTCTGATCAAGGCGAATATGCCTTCCCGGATCGCTTTTGCCGTATCCTCCGGCGTGGATTCCCGTACCATTCTGGATATGCACGGGGCGGAGAAGCTTCTGGGAAAGGGCGATATGCTGTTTTCTCCGGCCGGATATCCCAAGCCGGTGCGGCTGCAGGGCGCCTTTATCTCCGATACGGAGGTTTCATCGGTGGTACAGTTTCTGGCGGACAATACGGACGGCCCGGTTTATCAGAGCGCCGTTCAGATGCAGCTGTCCATGGAGCAGGGCGGACTGCCCGGCAGCCCGGGCGGCGCTTCCGATCTGGACGCTTACTTTGTCCGGGCGGGACGGTTTGTGATCGAGAAGGAAAAGGCTTCCAGCGGCATGCTGCAGAGAGCTTTTAAAATCGGTTTTAACCGGGCGGCCAGAATCGTGGATCAGCTGGCGGCCGCCGGCGTGGTGGGCGATGAGGAAGGCACCAAGGCGAGAAAAATTCTTATGACAATGGAAGAATTTGAAACATATTTGGCGGAAAATCAGATAGAGTAGTATAGAGCGGTAAATAATTATAGTATAATTGTGAATATAGGGGGGAGCGAATATGCGGCTTTGCCAACTGTTAGAAAATGTAAGCTATGAATTAAAGCAGGGAAAAGAGGATGTGGAAGTCACTTCTCTGGTATACGATTCCAGAAAGGTGGAGCCGGGCTCCGTGTTTTTGTGCATCAGCGGCACGAAAAATGACGCCCACCAGTTTATCCCGGCTGCGGTAAAGGCCGGGGCTGCCGCGGTGGTGGTGGAAAAGGATGTGGAAGTGGAGGAAAGCGTCACGGTGGTCCGGGTGGATTCGGCCAGAGCCGCTCTGGCCCGGATGTCGTATATTTACTTCGGTTGCCCCACCGATCAGATGATCACCATCGGCGTCACCGGCACCAAGGGAAAAACCACTACCACCCATATGATGAAGGCGATACTGGAAAAAGCGGGGAAAAAGGTGGGTATGATCGGCACCAACGGCGCTTACATCGACGGGAAGCTGTATCCCACAAAGAATACCACGCCGGAATCCTATGAGCTGATGAATTATTTTCGGCAGATGGTGGAGGCGGGCTGTCAGTATATGATTATGGAGGTGTCCTCCCAGGGGCTGAAAATGCATCGGGTGGAGGGGATTACCTTTGATTACGGGGTGTTTACCAATATTTCCCCCGATCATATCGGACCCGACGAGCATAAGGACTTTGAAGAATATCTGTATTATAAGAGCCGGATGTTAAAAATCTGCCGTCACGGTATCGCGAATATGGACGACGAGCATTTTGAACAGGCGGCGAAGGATCATGCCGGCAGTCTGATGACCTACGGGCTGAATCCGAAGGCGGATCTGTATATCGACCATGTGAAATATTTATCGGAGCATGGTTTTTTAGGCATTGCCTTTGATCTGGAAGGCGCGGCAAACTATCATGTGCGGGTTAATATTCCGGGTCTGTTCAATGCGTATAACGCGCTGGCGGCTATCTGTCTGGCACAGGAATTGAAGCTTGACAGAAAAGCGGTGACAGAGGCGTTAAATGAGATTACGGTAAACGGCAGAATGGAGCGGGTTTACACAGGGGAATTTTCGGTGATTGTGGACTACGCCCACAATGCGGTCAGTATGCACAGCCTGCTGGAGACTTTAAGGGCCTATGAGCCGGGCCGGCTGATCTGCCTCTTTGGCTGCGGCGGAAACCGGGATAAATCACGGCGGTATGATATGGGGGAAATCGGCGGCAGGATGGCGGATCTGTGTATCATTACGGCGGATAATTCCCGGTGGGAAAAGGTGGAGGATATATTAAACGACATCAAGACCGGGCTGGCGAAGACGGAAGGAAACTATATCGAGATCCCCGACCGCAGGGAGGCGATCCGGTACGGCATCGAGCATGCGAAGCCGGGGGATATGATCGCGATGATCGGCAAGGGACATGAGGATTACCAGGAGGTGGAGGGCGTCCGCCATCCGTTTCTGGACAGCGCCGTGGCAAAAGAATGTCTTGCCGAATGCGGGTTGGTTGGTAGTGTCAAGTGATCTATGAAAAACAGCAGCGAACCGTACAAGTCCCTGGAAATAGTAAGCGGCTAAAACACCCGCTAACTATTTCCCCATTCATGGGGCTTGGGAGGGGAGTTGCGGAACTCAATTTGAGGAAGGAAGTATAACGATATGGATCAGATGACCGTAAAAGAGATTCTGGAAGCGACAGGCGGCCGACTGCTGCAGGGAAGCATGGAGACGCCTGTAAAAAATCTGGTGATCGATTCCAGGAAAATAGAAGAGGGGGATTTATTTATCCCTTTCCGCGGGGAGCGGACCGACGGACACCGGTTTCTGACATCGGCTTTTGAATCCGGCGCGGCGGCCTGCCTTACGGAGACGGAGCAGGTACAGGTTCCGGCCGGGAAACCGCTGGTTTTGATCGAAGACAGCCGTAAGGCCCTGCAGGATATCGGGGCTTACTACCGGAATCGGCTATCCCTTACGATTGTGGGAGTGACCGGCAGCGTGGGGAAAACCTCTACCCGAGAGATGGTCGTCAGGGCGTTGTCGGCAGGGTTCCGGGTCTGCGGTACCCATGGCAATTATAACGGACAGTTAGGGGTTCCCATTACGCTGGCTCAGATTACGGAGTATCCGGAAAAACAGGCGGCGGTTCTTGAAATGGGTATGAGCCTGCCGGGGGAGATGGGGATTATCTCGCGGATCGCCCGGGTGAATGCGGCCATAGTCACCAATATCGGTATTTCCCATATCGAGAGTCTGGGGTCCAGGGACAGAATCTGCCAGGAAAAACTGCATATCACGGACGGGATGGGGCCAGAGGGCCTGCTGGTTTTGAACGGGGACGACGATATGCTGCGTAAATATGGCCCGGAACAGCCCTTTAGGAAGGTATGGTACGGCACGGGAGAAGCCTGCGATTACCGGGCGGCGGAGATCCGCACGGAGGAGAACCGGGCGGTGTTTCAGATTTTATGGAAGGGCAGGAAGCTCCCCATCCGGCTGAACGTGCCGGGCATGCATAATGTGATGAACAGTCTGGCGGCCGTAGCCGTGGCCCATGAGCTGGGCGTGCCCATGGAGCAGGCCGTAAAGGCCATCGAGGGCTTTCATGGTTTTTCCCGCAGACTGGAATTTATGGAAGCAGGCGGACTCAGGTTTATCGATGACAGCTACAATGCCTGTCCCGACTCCATGAAAGCGGCTTTACAGGTACTGGACTCCGTGGAATGCCCGGGAAAAAGAATCGCCGTGCTGGCGGATATGTGGGAGCTTGGACCGGATTCTCCTAAATTTCATTATGAGACAGGGGTTTTCGGCGGTTCGCTGGGGATTCAGGAATATCTGATCATCGGAGAGCGGGCGAAAGAGATCGGCCGTGGCGTGGAGGAAGCCTGCCCGAAAGCACATGTGCGCTATTTTATGGAGAATAAAGCGGCGGCGGAGGCTTTGCAGGCGATTGCGGGACCGGAGGATTTGATTTTACTGAAAGGATCTAATGGTATGCACCTTAACGAGATTGTGGAGCTGCTGCAATGATTTATGCTGATGTGATTGTGGACATTGCCCAGGGGAATCTGGACCGGGTGTTTCAGTACCGGATTCCGGCTTCTTTAGAGGGAAAGCTGGAGGAGGGGTCTCCGGTGATGGTTCCCTTCGGAAAGGGGAACCGGCTGATTAAAGGCTATGTGACAGGGTTTTCTGATACCACGGACTATAACCCCGAGGCCATAAAAGAAATCCGCAGTCTGGTGGTCGGCGGCATGTCCATCGAGCAGCGGCTTCTTTCGCTGGCCGTCTGGATGAAAAAAAAGTATGGCTGTACGCTGATTCAGGCAATGAAGACGGTGATGCCAGTAAAGAAAAAAATCCAGACCCGTAAGGACCGTTTTCTGGTGCGGACAATGACCGTGGAGGAGCTCCACGGTCTGTTGTCCGTCTGCCGGAAGAAAAACCAGAAGGCCCGTATCCGCCTGCTGGAAGCTCTGGTTCAGGACGAGGCCATTCCCTATGACGTGATTCTGAATAAATTAAATATCGGCAAATCTACGCTGGACAGTATTCTGGAATCGGGGGCCGCCCGGCTGGAAGAAAAGCGGAAAAGGCCGGATAACCGGAATCAGGGCGAGACGGCGCCCTTTGTCTCCTTAAACGGGCAGCAGCGTCAGATCGCGGAAGAGTTTATCCGGAATTTTGACAGCGGAAATCCGGGCATTTCTCTGATTCACGGGGTGACAGGCAGCGGCAAAACGGAAGTCTATATGGAGATGATCGCCCATGTGGTGTCTCGGGGAAAGCAGGCTATTATGCTGATTCCGGAGATTTCTCTGACTTACCAGACCGTCATGCGGTTTTACCGCAGATTCGGGGATCAGGCTGCCTTTATCCATTCCCGACTCTCTCAGGGGGAGCGGTACGAGCGGTTTGAACAGGCCAGAAACGGGGAGATCAGCATGATGATCGGTCCCCGTTCGGCGCTGTTTACCCCTTTTGAGCGGCTGGGGCTGATTGTCATAGACGAGGAGCATGAGGGAGCCTATAAGAGTGAGACGGTGCCCCGCTATCACAGCATCGACGTGGCCAGACGGCTGGCGAAGGATGCGGGGGCCGGACTGGTGCTGGGCTCGGCCACGCCCTCCGTGGATTCCTATACCCACGCTCTGAAGGGGGAATACCGGCTGTATCGGCTGAGCCAGAGGGCCCAGAAGGGCAGCGCGCTGCCCCAGGTGTCTGTGGTGGATTTGCGCAAGGAGCTGGAACAGGGGAACAGAAGCATATTCAGCAGGGAGCTGTATCAGGCAGTCTGCGACCGTCTGGAGAAAAAAGAGCAGGTGATGCTGTTTTTAAACCGGCGGGGCTATGCAAGCTTTGTGTCCTGCAGAAGCTGCGGTCAGCCGGTGAACTGTCCCCATTGTGACGTGTCCTTAAAAGCCCATCGAGACGGCCGGTTAGTCTGTCATTACTGCGGCTATTCCATTCCCATTCCAAAGCTGTGCCCCTCCTGCGGCTCCCCTTATATCGCCGGCTTCGGCACGGGAACCCAGAAGGTGGAGACCATGGCGGCGCAAGTATTTCCCCAGGCAAGGATTCTCAGGATGGATCAGGATACCACGTCGGGAAAAGAAGGGCATCAGAAAATTTTGGCCGCCTTTATGGCCGGGGAGGCGGACATTCTGATCGGCACCCAGATGATCGTAAAAGGGCATGATTTTCCGAATGTGACGCTGGTGGCGGCGCTGGCGGCGGATCTGTCTTTGTACGCAGGGGATTTTAAAAGCACGGAGAGAACCTTTCAGCTGCTGACCCAGGCGGCGGGCCGGGCAGGCCGGGGAGAGAAGGCGGGGCAGATGATTATTCAGACCTATACGCCGGAGCATTACAGCATTCAGGCGGCGGCCAGACAGGATTACCGGATGTTCTATGAGGAGGAAATGACCTACCGCCGAATGATGGAATATCCGCCCTGCAAGGTGATGGCCGTGATGACGCTGTCCTCCAAAGACGAGAGAAAGGCGGCGGCGGCGGCCGGAGAGATCGCCGGGCGGCTGTCCGGGTCGGCCGCCCCGGAAACGCTGCAGGTAATCGGCCCGGCAGATGCGGCCATTCCCAGAATCAACGATATTTATTATAAAATGATTTATATGAAATCTGCCGATATCAGGCTGATTTTCAGCGCCATTCAGCAGGTCCGGAGATTTTATGAATGGACGGATTGGAAAAAAAGTGTTATGATACAATTTGATTATATGTAAAATTAAACGCAAGGAGCGATAATATGGCCATCAGAAACATACGGACTATGGGGGACGATATTTTAACAAAGCACTGCAAAGAGGTAAAGGAGATGACGCCGAAGACCAGGAACCTGATCGAGGACATGCTGGATACCATGTATCTGGCCGGCGGCGTGGGACTGGCGGCGCCCCAGGTGGGTATTCTGAAACGGATTGCGGTGGTAGACGTGGGAGACGGACCGATTGTGATGGTGAATCCGGAGATCGTTGAGACCGCAGGGGAGCAAAGCGGCATGGAGGGCTGTCTGAGCCTGCCGGGCAAGCACGCCCTGGTCACTCGTCCAAATTATGTGAAAATAAGGGCATTTGACAGAAATATGGAGCCTTTTGAGGCGGAAGGGGAAGAACTTCTGGCCCGGGCCATTCTGCACGAGTGCGATCATCTGGAAGGCATTATGTATGTGGATATTATGGAGGGCGAGCTGGAGGATGTGCCGGAGGAAGAAGAGTAACTCATCTGCGGTACTATGAAAACAGCAGCGGATCGGACAAGCCCCGGGAGGATTTACAGACGTTTTAACGGCTGGAAATTCTCCCAGGTGGAAGGGGCTTGGAAGAGAAGCTGCGGTACTATGAATAAGGAGGCGGCATTATGAAAATGATATATATGGGTACCCCGGATTTTGCCGTGGGTCCGCTGGAGGCTCTGCTTGGGGCGGGCCATCAGGTGACGGCCGTAATCACCCAGCCGGACAAGCCGAAGGGCCGGGGAAAATCCGTTCAGATGACGCCGGTAAAAGAGGCGGCCCTGTCCCATGGCATTCCGGTTTATCAGTCGCAGAAGGTGAAAGAGCCTTCTTTTGTGGAGCTTCTTGGCACACTGGAAGCGGATGTGATCGTGGTGGCCGCTTTCGGACAGCTTCTGCCAAAAGAGATTCTTAACATGCCCCGGTTCGGGTGTCTGAATATTCACGCCTCTTTACTTCCCTGCTACCGGGGAGCCGCTCCCATTCAGTGGGCGGTTATCGACGGAAGGGAAAAAACCGGCGTGACGATTATGCAGATGGACGAGGGGCTGGATACCGGCGACCTGCTGCTGGTAAAGGAAGTGGCGGTAAGCCCGGAGGAGACCGGTGGCTCTCTTTTTGACAAACTGAGCGAGGCGGGCTCCGCTTTGATTGTGGAGGCTTTAAACGCCCTGGAGGCAGGTTCCGGCCTGACGCCGGTTCCCCAGACAGGTGAGAGCTGCTATGCCCCTGTCCTGACCAAAGCCATGGGAAAAATCGACTGGAACCGGTCCGCAGTGGAGATCGAGCGGCTGATCCGGGGATTGAATCCCTGGCCCAGCGCCTATTCCCGTCTGAATGGGAAAATGCTGAAAATATGGGCGGCCCGTCCGTCAGAAGAGGCTGCGCCCGCCTTTCTTTCGGGACAGATTGTCCGGGTAAGTCGCCGGGAATTCGGCGTAAAGACCGGGGACGGTATTTTATCTATCACTGAACTGCAGCCGGAGGGAAAGAAACGGATGGACGCCGACGCGTTTTTAAGAGGATATCCTTTGGAAGAAGGAATGAGATTTGAGGATTAATTCCACAAGGTTATGCCTGGGAGTGTATCATAGCGTGGGAATCTCTGCCGGGACAGGCGGATTTCCCCTGATTTGGCAGAAAATTCATAGAATATTAATAAAAGACCATCCAAAAAATTCATTCTTCCGGTTTAATCTGGAATAAAAAAAGAAAAGAAGTGATCGTATGTTCAGACCTATATTTGACCCAACCTATCTGTTGGTACTGGTGGGCGCCCTTTTATCCATCATGGCTTCGGCAAAGGTAAAGTCCACCTATGCCAGATACGCCAGGGTGGGGAGCCGGACCGGTATGACGGGAGCGGACGCGGCACGGAGAATTTTAAATTCTCAGGGAATCTATGACGTGTCTGTCCAGCAGGTGGCCGGAGAGTTGACCGACCATTATGATCCGTCGGCTAAAGTGCTCCGCCTGTCTTCTTCCACCTATGGCTCCACTTCGGTGGCGGCGCTTGGCGTGGCGGCTCATGAGTGCGGCCATGCGGTACAGCATGCCCGTTCTTACGCGCCGCTGAAATTCAGAACGGCGCTGGTACCCGCGGCCAATCTGGGCGCCACCATCGCTTGGCCCCTTTTGATCTTCGGTCTTCTCATATCCGGCCGAAATTCCTTTCTGATTCAGCTTGGCATCCTGTTATTCAGTCTGTCCGTGCTGTTTCAGCTGGTCACTCTGCCGGTGGAGATCAACGCTTCGGCCAGAGCGTTAAAGCTTTTGGAGGAGACGGGAATCCTGTACCGGGACGAGACGGGAGCGGTGAAAAATGTATTGTCTGCCGCGGCGCTTACCTATGTGGCCGCAGCAGCCGCGTCTTTACTCCAATTGCTGCGCGTGATTATCCTGTTTGGAGGACGGAGAGACAGTGACTGAGAAAACTGCCCGGGAAGCCGCCGTTATGCTGGCGGAGAAAATATTGGATGAAAAAGAATACAGCCATACCGCTCTGCATGGATTTTTAGACAGAGCATCCTGGATGAACAGACAGGACCGGGCCTTTCTGTCAAGAATAGTAACTGGTACGGTGGAGCGGCGTCTGTTTCTGGATTATGCCATCGACCAGGTATCCAAGGTGAAGACGCAGAAAATGAAGCCTTTCATCCGGGCCGTTCTGCGCACTGCCGCCTATCAGGTTTTCTTTATGGACGGCGTGGCGGACCGGGCCGCCTGCAGCGAGGCGGTCAATCTGGTGAAAAAAAGCAGGCTTCATAACCTGTCCGGCTTTGTCAACGGCGTTCTGCGCAGCCTGATCCGGGAAAAGGAAGGGATATCGGATCTGACTGGGATTCAGGACAAAACACGGGCAATGTCCCTGGGCTATTCTATGCCGGAGTGGATCATAAAGGAATGGCAGGGAATGTTTTCCGGCGATGTGACAGAGCAGATATTAAAAAGCTTTTCGGAGGAATCCCCTGTCGTCGTCAGGGTAAATACCAGCCTGGCTTCGGTTGGCCAGGTGAGGGAATCTCTGGAAGCCCGGGGCGTGAAAGGGGAGGCCGGACCGTATTTTTCTTCCAGTCTGATTTTATCCGGCTTTTCCCGCCTGGAAGAACTGGAATGCTTCCAAAAAGGATGGATTCA
>CAJTTU010000029.1:0-18293 GCA_910579325.1 uncultured Lachnospiraceae bacterium | reverse complement strand
TGCAGGATACCAGCTCCCAGCTGGTGGGATATCTGGCCGCGCCAAAGGAAGGGAGTCGGATCATCGACGTGTGCGCCGCTCCCGGAGGAAAAACCCTTCATGCGGCGGATCTGCTTCGCGGAACGGGAAAGGTGACGGCCTGTGATTTGTCTGAGGAAAAGGTAAGGCTGATCCGGGACAATGTGCGCCGGATTGGATTTCAGAATATAGAACCCGTCGTTCACGACGCGCTGCAAAGCAATCTGGCGTGGGAGGAGACGGCGGACCTGGTGATCGCGGACCTTCCCTGCTCCGGTCTGGGCGTGATGGGAAGAAAACCGGATATCCGCTATCGTATGACAAAGGAGCAGATTGTGGCATTGCAGAAGCTGCAAAGGGAGATGCTTGCGGTGGTTTCAGGCTATGTAAAGCCGGGAGGAAGGCTGATTTATTCCACCTGCACCATAACCAGAGAAGAAAACGTGGAAAATGTCCGGTGGATTGCGACGCACTTGCCCTTTCAGCCGATGGATTTGTCAGAGGCTCTGCCAGAGGGGCTGTCGGCAATGCTGACAAAGGGAGGAGAAAGGGACACGGCCAAGGAGGGATACGTGCAGTTATTGCCTGGCGTTCATCCCTGCGACGGCTTTTTTGTATCTATGTTTCGGAAGATGGTAAGGAGTTATTAAATTTTGAAAGAAATCCGTTCCATGACTTTACAGGAGCTTACGAAGGCTCTTGTGGAGGAGGGAGAGAAACCGTTCCGGGCAAAACAGATTTTTGCCTGGCTGCACGCAAGACAGGCAAAGAGCTTCGACGAGATGTCGGATCTGTCTTTAGCGCTGCGGGAAAAATTGAAGGAAACTTATGAACTGGTCACTCTGGAGCAGGTTCAGGTTCTGGTATCCGCACTGGACGGCACCAGAAAGTATCTGTTCCGGCTGCCGGACGATCATCTGATCGAGAGCGTCTTTATGAAATACAGGCATGGAAACAGCGTCTGCGTATCCTCTCAGGCCGGCTGCCGGATGGGCTGCCGTTTCTGCGCTTCCACGCTGGACGGGCTGGCGAGAAATCTGCTGCCCTCGGAGATTTTAGAGCAGGTATACCAGATCGCCTGGGACACCGGAGAAAAGATATCCAATGTGGTGATTATGGGTTCGGGAGAGCCCATGGATAATTATGAAAATGTCCTTCGTTTCATCCGTCTGCTGACAGATGAAAAGGGGTATCATATGAGCCAGCGGAACATTACCCTTTCCACCTGCGGGATTGTGCCGGGAATCAGAAGGCTTTCTGAGGAAGGACTTCCGGTGACGCTGGCGCTGTCTCTTCACGCCGTTTCGGATGAGGAGCGAAGGCAGCTGATGCCAGTGGCCAGAAAATACCCTTTGCAGGAGGTGCTGGCCGCCTGCGACGCATATTTTGAAAAGACGGGCAGAAGAGTAAGCTTCGAGTACAGTCTGGTGAAGAGGGTCAATGATTCCGGCGAGCACGCCAGACGGCTGGCCGCTCTGCTGAAAGGAAAAAACTGTCATGTGAATCTGATTCCGGTCAATCCGATCAAGGAGCGCCTCTTTCAGTCCACCAGCCGGGCGGAAGCGGCAAATTTTCAATTAACGCTTGAAAAATACGGAATAAATGCTACTATTAGAAGAGAAATGGGCAGGGATATTCAGGGAGCCTGCGGGCAATTACGCCGGGATTATACAGGCGCTTCCCTTTCATTATAGATACTAACTCATGGGAGGAGGAAGACAAATGCTGACTTACGCGTTGACAGACGTGGGACGGCACAGGGCGGTAAATCAGGATGCAGCGTTCTGTTCCGGGCAGTCTGTTGGACGTCTTCCAAATTTATTTATCGTAGCCGACGGTATGGGCGGTCACAGGGGCGGAGATTATGCGTCTTCCTTCGCGGTGCGCCGTATGACCGAAATTTTGGGACAGGAAAAAGAACCGGAGAATCCATCCCCGGCCCTTTTATTAAAATATGCGGTAAACCAGGTCAATGCGGAGCTTTTTCGGGAAGCATCCGTCAATCAGGAATATTCCGGTATGGGAACGACGATGGTGGCCTGTACCATCGACCAGGACAGGATTACCGTGGCAAATGTAGGAGACAGCAGGCTGTATGTCTGCGGCTCCGGTTTAAACCAGATTACCAGGGATCATTCTCTGGTGGAGGAGATGGTGCAGGAGGGTACGCTGGAAAAAGGAAGCACCAGCTATCTGAAAAATAAAAATATTATCACCCGGGCGGTGGGCGTGGAGGAAAAAGTAGATGTGGATATTTTCCATGCCAGACTGGATCAGGGACAAAGAATTCTGATGTGCTCCGACGGACTGACCAACATGGTGGAGGACAGCCAGATTGAACGGATCTTAAAAGAAGAAAATGACATCCGCATGGCGGCGGAGCGTCTGGTAAGCCAGGCGAATGTAAACGGCGGCCAGGATAATATTGCCGTCATTCTGATCGATCCGGAATACAGGCCTATAAGCTGAGGCATTTGAAAAAATGTGCCGGCAGACCATTTTATCGGATTTGGCTCACGGGTATCAGTATACTCCTGAGCATAAGAGAGAGTAAGGGTACATAGACGTACTTTGGTTCTCACCTTAGTATCATAGGAAAGCTGATAAGCGCTTTCATAGGGTACAAGAAAGGACGTGTGTATCATATGTTGAGATCAGGAATGTTTCTGGGGGGACGGTATGAAATTCTTGCCTGGATCGGCAGCGGCGGAATGTCCGATGTCTACCGGGCGAAATGCCATAAATTAAACCGTTATGTGGCCATCAAGGTTCTGAAAAGAGAATATAACAACGATACCACTTTTGTGTCAAAGTTCCAGGCAGAGGCAGAAGCCGCCGCAGGTCTTGTCCATCCCAATATCGTCAATGTCTACGATGTGGGACGGGAGGGAGATATTTATTATATTGTGATGGAGCTGGCGGAGGGCGTCACGTTAAAGCAGTATATCCGGAATAAAGGAAAACTGGAGATTGCCGAGTCCATCAGCATCGCCATGCAGATTGCCCAGGGTATCGAGACGGCTCACCGGCATAACATTGTCCATCGGGACATCAAGCCTCAGAATATCATTATCTCCGCGGACGGCCGGGTGAAGGTGACGGACTTTGGCATCGCGAAGGCGGCGTCTACCCAGACCATCAGCTCCAATACGATGGGTTCCGTACACTATATTTCCCCGGAGCAGGCCAGGGGCGGCTACTGCGACGAGCGCAGCGATATTTACTCCCTGGGCATTACCATGTATGAGATGCTGACCGGCCGGGTGCCCTTTGAAGGGGATTCCACGGTGGCGGTGGCGCTGCAGCATATTCAGGGGGAAATGATTCCGCCCAGGATGTTAGAGCCGGTGATTCCGGTCAGCATTGAAAAGATCATATTAAAATGTACCCAGAAGAAACCGGAACAGCGTTATGCCTCCGCCACGGAGCTGATCGTGGATCTGAAACGGGCGCTGATGACGCCGGACGAGGATTTCGTAAAGGCAGTGCAGCTGAATACCGACGGCCCCACAATTATTTTTTCCGACGAGGATGCAAAGCGGATCAAGGCGGAGGCCAAGCGGGCGGCCGCGGTCAGGAATAATAATGAAGCCATGGCCGAACAGGCGTATCAGCTGGGGATAGAGGATGAAGACGAGGAGGAGGAACCGGCAGATCCGGATGACTTTGAGGATGACGAGGATGAGGACGTAGACCACCGGTTCGAGCGGATTGTGACGGTAATCGGCGTGGTGGTGGCCGTGATCATCGCTTTGCTGGCTTTGTATGTGGCGGGCCGGGCTTTCGGCGTCTTTTCCAGTAACAGAGGCAGCAAAAAGCCTTCGGAAACCTACAGTCAGGAGGAAGAGGACAGCACAAAGACTACCATGCCCTCCGTGGTCGGCTCCCCGAAAGAAAAGGCGGAGGAAATGCTGAAAGAGGCTTCGCTGGGGCGGCGTTTTGAGTATGATTATTCAGATAAATATCCGGAGGGCTATGTCATCCGGCAGGAATATGAAGCGGGCACGAAGGTGAGCAAAAATACCCAGGTGCTTCTTACGATCAGCAGCGGCAGCAGCACCGTGACCATACCGGAGTCCATTATGGGCATGTCGGAGACAGCGGCCAGGCGCGCGCTGAAAAATCTGGGGCTGGAAGTGGAAGTAAAGACCGGATATGACGATGGCAGCGAGCCGGGCGAGGTTTATGACTGTGATCCGGCCATCGGCGGTATGGCGCCCATCGGTTCTACGGTGACGATTTATATCAGCCAGGGTCCGGAGACGACGACTACGGTTATGCCGGATCTGTATAACCGGACGGAGGCGGACGGTCTTGCTCTATTGCAGCAGAGCGGTCTGAAGGTGGGACAGCGCACCGAACAGCCGGATGGAACCGTGCCCGCCGGAAACATTGTGAATCAGAGCGTTGCCGCCGGCACGACGGTGGATACGGGAACAGAGGTTGCCTATGTGGTCAGCACGGGTAACAGCGCCAGCACCACGGTTGTTCCGAATCTTCTAGGGGAAGAGGAAGAGAGAGCAGCTTCTCTACTGGCTGTCAATAAACTGAACCTTGGCACCGTAACCCAGGAATTTGACAATTCGGCGCCGGTGGGCACCGTGATCTGGCAGAGCGAGTCCTCCGGTTCTACGGTACCCGAGGGAACGGCGGTAAATGTGATTGTCAGCAAGGGAAAAGACGCGGTGACCGTTCCGAATATTATCAGCTATTCCCAGTCGGAGGCCCAGAGAAGCCTGGCGGAATCAGGGCTGAACGGCAATCATGATATTACGAAGGACAGCTATCATGACTCGATTCCTGCAAACGCGGTGATCGGCATGGATCACAATGTGGGAGACCAGGTGGGCAGAGGCACGACGGTGAATTACTGGCTGAGTCTGGGGCCCGCGCCTGCGCCGGAACAGCCTGTCGGGGGGCAGCCGGCGGAAGGGCAGATCGATCATTCCGGACGCGAGGACCTTCCGGTTCAGTAAAAAAGAAACCGGCGGCAACTCGAAGAAAAACTGTTGGAAAATTGAAGTCGCAGACAGAAAACCTGCAAATATCAGCAGGGTGATTGGCGGATGAATGGCAGAACATGAAACTCTGATCAATGGGAAAATTATAAAGGGAATCGGCGGATTTTATTATGTTCACGACGGCATCGGGCAGGTTTATGAATGCCGGGCGAAGGGGATTTTCAGAAACCGCAAGATGAAGCCGCTGGTGGGAGACCGGGTGCGGATTCAGGTGCTGGACGAAAAGGAGAAAGAGGGAAATCTGACGGAGATTTATCCCCGGACCAACCAGCTGATCCGCCCGGCCACGGCGAATATCGACCAGGCGCTGATTATCTTCGCCGTGGCGTCTCCCAGGCCGAATCTGGATCTTCTGGACCGTCTGCTGATCTCCATGGATATGCAGCAGATTCCCTGCCTGATCTGTTTTGGGAAAATGGATCTGGCAGAGGCGGAAACGGAAAGCCGGCTGCGGGAAATTTATGGGAAGACCGGATGTCCGCTGGCGTTTATCAGCAATTATGAAAACCGGGGGCTTGACCGGCTGGAAAAACTGCTTGAAGGGAAAACCACTGCCCTTGCAGGGCCTTCCGGCGTGGGGAAGTCCTCTCTGCTGAACAGGCTGATTCCGGATGCCCGGATGGAAACCGGGGCGGTCAGCGAAAAGATTCAAAGAGGACGTCATACGACCAGGCATTCGGAGCTGTTTTATATGAAGCCCCACACCTTTGTCATGGATACGCCCGGATTCAGCTCTATGGATATCTGTGGGATTCCCTGTGAAGAGCTGAAAGACCATTACCCTGAATTTCAGGAATATGAAGGTCTGTGCCGTTTTACAGGCTGTGTTCATGTCAATGAGCCGGACTGCCGCGTCAAGCAGGCGGTGGAGGATGGGGAGATCGCCGGACAAAGGTATGAGTCGTACCGGTTTTTGTATGAGGAATTAAAAAATGTCCGGAAGAGATGGTAATGTTTGGTTAGGAGTGGTATGATGTTAAAATTAGCGCCATCTTTATTGGCGGCGGATTTTTCACGGTTAAATGAGGATATCAGAAGGATTGAGGAGGGCGGGGCTCATTACCTGCATCTGGATGTGATGGACGGGGCTTTTGTGCCCAGCATTTCCTTCGGCACGCCTGTGATCGGCAAGCTGCGTTCCTGTACGAAGCTGAAATTTGACGTTCATATGATGGTGGAGGAGCCGGCACGGTTTGCCGGGGATTATGTGGAGGCAGGAGCAGAGCTGATCACGGTTCACGCGGAGGCCTGCCGCCATCTGGACCGCGCCGTAAGACAGATCCGCAGTCTGGGCGTACAGGTGGGCGTGGCGCTGAACCCGGCCACCTCTTTGTCTGCTCTGGATTATATTCTGAACGAGGTGGATATGATTCTTCTGATGTCGGTGAATCCCGGCTTTGGCGGACAGACATATATCCCTTATGTGACGGAAAAGATTAAGCTTTTGCGAAGCTGTCTGAATGAGCGGGGACTTTCCACCGATATCCAGGTGGACGGCGGCGTTACGCTGGCAAACGCGGGAGAACTCGTAAGGGCCGGAGCGACCGTTCTGGTAGCCGGCTCCGCCATATTTAAAGGCGATATTCGGGAGAATACGAGAGCGTTTGTAGAGTTGTTAGAGGGATGTGAGCCGTGGATATGATGGCAGAAAAAAAAGAAAATCAAGAGAAGTCAGAAGGCCGGAGCGCATTGCTGGTCAGCGGAGGAACGGCGGACCGGTCCTTTGTAACCGATTTTATGACGAACCGCCGGTACGACCTGATCCTGGCCGTGGACGGCGGTCTTAGGCTCTGTCACGACGCCGGTATCCTGCCCACCCATCTGGTGGGCGATTTTGATACGGTGGAGACGCCGCTGTTAGAGCAGTATGCCGCCCTTCCGGGGATGCAGGTAATCCGGCACAATCCGGAGAAGGACGCCACGGATACGGAGCTTGCCATGGATCTGGCGATCCGGATGCAGGCTGAACGGATTCATATTCTGGGCGGCACGGGCAGCCGGATCGATCATTCTCTGGCCAATATTTATGTGCTGCTTCACGCCCACAGAAAGGGTATCCCCTGCCATATGTACGACGCTTATAACAGGCTTTCTCTGCTGGAAGGAGAGCGGGTGATTTCCAGGGAGGAGCAGTACGGAACCTATGTGTCTCTGCTGCCGGTTACGGAAACCGTGAAAGGGATTACCCTGGAAGGTTTTAAATATGGCCTGAACGAGGCGGAGCTGCCGATTGGCAGCAGCTTAGGGGTCAGCAACGAGATCGCGGCCTCTCAGGCAAGGATTCGGTGCCGCAAGGGGATTTTGCTGGTGGTGGAGTCGAAGGACTGAGACACTTATCCGTTCAGAAAAGAAAAAGGGGGATTTAATCCCCCTTTCGTCGCGTATCCGGTAAAATGCAACAGTGGTGTATTTTGCCGGATTTTATTTACAGCAGATAAATCAGTATGGTCAGAATCCCCTGATCCGCTGCTGCCCGGAGCTGGATAGGCTGCGGGAAAATGTTGGTAAATCTCAGATCCAGTATATTGCCAAAAATCGTAGCGTCCAGTCCTGTCGGAATATAATCAACCTGCAGGGAATGAGGATGCCGCTCGGTGGCCGGAAGATTGGCGCTTACCATGGCAGCGTACAGAGTGGAGGAAACCTGGCAGATTCCTCCGCCTATTCCGGGAACAAACCGGTTGCCCATGATAACATAGCCGTCTACATAGCCGTTGGCGGCAGTTCTCGGCAGAATAGCCTGGTTGAAAGAAAAACTTTCTCCGGGCTGGATGACAACGCCGTTGATCCTGGATGCCGCCAGGAACACGTTGACCGCGCGGGAGGCGTTTGGATCATAGGCGGTCGAGTAGCCGCCGATCAGCGTGCCCGCAGGATCCGCTGCAGGGACGGCAGTTTCCGCCGCGGGAGCGGTAAAGGCCGCGTTGCTGATGGCCGCGTTTCGTCCCTCGGCTTTTCCGTTTTGCTCATAATGAAGGCAAATGGTATAAAGATCATTACCAAAGGTGGACTGGAGATCCGGATAATTATTCCGGTAGATCAGGCAGTTGAATTCCGGACTGCCCGACCGTCCTTCCGCCAGCCCGAAATCGAGATAATGGCGGTATAATTTGTTGTAATCATAGCCCAGTGCGACCTGCAGATCCGCGTTCGTGTTGTAATAATAGTCAGCGTCAAAGGTCAGGTTCGTAAGCGCCGCCGGCGCTGCCACGGCGGACATTCCGCTTCCGCACAGCATGCAGAAGCATAAGAGCATGGAAATAAAAAGGCTTATTTTTGGTTTCATACTTCCTCCTCCGGATGATTCTTAAAATAGAGATCCCATATGCCGCGGAATCTCTTTTCACGGAGAATTGTATCATAATACGGCTGACAATGGAAGTGGTTTTACAAAATACGTTTGCCGGATATCAGCGCAGCCGGATCAGTCTGTCGCCTTTTTCCGTTACTGTTCCGATGACTGAGACCTTTGTGTCCATCTGTTTTTTTTCAAGGGATTCCAGAATTATTTTCACATACCGGGGTTCGACGGCAAACAGCAGGCCGCCGGAAGTCTGCGGATCGTAGAGCAAATCGGTGAAATATTCTTCTACGCCGCCGTCGTCAATTTTTCCTTCCGCATATTCCCGGTTTCGGTAGGCTCCCGCGGGAACCAGCCCCATTCTGGCATAGGAAACCGCCTCGTCAAAATACGCCACGTCCCTGACGTTCAGCTCGAATGTCACCTGGCTGGCCTCCGCCATTTCGATACAGTGTCCCAGAAGTCCGAAACCGGTGACGTCGGTGCAGGCGTGGACAGGAAACTCGTCCAGCGCTTCTTTTGCTTTTTTGTTCAGCGACGTCATTGCCGTGACGACCTCTTTTACCACGGCTTCGGAGGCCATTTCCGCCTTGACGGCAGTGTTGATAATGCCGCTGCCGATCTGTTTGGTGAGAATCAGCATATCCCCCGGCTTACAGCCGAAATTTTTATAAATCTTATCCGGATGAACAAAACCAGACACACAGAGACCGTATTTCGGCTCGTCATCCTGGATGGAGTGGCCGCCCACTAAAACGGCGCCGGCCTCCTTTACCTTGTCCGCGCCGCCGGCAAGGATCTCTCCCAGTACGGAAGGGTCGAGACAGTTGGGAAAGCCTACGATGTTCAGGGCGATCTTCGGCTCGCCGCCCATGGCGTACACGTCGCTCAGAGCGTTGGCCGCCGCAATCTGGCCGAAGGTGTAGGGATCGTCCACTACGGGGGTGAAGAAATCGACGGTCTGTATCAGGGCGATATCGTCAGTGATTTGATAGATTGCCGCGTCGTCGGAGGTTTCGATGCCGACCAGCAGTCGTTCGTCATAAAAGCGGGGCAGCTTGCCCAGAACCTGGGCAAGGGTCTCAGGACCGATTTTCGCCGCTCATCCTGCGGTTTTTGCCATTTTCGTCAATTTGATATCACTGCTCATGGTTTCCTCTTTCCGATGCGTTTAACGCGTCATCCGGGTAGATCAGGCAGCTTCGCTTCCTGACTTTTCTTTTTCCAACATGATTACGGCCGGATAATTTTCCCGGCCTCAGCCATAGCTTCCACGATACTGTACATATTGGTGACGGAGCCTACGGCCAGTTTGTCCTTTAACTGATAATAGTCCAGACAGGTGCCGCAGGTCAGGATTTCCACGCCCTGGGCCTCCAGGGATTTCAGGTCTTCCAGAGAGTCGGAGCCTTCGGTGGTTAAGGTGGCGCCGCCGTTGTAGAACAGCATCTTCCGGGGCAGCGTATCCAGCTGGGTTACAGCGAAGATAAACCCTTTGATCAGTACCTTTCCCAGCTCGTCATTTCCGCTTCCCATCTGGTCCGAGGAAACCACTACGATGGCGTCGCCCTTCTGGTAAGGGATACAGACCGTTTCGGCGTTTTTTTCGGCAGCGTCAGAACCTTCCGGCGCGCTCTGCATCCGGATTGTCACCCTGTATTCCTTTTCCCCCAGTTTTTCCGCGTTTACCTGGCCGCCCTGGGCGGAAGCCATTTTGGATACGTTCTGTACGGCGATTTCATTGTCCACCAGCACTTCGATGGTGTCCGGGCCTGTAAGGGACTGCATCGCTTTTTTTGTTTTTATTACGGGAATAGGGCAGTTGTCGCCCATGGCGTTTACTGTAATCATCTTTGTTTTCATCCTTTCTTTCGAGATTTTCCGCCCGGGGCTCCAATCCGCTGCGGGCAAATATTTGCTAGAAACAGTCTATCACTGTTTGGAAGTTTGGTAAATACTTATTTGGAGAAAATATTGCAAAATATAATGATAGAATTTATTTTTATGATGAATGAATGGCAACAGGTATGGGTATATGGAAGCAGGAGAATTGTCTTGGATGTCAATATAATTAATAAATATAATGAATACATTGACATTATTAATATATAACAGTATAATGGGAAAAACAGCCGTTGATTATCAGGACTTGACAGACAGGTTCCAAACGCTTATCGCGAAAAAAGAACTGCGGCAATGTGAGATAACAGTAAACAGCAAAGATAATAAGGAGAAGATCAGAATGTTAAAATTACCGAAAAATTTTGAATCATACGCAGACGCCAGAAAAGCGGGCTTTCTGCGCATGAAAGACTGGAAGGAAAAGGGTGGAAACGTGGTGGGCGTGTTCTGTACTTTCGTACCGGAGGAAATTTTAAAGGCGGCGGACGCCGTGGCGGCGCCGCTGTGCGCCACCAGCGAGGAGCCGATCCCGGCGGCGGAGACGAAGCTGCCCAGAAATTTATGTCCGCTGATTAAGGCCAGCTACGGATTCGCGCTGACAGATACCTGCCCATATTTTTATTTTTCCGATCTGATTGTGGGAGAGACCACCTGCGACGGAAAACGGAAAACCTTTGAGCTGATGAACGAGATCAAGGAAACCTATGTGATGCAGCTGCCCCATTCCCGTTCGGAGGAGGCTTTGGAGTCCTGGAAGGGAGAGATCATCCGCTTAAAGAAAAAACTGGAAGATTTTTACGGAATCAAGATCTCGGAAGAACGGATCAAAAAAGAAATTCAGTTAAGAAACCGTGAGCGCAAGGCGCTGCTTGGATTTCTGGAGCTGGGCAAGCTGAATCCCGCCCCGATCAGCGGCTATGAGCTGGGAACCCGTTTAGACGGCCTGGGATTTAATTTTGACATTGAGGATCGATGCGCGGTCATCGAAGCGCGGACGAAAGAGGTCTATGAGGACTGGAAGCAAAATTTTGAGGGTAAGCCAAACAAACGGCCCAGAATTATTATTACCGGATGTCCCAACAGCGGCGTCAGGGACAAAATTATCAAGACTGTGGAAGAACTGGGCGCGGATGTAGTCGGCTTTGACTGCTGCAACGGAACCAGGGAGAAGGTGGAGCCGGTGGACGAGTCCTTGCCTGTTTACGACGCACTGGCGAAAAAATATCTGAATATCAACTGCTCTGTTATGAGCCCCAACGACAGCCGGATGCGCTACATAGAGGAAATGCTGGAGGAATACCAGGCGGACGGCGTGATCGAGATCATTCTCCAGGCCTGCCATACATATAATATTGAGTCTCATTATGTGAAAGAGACTGTGACGAATAAAGGAAAGGCTTATCTGATGATCGAGACCGATTATTCCCAGTCCGACAAAGGCCAGATCGGCACCCGTCTGGAGGCGTTCCTGGAAACTATTGAGAAATAATTGTAAGAAAAAGCGGAACGAAAAATAAACAAAGTGAGCGTGATGTAATGGATCATTCAACCGAACCGATTTATTATGTGGGGATCGATATCGGCTCCACGGCGTCAAAAACCGTAATACTGGATGAAACCGAAATTGTCGATTCCTTTATTCTGCCTACCGGCTGGAACGGCAGAGAGACTGCCTGCGCCATCCATGAGAAACTGAAAGAAAAGGGATATGTTGAAAGGATGCGCTGTGTGGCCACCGGCTACGGAAGAATCTGCGTGGATTACGCGGACAAGGTGGTGACGGAAATCACCTGCCACGGAAAAGGAGGTTTTGAGCTGTTCCAAAAAAACGTCACGATTATCGATGTGGGGGGACAGGATACCAAAATCATCAAGGTGGCCGACGGCCAGGTATCGGATTTTTTGATGAACGACAAATGCGCCGCCGGAACCGGAAAGTTTATCGAGGTGATGGCCACCAGGCTGGGGGCTTCCCTGGAGGAAATGTACCGGCTGGCGGAAGCCGGGGAGCCGTTGGCCATCAGCGCCATGTGCACGGTATTTGCGGAGTCGGAAGTGATCAGCCATATCAGCGCCGGAGAAAACAGAGAGGATATCGCCGCCGGGGTCATCCATTCCGTGGCCAACAGGGTAGCGAACCTGGCCTCCCGCTTCGGTATCAGCGGCGACGCGGCGCTGACCGGCGGTTTATGTGCCAGCTCTTATTTTATCCGCGTCCTGTCTGAGAAACTGGGACGAAGGGTGGAGACCCATTCTTTCGCCAGGTACGCGGGGGCGCTGGGAGCAGCGCTGACAGCGAAGAAACTGGGATAAGTTTTAAGAAAAACACTCTTGCTTTTGGTATCGAGACTATGCCAGCGCAGGAGTGTTTTCTTTATGCGCGCCGTATGAGGGGAAGAAAAACGGGGCTTCCGCAGGAACCTATTGATTTCTGAAAACTTTTCTAGTATACTTTATCGTGCGAAGCGCAGACCGGCCATATGATAGTGCCGGGTTTGCTTCAGCCATAAAAGGAGATTTTCTGGAATGCGGGAGGATAAGACGGAGCAGATTATCGTCGCTGTGGATGCCATGGGCGGCGACAACGCGCCTTTGGAGATCGTGAAGGGCAGCGTGGACGCGGTAAATAAAAACAAAGCCGTCAGGGTGGTTCTGGTAGGACAGGAGGATGTGATCCGGCCTGTCTTGTCTCAGTATACCTGTCCGGAAGGACAGATCGAGATCAGAAATGCCACCGAGGTGATTTCCACGGAGGAGACGCCGGTGATAGCGGTGCGCAGGAAGAAGGATTCTTCCATCGTAGTAGGCGAACGAATGGTGCGGAACAAAGAGGCGGACGCTTTTGTCTCTGCCGGAAGTACCGGGGCCGTGCTGGCGGGGGGAAGTCTGATCGTAGGTCGGCTAAAGGGCGTGGAGAGAACGCCGCTGGGGGCATTAATTCCCACGGCGAAGGGCGTGGCTTTCCTGGTTGACAGCGGCGCGAACATGGACTGCAAAACGTCCTATCTGGTGCAGTTTGCCAGGATGGGCGCTATTTATATGGAACATGTTATGGGAATCAGAAATCCCCGAGTAGCCCTGGTAAACGTGGGCGTCGAGGAGGAAAAGGGAAATGCCGTGGCAAAAGAAGCCTATCAGCTGCTGAAAACCTGCGGGGATATCAATTTTATCGGCAATATCGAGGCCCGGGAGATCCCGGCCGGCGGCGCCGATGTGGTGGTGTGCGACGGTTTTGTGGGAAATGTGGTGTTAAAATCCTATGAGGGCGTCAGCGGCGTTTTAATCAGCGAGATTAAAAAGTCTCTGATGGGCAGTCTGCGGACGAAGATCGGCGGCGTTCTGATCAAGCCGGCCTTAAAGGAAATGCTGAGAAATTTCGACACCAGCGAATACGGGGGCGCGCCCATGCTGGGGTTAAACGGCCTGGTGGTAAAGACCCACGGCAGCGCGAAGGCGAAAGAAGTCTGCAACTCGATTCTCCAGTGCGTGACCTTTAAAGAACAGCGGATCAGGGAAAAGATTCAGGAAAATCTGGTATCAGGCGCGGAGAATCGCGAAGTATGATTTCCGAAAATCGGAGATCGCGGAAAATATATTTCAGATTCCGGTCATGACGGGCCGGGAGCAGATTACAAAAATAAAAGATTGTAGGAGAATGATTATGGTATTTGAACGGATTCAGAAGATTATAGCGGAAAAATTTGATATTGCTCTGGAACGAATCACGAGGGAGACCAGTTTTACCGAGGATTTGGAGCTGGATTCTCTGGACGTGGCGGAACTGGTAATGGATATCGAGACGGAATTTGACATTGTGATACCTGACGAGGCTTACGAGAATATCGTGACGGTGGGCGACGCGTCGGAGCAGATTGAGAAAGCGCTGGGCTAGGTATACAAAAAGAATACGTCGCGGAAAGCGATGGGTTAAGGGCATGGAATCTGCCGGAGGCAGATTCTTTTTGCGCATGTGAGCCAGCTTTGTAAATGTGGGCAAACGCGCGGGAAAAGAGGAAAAGAAAAATATGGACAAAGTATTTACGCCGCGGCGGCTGCAAAAGGAGATCGGTTATACCTTTCACGACCAGGAGCTGCTGCTTACGGCGCTGACCCACCGCTCTTATTTTAACGAGCACAGGAATGAGAGGCCCCGCAACAATGAGCGTCTGGAATTTTTAGGCGACGCGGTGCTGGAGTTGGTGAGCAGCGAATTTTTATATCATATGGAGCCGGAGCAGCCGGAGGGACAGATGACCAGGATGCGGGCCAGCATCGTCTGTGAGCCGACTCTGGCCTTTTGTACCCGGACGCTTAAGCTGGGAGAGTATCTTTTCCTGGGCCGGGGAGAGGAAACCACCGGCGGCCGCGGTCGGGATTCCATCGTTTCCGACGCCATGGAGGCGCTGATCGGAGCCATCTATCTGGACGGTGGTTTTGCTAACGCGAAAGAGTTTATTCTTCGGTTTATCTTAAATGATTTGGAGCACAAAAAACTCTTTTTTGATAGCAAGACTATCCTGCAGGAAATGGTACAGAGTAAGGAAAACGGCACTGTTACCTACGAGCTTCTGAAAGAGGAGGGACCGGATCATGACAAGCTGTTCACTTCCCGGGCCATGGCCGGGGGTGAAGAACTGGGACGTGGCAGCGGTCGAACGAAAAAGGCGGCGGAACAGCATGCCGCGTATCAGGCGATTATCCGGGCACAGGGTGAGGTTTTGAATGTATCTGAAAAAAATTGAAGTACAGGGGTTTAAATCCTTTGCGCAGAAAATTGATTTCCGGTTTCAGAGCGGAATTACGGCTATCGTGGGGCCCAACGGCAGCGGTAAGAGCAACGTGGCCGACGCCGTGCGCTGGGTGCTTGGGGAGCAGAGCGCGAAGCAGCTTCGAAGCGCGAACATGCAGGATGTGATATTTGCCGGTACGGAAAACCGCAGGCCCCAGGGGTTTGCCTATGTGGCGATTACCTTTGATAATTCCGACCACAGGCTGCAGTTAGACTATGATGAGGTGACGGTTTCCCGCCGGGTTTACCGTTCCGGAGAGAGCGAGTACCTGATTAACGGCCACAGCTGCCGTCTGCGGGAAGTCAATGAACTGTTTTATGACACGGGAATCGGCAAGGAAGGCTATTCCATTATCGGTCAGGGGCAGATTGACAAGATTTTAAGCGGCAAGCCGGAGGACCGTCGGGAGTTGTTCGACGAGGCGGCCGGTATCGTGAAGTTTAAAAAGCGCAAGGCGGTGGCTTTGAAAAAGCTGGAGTCGGAGCGTTTAAGCCTTACGCGGGTCAAGGACATCCTCGGGGAACTGGAACGGCAGACCGGTCCGTTAAAAAAACAGTCTGAAAAAGCCCGTCAATATTTAAAGTATAAAGAGGAATTAAAAAACTACGACGTTAATATGTTTTTAATTGAGGACCGGGAGAACCGGGCCCGCCTTTTGGAGCTTGACGCGAATCTTGCCACGGCCAGAGCGGATTTGGAGTTAAGCGGCAGGAAAGCGGAGCAGCTCCGTCTGGAATATGAAAAGCTGAGCACGGTCAACAAAAGGCTGGAGGAGGAGATCGGCGAAGAGCGGGAGCGCATTTCTCAAAACAGCCTGAAAAAAGAAAATCTGGAGGGGCAGATCGGCCTTTTGCGGGAACAGATACATTTTGAGGAAAACCGGCGGGAGGAGTTTGCGAAAAGGCTTTCTCAGCTTCAGGAGGACAATGAGGAAAAGCTGAAGCAGAAGACAGAATTTTCCAGGCGGCAGGAGACGCTGACGGCGCAATTAAAGGAAGGGCAGCAGGAGCGGGAGGCGCTGATTCTGGAAAATGCACAAAGCGCGGAGCGGATCTCGGCGCTGGACGCTCACATTTCCGCCGATAAAGAACAGCAGCTTAAGCTGATGAGCGACAGAACCGGACTTGCGGCCAGAAAGCAGCGGTATCTGACGATGCAAGAGCAGGCCCGGACCAGGAAAAGCGAGATTTACGCAAGGCAGATGCGCAGCAAAAGCGACGAGGCGGTGCAGAGAGAGCTGGTGAAGGGGCTGGAACAGACGGTGAGCGCCCTGGAAAGGCAAAACGGGGAGCTGAACGAACAGCTGCAGCGTCTGACTCTGGGGCAGAAGGAGCAGGAGGAGAAGCTTTTAAAACTGACCAGGTTGCAGAATGAGAGGCAGCAGGAATATCATACGTTACAGACCAGGCTGGAGTCGCTGCGGAATATTGCGGAGCGGTATGAGGGATATGGAAACAGTATCCGCCGGGTGATGGAGTGTAAAAGCCGGATGCCGGGCATCATTGGCGTGGTGGCTGATCTGGTTTCCGTGGATAAACGGTATGAGGCGGCTATAGAGACGGCATTAGGCGGCTCGATTCAGAACGTGGTTACAGATTCGGAAATCACGGCGAAACACTGTATCGAATATCTGAAAAAGAACCGGTTTGGCAGAGCCACATTCCTGCCGCTGACTACCATAGACGGCTCCAGGACTCTGGATGTTAAGAATGGGCTTGAGGAGCCCGGCGTGATCGGTATTGCCAGCGAGCTGGTGTCGGCGCGGGAAGAGTATCAGGCGCTTACCAGATATCTACTTGGGCGGATTATGGTGGTGGATCATTTGGACCATGGTCTGGCTCTGGCAAAGAAGTACAGATATACGTTTCGGATTGTCACTTTGGAGGGAGATCTGATCAACGCGGGCGGCTCCATGACCGGCGGCGCTTACAGGAACAGCAGCAATCTGCTGGGAAGAAAGCGGGAGCTGGAAGAACTGGAAGAAGGCATGAAGAAAGCCCTGCGCCGGTTTGAGAACGGCAGAGAAGAGCTGGCGGCAGAGACCGGGAAGAAAAAGGAACTGGAAGAAGCCCTGGTTCAGTGCCGGGAGGAGCTGGGAAACAGTCAGGTGGAGCTTACCAGAAGTCAGATGGACCGGAAGCAGGGTCAGGATAAATTAAAGGAGTTACAGAAAGACGGACAAGAGCTTTTTGGGGAGCTGGAGCAGTTAAAAGAGCAGCTGCACAAGCTTGATCTCGCGAAGGAGGAGCTGGAAACAGAGGAACAGGCGCTGGAACGGCGAAATCAGGAATATACCGGTTCCATTGACGATTTCACTCTGCAGCTGACCCGGGAACGGGAGCGGAAGGAAGAACTTTCCCGAAAGCTGGAGGAGCAGAACCTGTCTTATTCCGCGGCAGACCAGCAGCTTCGATTTCTTAAGGAAAATGAAAACCGTGTTCAGGAAGAGCTTGAGAAAAACCGGCAGGAGGCGGAGAGTATCGAAGCGGAAGCCCGGCAGTCCGTTCAGTTATCCGGGGAAAAGGAGCGGCAGATTGGACAGACGGAGGAAAGTATCCGGATACTGACGGCGGAGATGGAACGGCAGAGCGGGACGGCAGAGGCGAAGGCGGCTGACCGGGAGAAAAACGCTGAGCGGCAGAACCGCATGTTTGCGGAGCGGGAACGGCTGAATGAGGCGAACGCAGGGCTTGACAAGGAAGCGTTCCGTCTGGAGCATCAGAAGGAGCAGGCGGAAACCCGGATGGAAAAAGCGGTGGAATATCTGTGGAGTGAGTATGAGCTGACCCCCTCGGAGACAGAGGGACTGCGGGATGAAACATTTGACAGCCTGCCCCGGTTAAAGGAATTGTCGGAAGAGCTTAAAAAGCAGATGAAAGCGCTGGGGAATGTCAATGTCAACGCGATCGAGGAATATAAGGAGCTGTCCGAGCGCTATGGGTTTATGAAAACCCAGCATGACGATTTGGTGGCGGCGGAGGAAAGCCTGAATCAGGTTATCGAGGAGCTGGACGAAGGGATGCGCCGGCAGTTTGAGGAGCAGTTCCGGCTGATCAAAAAGGAATTTGACAAAGTATTTAAGGAACTGTTTGGCGGCGGTCAGGGGACTTTGGAGCTTCTGGCGGAGGAAAAGGATATTTTGGAAGCGGGAATTCAGATCATAGCCCAGCCGCCCGGAAAGAAGCTGCAGAATATGATGCAGCTGTCCGGCGGGGAAAAAGCGCTGACGGCCATCTGCCTGCTGTTTGCCATCCAGAACTT
>CAJTTU010000028.1:7110-41076 GCA_910579325.1 uncultured Lachnospiraceae bacterium | reverse complement strand
AGCGTTTTCAGACGTTCTTAAATCAATACCATGGCAGAAAGCTGGCAGTGCTGGAGCTTGGTATAGGGCCGCGCAATCAGCTGATTAAAGCGCCGCTTATGCGTCTTGTGGAGACGGAGCCAAAGGCTTTTTATGTTACCGTCAATCTCGGCGAGTTATATATCGCGGACAGTATCAGAGAAAAATCCTTTGGACTGGACGGCCATCTCGGGGAGGTTTTAAGCAGGCTTCGCAGGGCGGGTGACCGGTGTTAGCATATTGTCCGGATGATATCCGGCAGGGCTTTGCCGGATATGCTCAGGGCAGTACCTCAGGGCATTGGCCGGCAGTTCAGAGTTTTTCGCACAGGGAGGATAAAATATGACACAGGTAAAACCACAGGAAAACCGCATGTATCAGGAAATGAAAAAGGCTGCGTGGGAGCGGCTGCGCTCCTGCGATCCATTGGAGATCGCCAGAAAGGCTGGGGTATTGTTTGATGAGAAAGAAAGCGCTTTTTCCTTTGTCAGCCTGGGAAAACAGATCCGGGTAGCTTATCCCGGATTCCAGGTGGAAGGGGCGCTGGAGGAATGGCATGAGCTGGTCATTCTGCATTATCTGGAAATGGCCGACGGCACGCCCCTGTCGGGAGATCTGATTACATTCGGCCAATTACCCCAGGGGCTGGTCAGAGGCGGGGAGACAGACCGGGAAACGGAAAAAACGCTGGGGGAGTACTTCGGGGACGGGCAGGTGGAGAAGATCACGGAGATCTGTGAAAGGCTGGGGGCAAAAATCGCAGAATCAAAAGCAGACTTTACAGCTGTTTTTGAATTCCTTCCCCGGTATCCCGTGACGATGAATCTCTGGTTTGCCGACGATGAATTTCCGGGTACGGGAAAGCTCTTGCTGGACAGCAGCGCAGGGCATTACCTGTCGGTGGAGGATGCGGTGACGGTTGGAATGGTTTTGCTGGAGGCGTTGAAACGATGATTTACATCTTTTCATTCCTCTGGTCATGAATCAGAAAGCTTTCCAGCCCGGCTCTGATAAAAGCGTCGATGGTTTTCTGGATTTTTTTCCAGTCATCGCAATGATTGCGGATCATAAGCCTGTTGATGGTCAGGCAGCCGTTCATCTGGAAATAGAAGACGGCTTCCGCCTCTTCAAAAGTAAGGATGCTGTGGGACATCAGCCAGGTGATAAAGTTCTCCTTATGGTCCGCCATCTTGTCAATGATTTTCGCGGAGATCGTATCATCCAGAAGCAGGGGGCGGAACATGTCGTTGCTGTGAATTTTATCGCAAAAAGGGTAGGAGCAGTTGGGATTCGGGCATTCCCCGGAAAAGACATGGTCCACAACACTGGAGGTATCGGACAGCATGTCACTTAACACGTCGTCCAGTACGTCGTCCATATCGTAATAATGCAGGTAGAAAGTACCGCGGTTAATTTCCGCAAGCCGGCAAAGCTCCGTAACCGTGATTTTCGTAAAGCTGTTCTTTTTCAGCAGTTCTAAAAAAGCTTCCTTGATGACCCGTTTCGTATAGCGGATACGCCGGTCTTCTTTTTTTATCTTTTTATCCATGACAATTCCTCGCTTTTTGTTCGATAATCAACAATTTTCCTGTTCTGTTCAGTAACCGTACAGCTTTCCGATATTGATTATTGTCTTTTTGGGTATACTGATTATAATGTATTATATAAAAATAATCAACAGGTTGTTTATTAATTTGCGAAATGAACAGCAACGGAGCGGACTACAAAATAGTAAGCGGTTAAAAGACACCCGCTAACTATTTTGTATGCATCGCACATAAGGGTCTAAAGAACAGACCCTAAGTGCTCATAGCGAAGCCCCGGGAGTTGCGGAACTCAATTAGGAGGTAGACAAAATGGGACATGTGATTGCGGTAGCGGGAAAAGGCGGCGTGGGAAAGACCACTTTATGCGGGCTGCTCATTCAATATCTGTGTGAAAAAGGAAAAAAGCCGGTGCTGGCGGTAGACGCGGATTCCAATTCCAACCTGAATGAAGTGCTTGGCGTGGAGGTAGGCGTCACCCTTGGGGAGCTGCGGGAGGAGATTGAGCGTGCGGATATGGACACCCGGTATCATATCCCTGTGGGAGTGACAAAACAGGACTGGCTGGAGACACGGCTGGCAGATGCGCTTACAGAGGAAGATGATTTTGATTTTATGGTGATGGGCCGGACCCAGGGACAGGGGTGCTACTGTTTTGTCAATGGGCTGGTTCAGACCCTGATCCGGAAGCTGCAGAGCCATTACCCCTATGTGGTGGTAGACAATGAGGCCGGCATGGAGCATATCAGCAGGGGGTTGCTCCCGTCCATGAAAACGGCGATCCTGGTCAGCGACTGTTCCAGGAGAGGGGTACAGGCAGCCGGAAGGATTGCGGCGCTGATGAAAGAACTGGATTTGAAGCCGGAAAAGACAGGGGTGATCATTAACCGCGCGCCGGACGGAATCCTGGACGATGGCACACGGGACGAGATAGAAAAGCAGGGGCTGTCTTTGCTTGGCGTAATTCCCCAGGATGAGATGGTCTACCGGTATGACTGTGACGGTAGGCCCCTTGTGGAACTGCCGGAGGATTCGCCGGTCAAAAAGGCATTGTATGAAATATTAGACGGCATGGGTCTGTAGATAAAAAGGTAGAAATCAAGGAGGAAATAACATGAGTGTTGCCGTAGGATGTGAAAACGCAAGGAATATGATAACCATAAAAGAAATCGACTGTCCCGGCTGCGGGGATGATATTGAGGTGTTTGTCAAAGATGGCCGTACCGCCGGTGAGGCAGTCTGCGAATCATGCGGGTATACGGTTCCGGAAAATATGCATTTGGAAGAAGTATGACTGCATGAAAGTATAACAAATCTTTTGGCAGGATTGTGTATTTATTTTGCGGTTCATACAAGGTAAGGCCATGTCTCTTTAGATGCGATGTATCAAAAAATATTGTTTGGAAGATATAAAATCCTGTTTAAGAATTGTAAATAACAGCGGCGTAAATCCCGATACTCAGTCAGCACCTGGCTAATATCGGGATTCTTTTTCAATTAGAATACTATACTTTTTTGGGAAAATATGATAAGTTATTATCATGACTTTTACCAGAAGGAAGTTGCGGCCGGATTGGACAGATGTTTTCAGGAATATGCTGTCCAAAGACACAGAATAAGCGGAAAAGAAAGGCTTGGTGGCAGCATTGGATAAGCTTGATAAAATAAAAGAGGGCCTGTTTGGGAATAACGAGATCAAACAGATGATGGATCAGATGCCGGGAGGCTTTTTTGTCTATCAGGCCGATCAGGAAGAGCGGATCATATACGCGAATAAAGCCATGCGGCGTATCCTTGGCTGTGATACGTTCGAAGAATTTCAGGAGCTGACAGGCGGCACGTTTTGCGGGCTTGTACATCCGGAGGATCTGGACGAAGTTGAAGAAAGCATTCAGGAACAGATCGCCCACAGCCAGTATGACCTCGACTATGTGGAATACCGGATTATCCGCAAAGACGGCCAGGTGCGCTGGATAGAGGATTACGGACACTTTATCCGCAGCGACACGATGGGAGACGTCTTTTATGTGTTTGCCGGGGATGCCACGGAAAAACGAAAGGCCTTGCAGGAACGGCAGGAACGTCTGGTATATGAGAAGGAGCAGAAGGAGGAGGAGCTGCAAAGGCAGACCCGGGAATATAATAAAAAACTGAATTTCATTAACCAGGAGCAGCTACGGCGGCTGGAGGTAATCGAAGGGCTGAGCATCAGCTATGAGTCCATCCTTTATGTCAATCTGGAAACGGATAAGATCCTGCCCTACCGGATGGGGAGCCGGACAGAACGGCAGTTTGAGGGAAAGCTGCAGCCCCGTCCTTTTGGCTGGTTTTCCGTGGATTATGTGAAGACCTGGGTCTGCCCAGAGGACCAGGCCATGGTGATTCGGGCCATCGATCCGGTTTATATGCAGCAAAAGCTGGCCGACAGCAAGTCCTATTATGTGAACTTCCGGGCAGTGAAAGACGGGGAGCAGCAGTATCTGCAGCTTCGCATCGCCGGCGTGGGAGATGAGCGGCCCGTTTCCCGGATTGTCCTGGGATGCCGCAGGGTAGATGAAGAAGTGAGGCATGAGATGGAGCAGAAAAAGGTGTTTGAGGATGCCCTGAACCATGCCAGGATGGCCAATGTCACAAAGAACACATTTCTCGCGAACATGTCCCACGATATGCGCACGCCGCTGAATGCCATCAACGGTTTTACGGCGCTGGCCAAAACCCATATCGACCATCCGGAGATTCTTTCGGAATATCTGGACGGGATCGAGACCGCGGGCACCCAGCTTCTGCACCTGATCAATGACGTGCTGGAGATTTCCCGGATCGAGTCCGGCACCATGCAGGCGGAGGATATCCCGTGCAGCCTAAGGGACATCGCCGAAAATGTGCAGGAAACCGTGGGAATCAGCGCCGGGAAAAAGGGCATCCGTTTCTCCGTGGATTTAAGCGGTTTAACCCATGCCGACGTTTACAGCGACAGCCAGAAGCTGCGGCAGATTCTATTCTGCCTGACCAATAACGGGGTGAAATTCACGGACGGCGGCGGCTGGGTCCGCTTGACAGTAACCGAGGAAAAAGACCCGGCCAGCAATCACGCGGTCTACCGGTTTATTGTGGAGGATAACGGGAAGGGCATCAGCCAGGAGCTGCAGGAGTGTATTTTTGAACCCTTTGAGCGTGGCGGCGCCTCGATGACCGGTGAAGTACAGGGAACGGGGCTGGGCCTGACGATCGTAAAAAACTTTGTGGAGATGATGTCCGGGGATCTTGACCTGTACAGTGTGCCGGGAGAAGGGAGCCGTTTTACGGTGACCCTCAGGCTGCGGATTCAGAGCAGCCAGGCGATGGAACCGGAGAAGCTTGGGCAGGCGCTTATTCAGGCGATGGGTTCCAGAAAACTGTTATTGGTGGATGATAACCAGATCAACCTGGAGATCGAAACAGAGCTTCTGGAGGAAGCCGGATTCCAGGTGGAGACAGCCGAAAATGGACTGGAGGCCGTGAATAAGCTGCAAGCCGTCCCGGACCGTTACGGGCTGGTTCTGATGGATATTCAGATGCCGGTGATGAACGGCTATGAGGCCGCCAGAGCCATCAGAAGTATGGATGACCCGGCCTGCTCCGGCATCCCCATTATCGCGCTCTCGGCCAACGCCTTTGAGGAGGACCGGTATCAGTCCAGGGAGAGCGGCATGAATGCCCATATGGCCAAGCCGGCAGATATCCCGAAGCTGATGGAGCTGATGGGGCAGGTGCTCAGGGTGGGGGAGGATTTGGAGCCGTAAAGTGAAGCCAAAAAGAATGATAAAGAGTTTTGCTCCGCCAGGATACAACGCATATCCTGGCGGAGCATTTTTGTGCAAAATAGTTAAGATAAAAAAATGTAAACGTTTTCAAAAAAACTATTGACCAATTGAGGATAAGATGGTAAGATAGGTTCATAGATGAAAAAAGAAAATAAGAGCTGAATTATCATGGAAAAGATGTATGGCATTAAAGAAATTGCCAAAATGGCACAGGTTTCCACGGCGACGGTGTCAAGGGTGATCAACGGCAGCGACAGGGTGAGCAAAAAGACAAAAAAGAAAGTGCAGCAGATTATTGATACCGTAGGGTATATTCCCAATGAAGTAGCCAGAGGCCTTGTGAAGCAGAGCGTCAGCAAAGTGGTGGGCATGATCATCCCGGATATTTTTAACGTATATTACGCGGAGATGACCACATACATAGAGCCTGCCTTGAGGGAGAAAGGATATTCCCTCCAGCTTTGTATTTCCAATTCGGAATTGGAAAAGATCAATTACTATATCGACGACCTGATCAGCCGGAAGGCTGCGGGAGTGATTATCTTAAGCTCAGCCTTGCTGGATTCGGAAAAGCTGATTGAGAAGATCAGAAGAAATCTGGCTGTAGTGGCAATTGAGACCGGTTTCGACGGAGTGGATCGGATCTGCGTGGAGAACAAAAAGGGCATGTACCAGGCGGTGAATTACCTGATCAGGAACGGGCACCGGAAAATCGGGTTCGTAGGGTATGAATTCCATCATCCCAATCTTCTGGAGCGGGTGAACGGCTATAAAAAAGCCCTTGCTGACAATGGAATCGAATTTCATGACGCTTACCTGGTAGATGAAGGAAACAGTACTACTCCGGGGTATGCGGGAGCGCTGAAACTGATGGACTGTCAGGATCCGCCCACGGCCATACAGTGTATGAACGAGTATTGTGCCAAGGGTGTTTACACGGCGCTGATGGAGCGGGGGCTTAAGATTCCGGAGCATGTATCCGTATCGGGATTTGACGGTTTGAGGGATTTTAAACTGTACAGTCCCACGCTCACCACGGCGGCGATCCCGTTAAAAGAGATGGCTATGGCGGCGGTAGAGCTGGTACTGAATAATATCGCCGACGGAAACCCGGAAGTGGTTCGCACCATTACGTTCCCCACAACCCTGCGGGTCGGGGAGTCCGTCAAAAATATTTTGCCGGTATAACCGCATACGATTGACCTTCTGGCAGATAAAATTCTGCCAGGAAAATTTTACATGGGAATGTAAACGTTTACACAAATGGCTTTTGTTGCCACAAGACCAGGTGTCGGGCAATTTGAGCATAAAAAAATTTATCTTATGGAGGTGTAACAAATGAAAAAGAAGATGATTGCCGTACTGCTTGCGTGTTCACTGATCGGCGGCTGTCTGACGGGCTGCGGAAATTCCGGTACCGGAGATTCCAAAGACAAAGGTACAACAGCGGCGCCCCAGACAGAAGGGCAGGAGACGGCTGCCGGGACAGAAGCGAAAGAAACGGCGGCAAAAGAAACGGCAGCCCAGGGGGAGAGCACGGGAAACAGCCTGATTGACGCCTATGCGGGAATCGACAACGGCGTGGCAGAGGATTTTGTGGCAAGAGATACCTTTACGCTTGAGGGTGAGCTGAGCAAAGAGTACACCATTGCCTATGTGGCCGGAAACATGGCGTCAGCCTATTTCTACGCCGGCCCTACGGAGACAAAAGCTTACATCGAATCCCTGGGCGCCAAATGCCTGGTTTCCGACGCGGACGCAGACCTGGCCACCCAGGTAAACCAGATTGAAAATTTCATTACCCAGGATGTGGATGCCATTATTATTAACGTGGTGGATCCGCCTTCAGGCGTTAGCGAGGCGCTGCAAAAAGCTGCGGATGCCGGAATCCCCGTGGTAGCGGTGGACAGCAAGCTGGCCGATGACTTCCATAATTATCTTGCCTTTGTGGGCAGCGACAACTATGCGCTGGGATTTTCCTGCGGCGTAAACGCGGCGAATTATCTGGTGGACCAGAAGGGCGAAGTAGCCGGAACCTGCTGTGTGTTCGACGGCGTGGAAGGAAACGCGGTGGCACAGTTGATTTATGACGGATTCTGGGACGGCGTGGCCAGCGTACAGGCCGACCATAAGCTGGAAGAGGTATCCCATCTGTACGGCGGCGCCTGGACAGAGGAAGCGGGGCTTCAGATGGCAGAGGACATGCTGGTAGCCAACGAACAGATCGATATTATGTTTGCCATCAGCGATCCTTTCCTGATCGGCGCGCTGACCGCATGTGAACGGGCGGACAGAAACGAGATGTATATGTGCGGCCGTGACGGCGACAAGGCGGCTTTAAAAGCCATCAAAGACGGTACCAACATTAAATTTATCGCCGGGCAGGATCCGGTGGGCATGGGCATGATCGGCGCTGACCTGGTGCTGTCCTACCTGGAAAACGGAACGGTTCCGGAAAACAGAATTCTGCATCTGGCGCCGGTAGAGGCCAATGAACAGAATATCGACGAGGTATATGACCCGGATTCCGCGTTCTAATATATGCCTGAAACATAAAGGGTAAAGGGGTGCGGGGCGCCGGGAGACAAAGAACAGCTTTCCGGCGCCCCGTATTAATTAAGAAGTATGGAGAGACGATTGTGAACAAGATTTTAAGTCTGAAAGGAATCGAAAAATATTTCCAGGCCGTACACGCCCTGAAAAATATCGATCTGGATGTTTATGAAGGCGAGACCTTAGCGCTGGTAGGAGAAAACGGCGCAGGGAAAAGCACGTTGATGAAGATATTGACAGGCGCCCATAAAAAAGACGCGGGGACGATCCTGCTGGATGGAAAGGAAACGGAGATCGGCTCCCCGCTGCAGGCAAAGAGGCTGGGCATTTATCAGGCTTACCAGCGGGCCGAATATGTGCCGGAGCTGACTGTGGCCGAAAATATTTTTCTCGGCGAGGAAGGCTATACAAAAGGGGGCTTTGTGCCGTGGAAGGCGATTTATGCCAAAGCCCAGCAGTCCCTGGATGAATATGGCCTTGCGATCCGGGCCAAAACAAAGATGAAGGATCTGAGCGTGGCTCAGTGCCAGCTGGTGACAATTGTAAAGATGCTGAGGCAGAATCCCAGGATTGTGATATTCGACGAACCTACGGCAGTGCTGTCTGACAATGAGGTGGATATCCTGTTCCGGATGATCGAACAGATTCAGAAAGCCGGAACGACGATTATCTATATTTCCCACAGGCTGGAAGAAATTTTCAAGATTTCCCACAGAGTGGCGGTGATGCGGGACGGCGCCATGGTTACCACCCTGGAGAACAAGAACCTGACCAATGATATGCTGGTCAACCATATGCTTGGACGGAAGCTGACCGCTATGTTTCCCGAAAAGCGGAAAGGGCCTTTTACGGAGGAGGCATTCCGGATCGAAGGCTTTACCAATGAAAATATCCATGATATTTCCTTCCGGGTAGGAAAAGGGGAGATTCTGGGAATCGTGGGCCTGGTAGGCTCCAAACGGACGGAGCTGGCCAGGGCGATTTACGGGATCGACCGGCTGGAATCCGGTTCCGTTTATATAGAAGGAAAACAGGTTAAGATAAGATCACCCTATGAGGCGATTAAAAACGGGATTTTTCTTGCGCCGGAGGACCGGAAAGGGGAGGGCGTGGTGGCGGAACGCTCCATCAAAGAAAATGTGACCTACAGCGACATCGACCGGTTTTTCTCATTCGGAATGGTGAAGCGCAGGCAGGAAACCGAATATGTAAACGAAATCAAAGAGCAGATTCATATCAAAGCTCCATCTATAGAGACGCTGTGCAGGCAGCTAAGCGGCGGGAACCAGCAGAAAGTGGTTGTGGCCAAGGCGCTGACGGCACATCCTAAAGTGCTGATTTTTGACGAGCCCACCCAGGGTATCGACGTGGGCGCCAAAGCGGAAATCTATACGCTGATCCATCAGCTGGCCGGGCAGGGTACGGCGGTGATCGTTATCTCTTCCGAGACGGAGGAGGCGATCGGGATCGCAGACCGGCTGCTGGTGATGCGGGAAGGGAAAGTTTCCGGCATGCTTACGGAAGAACAGGATATGACAAGTGAAAATATCATCGCACTAATGTACAGGAGTAATTAAAATGGTTGGAAAAAAAGAAGGAACAAAGGAATTAAGCGGATTTTCCCAGGCGATCAAATCCCAGCTGATCCCATTGGCAGTGCTGGTGCTGATTATTGTGATCTCCAGTATCGCGTCGCCGGTGTTTTTGACAAAGTCCAATTTTGAAAACCTTGTTTTGCAGATGGCCGTGTCCATGATTGTGTCCTGCGGCATGTTTACCATACTATTGACCGGGGGCATCGACCTTTCCGTAGGCTCGGTGGCGGCGGTGGCCGGCGTGATGGCATCGACCTGGCTGGAAAGCCATAACTGGATAGCGGCCGGTTTTATGGCTGTTCTTGTGGGGGCGCTGTTTGGGATATTGAACGGCCTTCTGGTGTCAAAGCTTAAGGTGGCGCCTTTTATCACAACCCTCGGCACCATGTATTTTGCCCGGGGCATGGCTTACTGGTTTACCAGCGCCAAGACGATTCAATGGACCGGCTTTGAGAATGTGGCCGGATTTAAGATGCTGGGCGGCGGACGGCTGTTCGGGTTTCTTCCGGTGCCTACGCTGATCTGGATCCTGGTATATCTTCTGACAGTCATTTTGATCAAGTTTTCAAAATTCGGCCGTATCTGCTATGCCATAGGCGGAAATGAGGAAGCGGCCCGGCTAAGCGGAATCAAAACAGGATTTTACAAGATACTGCCTTATGCCTTCACGGGGCTTCTGGCAGGCCTTGGCGGCGTCGTGCTGGCGGCCAGGCTGGGCGTAGGCTCCCCGGCCAGCGGCGACGGGCTGGAAATGGACTGCATCACGGCCGTGGTGGTAGGCGGGACTTCCCTGTCCGGCGGCTCCGGCAATGTGCTGGGGATCCTGATCGGCGCCTTTATCCTGGCGATTATCACAAATATTTTAAATCTGTGCAACGTACCCGCCTATCCGCAGCAGATGTTAAAAGGCGCGATTATCATCGCCGCGGTGATCCTTTCCACGATTAAAGAGAAAAAGAAACATTAACTCTAAAAAACAGCGGAACTACAATTAGGAGGAAGACTATGAAAGCGATATTATTAAATGCCGTGGAACAGATGAAAGTGGGAGATACGGCGGTTCCGGTTCCAAAAGAAGACGAGGTTCTGATTAAAGTAAAAGCAGCCGGCCTGTGCGGCTCGGATTTCCATATTTACCACGGGACATATCCGGCGGTATATCCCCTGATTCAGGGCCATGAATTTTCCGGCGTGATCGAACAGGTGGGAAAAAATGTAAAAGGATGGAAGGCCGGCCAGCGGGTAACGGCTGATCCGAATATATACTGCCATCACTGTTATTACTGCCTGAACAGACAGGAAAACATGTGTGAGAATGCCCAGGCGTCCGGCGTGACAAGGGACGGGGCTTTTGCGGAATATGTGGCCGTGCCGGCTTCCCAGCTCTATGAGCTGCCTGAAAACATCAGTTTTGAGGAGGGCGCGCTGATCGAGCCTTTGGCCTGCGCGATTTACGGGGTAAAACGGCTGCAGCCGGAATACGGCGGGAAAGCGGTGGTTTTCGGCGCGGGGCCGATGGGGCTTCTGCTGCTGAAAGCGCTGAATATTGCGGGAATGAGCCAGGTCGCCATCGTAGACCTTGACCCCGTATGCTTGGAGCGGGCGGCGGCGATGGGCGCGGCAAAAACCTTCCGGAATATCGGGGAGGTTAAGAAGGCGTATCCGAAAGGCTTTGACGTGGTGGTAGATGCCACGGGCAATCCGAAAGTGATAGGACAAATGTTTGGCGTGGCGGCAAAGCGTGCCAGAATCCTTCAGTTTGGCTGTGCCGATACGGATACGATGGTTCCCATAAGCCCGTACCAGATTTATGCCAACGACTGGACTTATATCGGGACATGCACTGCGGTCCATACCTATTCACAGGCCATAGACCTGGTTTCCCAGGGCAAGATCCGCGTAAAGGATGTGATCAGCCAGGTGGTTTCCATGGAGACGCTGGCGGGATATCTGACTAACGGAAAGCCTGCGGGAACGATGAAGATCGTGATGAAGCCTGACGGGGCTTAAGTGAACTTTGTGACTGGTTAACAACTGATAAAAAGGATGCGGCAGATGTTAAAGGAAAAATATTTTTTATCGCTGGATCTGGGCACCCAGGGAACGAAGGCTGCGCTGGTAAACCTGTCCGGGGATGTCCTGTTCAGCGCGTTTTCTGAAAACAGGTATACGGAGAAAGACGACGGGGAAATCAGCATCCCGGCCGAAGAACTGACCAAGGGCGTGCTTCTGGCTACGCAAACGCTGCTGCGGGAAAGCAAAGCGGACGCCTCCTGCATCGCCGGCATTGCGGTGGTGGCGATGATGGCCGGTATCGTGGGGATCGACGAGGACTGGAATCCGGTGATTCCTTATGACCCGGGACTGGATAAGCGGTGCGAATCGTCGATCAGAAAAATGCAGGCGATGGGAGAGGAACGGATTATCCGCCTGTCCGGCTGTCCTATCATTGTGGCTCAGGGGGCGAAGATTTACTGGTGGAAAGAAAACCATCCGGAGGTTTTCGCGAAAATCCGGAAAATGATCCCTGCGTCTACCTATGTGTCAGGCCGGATGGCCGGCTTAAAGGCGGAGGAGGCCTACATCGATTATACCCATATCCACCTGACCAATATGGCGGATACGAAAAAGGGCTGCTGGTCCGATGAACTTCTGGAGCTGTTTGGGATTCCGGAAGGAATTATGCCGAAGATCGTGGCGCCTTTTGATGTGGTGGGCCATGTGTCGGGAGAATGGGCGGCGCAGTCAGGTTTGAAGGAAGGCACCCCCATTATGGCCGGATGCGGCGATACGGCGGCCTCCTGCCTGGGAGCCGGGCTGGTCAAAAGCAATATGGTTCTGGATGTGGCGGGGACTGCCTCCGTCATCACCGCCTGCGTGGATGAATACCATCCGGATACGGAAAAAAAGATTCTTTTGTACCCCCGGTCGGTGATCCCAAAGCTTTTTACTCCCTTTGGCTTTGTGCTGGGCGGCCAGGATATGAGCTGGTATCATGACCAGGTCAATTATGACGGCGGCCTGCCCTTTGATGCCCTCTCAAAAGAGACTGCAGGCGTGGAAAATGATTCTTTATTTTTTATTCCTTTTTTCGCAGGCAGGATCTGTCCCAGCGACGCCTGCTTTTCCGGGCACTGGATCGGCCTGAAATTTTATCACGGCAGGGCCCATATGTTTAAATCCATTATGGAGTCCATCGGGTATGAATACCGGTTTTACTTAAAACGGATCAAAGAAATGTTCCCGGGGCTTGAGGTGAAGGAAGTATTTACCAGCGCGGGAGGCGCCAGGTCCGAGGAATTTATCCGGATTAAGGCGGATGTGCTGGGGCTGCCCTTTGTACAGCTTCTGCAAAAAGACACCTCCCATAAGGCGGCGGCGGTAATCGCCGGGTACGGAACCGGGATTTTTAAAGATATGGCGGAGGCTGCGTCCGAAATGAATGCCAGAAGCAGGGGGAAAACCTTTGTTCCGGACAGCGTGCAGGCAAAACGGTACGGCAGGCAATACCGGAAATACCAGGAGATTGTGGCGCGCCTTGGTGAAATGCACAAAGAAAATATCTGTTAAAGGTTTGCCGGACATGGGCGGAAAGCCGCGCCGGGAAAGAGGAGAATATGACATCAAAAGAGAGAGTATTAAAAGCACTGAACCATGAGCAGACGGACCGGGTGCCCCTGGATCTGGGAGGGATGGCCTGCTGCCTGTTAGACGGCGTTTATTTTAAACTGAAAGACTATCTTGGCTTTCAAGAAGATATCCCGCCCTTTAGGGAGGGCAGCAACGCCTGTTATTATGACGAGAGAATCCTTGATTATTTTCAGGTCGATATCCGCCGCCTGTTTGTGAAGACAAATAAAAAATTTCCGGTTCATTATCCGGACGGTTCTTTTCAGAACGAGTGGGGGATTGTCCAAAAGAAGGGTCCTTTCGGGATGGAGTTTGTGAAAAATCCGCTGGAGGATGCGGATACGGCGGATCTGGCTTCCTATGCCTGGCCCCGGGCGGAGGAGCTGATCGACCTTACTGGGATGAAGGAACAGGCCCGGAGGTTATATGAGGACAATCAGTATGCCGTCGCCCTGCGGGCGCCGATGAACGGGATTTTTGAGCTGGCCTGCTGGCTTCGGGGAACGGAAAACTTCATGGTAGATATGCTTTCCGACGAGGAATTTGCCCACGGGCTGACAGACCAGGTGGCCAGGGTACAGATGGAATGGTACGGCTATGTGCTGGATGAGATCGGCCCTTATGTGGATATTGTGGAAACCGGCGACGATTACGGCTCCCAGACCTCTTTGCTGCTGTCCCCCGAATGCCTGGAGACATTTATCCTTTCAAAGCGAAAAAAGCTGAACGCGATGATTAAGGAGAAAGCGCCCCGGGCAAAAGTGTTCCTGCACAGCTGCGGCGCGGTTCGGAAAGCGATTCCGGCGATCATAGGCTGCGGCGTGGATATCCTGAACCCGATTCAGACTGTGGCGGCGGATATGGACCCGTATGGACTGAAACAGGAATTTGGCCATCAGATCTGTTTCCACGGAGGCGTGGATACCCAGAAGGCGATGCGGGGAACCGTCCAGGATGTGCGGGATGAAGTGAAAAAGATGCTGAATGCCATGTACCATGACGGCGGATATATTCTTTCCAGCTGCAACCATATCCAGAATGATATCCCGGTGGAAAATATTATCGCCATGTTTGAGGCGGCGAAGGAATTCAGCCTATGAGGCAGTGTATGATTGCTACGGTGACGTTAAATCCGGCCATCGACCATCTGGTAACCCTTTCCGGGTTTCGGGAAGGGCAGTTAAACCGGGCTGATGAAGCCTATGTGTTTCCCGGCGGGAAAGGGGTCAATGTATCCATTATTTTAAGCAGGCTGGGCATGGCTACGGAAGCTTTCGGATTTCTGGCCGGCGATACCGGAAAGGCTTATGAGGCCATGCTTGGCCGTTACGGCGTTTCCAGTCAGTTTGTCTGGCTGAACCATGGGTTTACCAGGATCAATACGAAGATTACTGCCGGACAGGAAACGGAGATCAACGGAAACGGGCCTGTGATCGGGAAAGAAGACATGGACAGGCTGGCGGCGAAGCTTGGGTCGTTAAAGCCCGGGGATTATCTGGTTTTGTCCGGGAATGTGCCGAAGGGGCTTGCGGGCGCTTATACATATCTTGTGGAAAAACTGCGGCCTGCGGGGCTTCATATCGCTGCGGACACCACCGGGGAAGAACTGATGGGACTATTATTCTGCCATCCGTTTCTGATTAAGCCGAACCTTAAGGAGCTGGAGGAGCTGTGCGGCATATCCGTCCGGAAAGCAGAGGATTTGGAGGAATGTATCCGCAGGCTGCGCCGGGCAGGGGCGGAAAACATCCTGGTGTCCATGGGCAGGGAGGGCGCGGTGCTCTTTACGGCCGGCGGCCAGGCATTCTATGCGGAGGGAATCCGGGGAGCCGTAAGCAATACCGTGGGAGCCGGGGATTCCATGCTGGCAGGCTTTCTGGCGGGATGGGCGGCGGAACAAAGCTGGCAGAAGGCGCTGGAAACCGGAGCCGCGGCGGGGACGGCGACGGCCTTTGCCTTCGGGCTGGCAGAAAGGGACGGGATTGAAGCGGTTCGGCCCTTCGTAACGGTTCGCGACTGTACCTTGGGATTTCCGGGATTAGCTGAGGCGTAAAAGAGAAAAAACGGGAAAAACTTTCTGAAATTGAATCCGGGCGGAGAGGCTGTAAAAGCCGGAAAGAGGGCAAATGAAAACGATAGGGATAGATTTCGGCGGCACGGCGATTAAGCTGGCGGCTATGGAGGACGGGCGCATATTAAACCAGACCTCGATTCCGGCTTATGCGCAGAACGGACTTACGGTAAGGCTTAAGGATACAAAACAGGCGGTGCTTAAGGTGGCCGGCGACCATGGTCTTAAAGGCTTTTCCTGCGTGGGAATTTCCATGCCGGGCATCGTGGACCCGATCAGGAAACGACCCGTAGGACTGATCGGGAAATTTGAGGACAGTCTGGGGATGGACCTGGAGGGCTGGTGCCGGGAGGCCTTCGGCCTGCCGATGGTGATGGAGATGGATTCCAAGCTTGCCCTTCTGGGGGAACTGCATTACGGCTGTGCCCGGGGTTTTCAGGATGCGGCCATGCTGATTCTGGGAACCGGCGTGGGGACGGCGGTGGCTTATGAGGGAAAGATCCTGAAAAGCAGGCATTATACGGCGGGCGCCCTGGCTTCGCATATTATTATCGATGTCAACGGCCCCGGTTGTATCTGCAATAACCATGGCTGCCTGGAAGCCATGGCTTCCGGATGGGCGCTTAAGCGGCTGGTAAGGCAGGATCCGGGATATGGAGAAAGCGGCCTATCCGGCGAGGCAGGGCTGGATTTCAGGGTGCTGCAAAAATGGTACCAAAAACAGGATGCCGTGGCTGTGCGGGCGGTCAGCCACTGTGTAAAATCATGGAGAACCGGGATTTTGAACCTGATCCATGCCTATGACCCGGAGGTGGTGGTGCTAAGCGGCGGCATCATGAATTTTGAGGGGCTGTACGAGATGCTGTCGGAAGGAATCCAGGAGCATATCTGGGACTGCTGTGGCAAAGTGGAGATCAGGAAGGCAAAGGATCCGGAAAATTCCGTTTTGTACGGCTTGCATTACCTGTGCCAGCATCCGGATAACTGACGGGAGAAGAACAAGGGGTTGCGGAACTATAATTAGGAGATAAAGATGAAGGAAAAGATGAAAGCTGCGGTAATGACCGGAATCAGGCAAATCGAACTTAAGGAGCGGGACATTCCCGTGCCGGGACCGGGAGAAGTGCTGATCCGGGTGGAGTATGTGGGAATATGCGGGTCTGACCTGCATTTTTATGAACATGGGGCGATCGGCGACGTGGTGGTGCATCCGCCCTTTGTGCTTGGGCATGAGGTGGGAGGGATCGTGGAGAAGCTGGGGGCGGGCGTCCAAAACCTGAAACCCGGCGACCGGGTGGCGCTGGAACCGGGGCGTACCTGCGGACACTGTGAATTCTGCCGGACAGGACGGTATAATTTATGCCCGGACGTGATTTTTTATTCCACGCCCCCTTATGACGGCGCATTTCAGGAATATGTAACCCACGAAGCCGGCCTGTGCTTTAAAATTCCGGACAGCATGGACACGATGGAGGCAGCCCTGATCGAACCGCTGGCGGTAGGGTTCCATGCGGCGGCCCAGGGAGGCGCCCATGTGGGGATGACTGTGGCAGTTATGGGAGCCGGATGTATCGGCCTCGTTTCCGTAATGGCGCTAAAGGCGATGGGAGTGACCAGGATCATTTCCGTTGATATTATGGAGAAACGGCTTTCAAAGGCGTCGGAGCTGGGCGCTACGGATATCGTGAACGGGAGCCGGACCGATGCAGCTGATGAGCTGATGCGCCTGACAGGCGGGAAAGGAACGGATCTGGTAATCGAGACAGCGGGCATGGAAACGACCACCCGGCAGGCGATCCGGGCAGCCAAAAAAGGAAGTACCATCGTGCTGGTGGGCTATTCCGCCACCGGGGAGATGACATTGCCCTTAAGTATGGCGCTTGACAAGGAGCTGACCATAAAAACCTGTTACCGGTACCGGCACATTTATCCGATGGCCATCGAGGCCGTGGCCTCCGGGAGGGTAAACTTAAGAGGGATCGTATCAAATGTGTTCCCGCTGCAGGAGATTAAAAAGGCCATGGAGCAGAGCCTGCAAAATAAGGCGGATATTGTCAAAGCGGTGATAAAAGTATGAACAGGACACAAAGGAATCGGCTTATTGGATATTGCCCGGTTTGAGAAGGACTTGTGTCAGAAAAGAGGAAATGATGGATTTTTCAGCGTTGGCCGAAGGCTTGCAGCATATTGGGATTCCCACGGGGGATCTGGGAAAAAGCATTGCTTTTTATCAGGAGATTGGATTTCGGCAGGAGCTGCTGACAAAGCATCCGGAAACCGGGGAGCAGGTGGCTTTTTTAAAGCTGGGCGATCTGGTTCTGGAAATTTATGAATGTGACAGTCCGGCGGGAAAGGACGGAGCTATTAACCATTTCGCGATCGGCGTCACGGATATTGAAGCAGCTTATCAGCTGGCCAGGGAAAATGGGCTGCATATACTGGAGCCGGTTCAGTTTCTGCCTTTCTGGGAGAAGGGCGTCCGCTTTTTCATCGTGGAAGGGCCGGACAGGGAGCGGGTGGAGTTCAGCCAGATTTTGTAAAGATAAAGGATGAAAAATATTGGAACAGGGAACCGTCGTTTTACGGATGCAGAAAATCCGTTGAACGACGGTTTTTAATACTTTTACATAAATTTTTTGGCATTTCTTCCGTTCTGTTCATTGCAAGTTTCACAAAAAATAATAAGTATGCAGAAACCTCTTGACTTAATTTGTGAACGTGTTTACAATATATAAAAAGTAAACGTGTTTACAAATTCAACACAAAAGAAATGGCAGCAGTAAAATTTTAACGGACAGGAGGAGTATAAAATGGCAGACAAAAACAGGCCGCTCAGGCTGGGTATGCACACCTACACATTGCACTTTTTCGGACTGGGAGAGAGCTGGGGATTCGGCAAGGATTATTATTTTGAGCAGACCATGTCTCTGTATGAGCTGATGGACAGGGCTGAGAAATGGGAGCTGGACGGACTTCAGATTACAAAGGTGGATCTGCTGACCACTGCCGAAAAAGACCCGTTTTCAACGGAAAACCTGAAAAAAGTGGCTCAGGCCGCAAAAGACCACGACTTATTCCTGGAGTTTAATTCCTCTTTTCACGCAGGCAGCGATTCCCGGGTAAACTGCACGGTGGAGGAAGCCCTGAAAATCGGCCATGACTTGGATGCGGAGCTGGTGAAGTTCAGCCTTGATATCCTCCGCCCCAGAGAGCTGTACGGCTCCTGCATGCATCCGGAGGTGATGCGCCAGATGGCCGACCGGTACGACCAGTTTAAGGCAGCGATACCGATGATCGAGGAATACGGCATGCAGATCGCAATCGAGAACCATACGGATACTTTTGCAGACGAGATTCTGTGGATCGTGAACAGATTAAACCATCCGCTGATCGGAACCTGTGTGGACACCATGAACCCGCTGCAGGTGATTGAGAACCCTTACGACGTGATGGAGAAGATGCTGCCCAAAGCATATTGCTGTCATTTCAGCGACGACATTATTGTAGTTGACCCGCTGGGCGTTCACGATATCGGCGCTCCCCACGGCCAGGGCTCCATGGACTGCCCGAAGATGGTGGCACAGATCCGGGAGAAGTCCCCGATGGATAAAATCATTTTTGAAAATGAGATCGCTTTTAAAAGTATGGAAGAGCCGATTGAGGAGGCAAGAGCCAGGGAACTTGCGGCCTGCGAGGAAAGCGTACGCTATCTGCGGGACGTGCTGAAACTGGGCGTAAGGAACAGATAAAAAACAGGGAGTTGCGGAACTGAAAAACAGCAACGTACCGGACATGCCCGGGAGGATTTACAGACACTGAAGTGGCTGGAAATTCTCCCAGTTCAGGGGGCATGGGAGGGGAGTTGCGGAACTGGAATAGGAGGATGGTAACATGTCAAGAGAACAGATGATACATCAGGCAGCTATGGAGATTATGCAGGAGGTGGGCGTTAGAATCCACAATGAAAAAGCGGTGGAGATTTTGAAAAATAACGGCATCAGAGTGGAGGGCAACACTGCGTTTTTCACCGAGGAGCAGGTGATGCACTGGGTACAAAAAGCCCCTTCATCCTTCACCCTTTATGCGAGAAACCCTAAATACGATACGGTAATCGGCGACGGCCATATCAATCCCGCCCCTACCTACGGATGCGCTTTTATCGACGAGTGGGACGGGCTGCGCCGCCGGGGTACCATGGAGGATTATATCAAATGCTTAAAGCTGGTTGAGGCCAGTGAAAATTATACGATTAACGGGGGGATTATGATCCAGCCCAGCGACGTGCCGGAGAATGCGGCTGCTATGGAGATGTTCTATGCCACGCTGACCCATTCTGAAAAGGCCATTATGCTTCCCACGGGCTTGAAGGAAGAGATGGAACTGATTCTGGAGGCAGGCTGCGAATTGTTCGGCGGAAAAGAGGCTATGATCGAAAAGCCCAGAATGATTGCGCTGATCAATACGGTTTCCCCGCTGTCCCTGGATGAGCGGATGCTGGACTGCCTGATGCTTCTGGCTGAGTACGGGCAGGCCGCTATTCTCTGTCCGGCCGCTATGCTTGGCGCTACCGGCTCCCTTTCCATGGCGGGAACCCTGGCCAGCGGCGCGGCCGAGAGCCTGGCGGGCATCGTGCTGGCTCAAATGATCCGTCCCGGTACGCCGGTGGTATTCGGCGTACAGTCTACGGCGGCGGATATGAGAGGCGGCATCACTTTTGCCTGTGCCGCGCCGGAGGGAACGCTGATGCAGGGCTTCGGGGCAAACCTGGCTCAGTTCTACGGCCTGCCCTCAAGAGGCGGCGGCTGCCAGACCGACGCGCCGGTGGTCAACTGCCAGGCAGGGTATGAGTCCATGCTGACATTCTCCAGCGCATACCGTCACGGCATCAACCTGATTATGGAAGCCGGCGGCGTAATGGACAGCGTAAACGCCACATCTTTTGAGAAGATGGTGATCGATTTTGAGATTATCCGCCAGGTGAAAAGGGCGTTCACGCCTATCGAGGTTAATGAGGAGACACTGAATCTGGAAGAAATCAAGGAAATCGGCCATGACGGCAGCTTCGTCACTTCCGATTACACCCTGGATAATTTCGACACCCTGTATTCTCCCCGGGTAGGCTCCCGGAACGCGAAGGGCGAGGATTATTTTAAGGAAAGTATCGACAAAGAGATGGCCAAGCTGCTGAAGGAATACGATAGTAACAAGCCGGAAACAGATGCGGATGCCATGGCACGGGTAAAAGAAGTGCTGGAGAGAAACGGAGCGAGACTGTAGCGGGAGTCGCGAAACTGGAATAGGAGGACGAGTATGAAAATAACGGGTAGTAAACGATGGGTCATTGTGGCGCTGTGTGCGCTGATGGCGGGCGTTATGGTATATGTGCCTTTTTTGCGGTACAGCTATTATGATCAGATGTGTATCCTGTTTACCCAGTACAAGGCCATCGTGCCTGCTACTGAGGTAAATGAGTTTATCGGCGATTTCGGACTGGCATTCGGCGTGGTGTCCATGCTGGGGTATCCCTTCGGCGGTATCCTGGCCGACAAATTCAAGGAAAAATGGCTTCTGATCCTGGGCGGCGTGCTGATGGGCGTCTGCTCCTTCTGGTTCGGCATGGTGCCGGGCAAAGTGTCCATTATCATTATCCATATCCTGTACGGTGTGGGAACCAGCTTTATGATCTGGTCTGCTTACCTGAAGCTGACCCGTAAGATGGGCAACGCGAAGGAGCAGGGACGTATGTTTTCCACCTCCGAGTTTGTCAGGGGCATTTTCGGCACGCTGATCGGTTTTGTGGGCGTCGGCCTGCTGGGCAAAGCCGTGCTTCCCAGCGGGGAACTGGATCCCCAGCTGGTGGGACAGCAGTGGAGGATGCTGTTAATGGTCAGCGGTGCGCTGTTTTTCATCTTTGCCCTTTTATTATTCTTCTTCCTGCCCAATGATGTGGCCGGAGCGGAGGAAGGCGAGAGCGATGCTGAAAGCCAGGCGGCTTTCAGCATGGGAAATGTGATTACCGTATTAAAAATGCCGGGAACCTGGCTGATTTCCGCATTGATTTTCTTCTGCTTCTCCTTTACCTCGGCAGGAAACGGGTATCTGGGCGCCTACACGGTAAACGTACTGGGCATTTCGGCTACGCAGGCCAGCTTTTTCGCCATCCTGCGCAACTATATTATCGCGGCGGTTATGACCTTCTGCATCGGGTTTATCTCCGATAAGGTGGGCAATAAATCCAAGACGCTTGGCATTTATCTGGCCATTGCCTCGGTGCTGTGCGCGGCGCTGATTTTCACCAAGAGCGCGGTGGTGCTCTGTATTGCGGTATCCTTTGCCTTTGCTATCGTCTATTCCGGTATGCGCGGGATCTACTTTGCCACGCTGGGCGAGGTGGGTATCCCTCTTCATCTGACCGGCGTTTCCACAGGCATTATTTCCATGCTCTGTTACCTGCCGGACGTATATTTCGCGAAGCTGGCCGGGGGCTGGCTGGATGCCAACGGCAATGTGGGCTATGACTATATCTGGTACTACACCATCGCCTGCGGCGTACTGGGCGTGATCGTGGCTTTTGTCACTTACCGGTATTCAAAAAAGATTGAGAAACGGGAAGCTCTGCGATAAAGCCGGCTGTTCCATAAGAGACGAGGGGGGATGTTATGAACAGCATAGATGTTATCATTTCAGCCATATTGGTACTAATCGACCTGGCAGTATGTATTATCATCGGCATACGGACAAAGGGAAGCGCCGCCGATGCGGACGACTATTTTATCGGCGGAAAAAAGACAGGGGTAGTATTATTATTTCTGACCGCATGGGCATCTTTCAGCGGCTCCGGCAATTTTATCGGGCAGGCCGGCCGGGGAGCCATGGAAGGGATCAGCGCCTACTGGCTGTGGCTGGGGGAAGGCTTTTTAGGCGGGATCATTATGGGATATCTGCTGGCGCCTTATCTGGCCCGGTTTAAATATCTGAGTATGCCCCATTTCGTGTCCGGCTATCTGTTCGGCGGCGACCGGTATATCCGCCGTGTGGGCGGAATCGCCGCGCTGATGCCAAATGTGGTCTGGCCGGGCGCGCAGATTATGGGGGTGTCCTATGTGTTAGAGCAGGTGTTCGGCATCGATTACCGTGTGGCCTGCCTGATCTGCGGCGCAGTGTTTATCTTTTATACGGTGAGCGGCGGGTTGACGGCTGTGATCTATGCGGACGCCATCCATGGGACGATGCAGATGATCTTTGCGGCTATGGTGATCTGGTTCGGCCTGCAGTCCTTCCATTTTGATTTTGGATTTCTGCGGGAAGGCATTATGGCGGTGGATCCCTCCAAATGGGATCTGTTCGTGGAATCGCCATTTGCCATCGCCACCAGCTTCCTGACAGGGCTGGTGGGAGCCATATCCAATCCGATTTTCTGGAACCGGGCTTTTGCGGCCAAGGATGTGCAGTCGGCAAAGAGAGCCTACGGCGTTACCTTCTTCATGAACATCATCCTGGTGTTTCTGATGATCTCCATCGGCATCTCTTCCTTGATATATGTGGACGCGGGCGACCGGGCGCTGGTGTGGATGATATTAAATAAAATGCCCCGGATCTGCGGCATTATCCTGGCGGAAAGCGTGCTGGCAGCCTGTATGTCCTGTGCAGATACCCATTTAAACTGTGCTGCGGCGAACGTTGTATCTGATATTATTGACCCGGAAGGAAAGCTGCCGGGAAAGGTCAGTGTCAAATACGCAAAGATCGCCACCTTTGTGGCAGGCGTTGTGGCGCTGGCGGCCAGCCTTATGGGTGAATTTATCTATGCCCTCGGAACTTACGGCTATACGGTCTGCGGCGGCGTGCTGATTCCCATGTTTGTGGTGGGGCTCCTTTACCGCGACAGAAAATCAGAAGCCTTCCGTTCCCGTCTCAGCGTAAACGCAGGAAGGGTCGGCGTAACCTGCGGGCTGGTGACGGCTCTGGCCTTTGAACTGGTTTCGCCGCTGAAAGCCATATTCGGCGGAGGCGTGATCCCGGCGATTGTGATAACGGTGGCGGGTACGGTGATACCGAATTTCTTTTATCATAATCAGACGTGGAAGGCGGAGAAGGCGGCGTAATCAAGGGTTTATTAAAAACACATTTGAAATCTGAAAGACTGATATTCACCGTGGACTGATATGTGTGGTTTGCAGACTGCAAGAACCGGCATATCAGTCTCTTTTTTGCTTCCTTTTGCTTCCTTTTACTGCTGAAATTTTCTTGACGGATATTTTTAAATAGGGTAGTATTTTATGTGTTGGCATTCTTGTAATAGGGATATTTTTATACTGCGGAAAAAATCTGCGAAAATTGGATGGATAAGTAATATGGCTGGTTATGAAAAAGGAAATAATACAAAGCGCCGCCTGATTATGGCGATGTATCGTAACTTGGAAGAAAAAGACGCCTCGGAAATCACCGTCCGGGAATTTGCCAGAGAGAACGGATGCTCCCCGGCGGCGCTGTACCGTCATTTTGACAGCCTGGAATATCTGATTATTCTGGGGACGATCCGGTTTTTCAGCGACTATATGGAAGAGTACGGCCAGCTGATGGACGCCGATGATAACCTGATGGAGGCGTATATCGAGGGATGGAAGCTGTTCAACCGGTACGCTTTTGAGCGGCCGGATCTGTATTACCGTCTGATGTGGGGGCAGTACCGGACTATGTTTTCCGATGCGCTGGAGGAATACTATGAGCTGTTCCCGATGGCGGGCTCTGAGCGGTATCCGGCCTACTTTTATACGCTGCTGTTTACCAATGACATGCAGGAAAGGGATTTTCTGATGCTCAGACGGGCGGCAAATTATAATCTGCTGACGGATGAGGACGCCGATTATTTCAGCAAGACCAATACGCTGATTGTGAAGGGGATGCTGGAGATGGCGATCGGGCAGGATGCCAGGAGCAGGAAGCAGGGGGAGGCGGAGTGTAACCGGCTGCTGCTGAAAAATATGGAGAAGATATACATTTTAAAAAAACAGCCGGGAGAAAGCCCGCGGAAACAATAGGATTAAACAGCGCTTATCTGCATATATCGAACACATACTCCGCAATCTGATCCATGGCGTCATAAGCGTTTTTAAAAGGAGACATCTGAAATACATGCCACATCCCTCTGTAGGTATTCAGCCGGCATAAGACATTGGCAGCGCACAGACGCCTGCAAAGGCTGACAGAATCATTCAGCAGGATCTCATTGCGGCCGCACTGAATATAAACGGGCGGAAAGCCGGTGAAATCTCCAAACAGCGGAGAGATCAGCGGATTTTTCAAATCCTGGCCTTCAGCATAATAGGAAATGGCTTTTTCCAGATATGCCTGGTTCAGCACCGGATCTACGGCTGCTTTGCTCTGGTGGGACTTTCCGCTTAAAGTCAGATCAGTCCACGGAGACATGAGAACCAGACCCCTCGGCAGGAGCCTTTCTTCTTCTTTTAGTTTCAATGTAAGCGCCAGGGCCAGATTGCCGCCGGCAGAGTCTCCTGCTACAATAATATCCCGACTGCCATATCCCTGATACATCAGATGATTCCAGACGGCTTCTGCATCTTCAAGAGCCGCAGGCCAGGGATGCTCCGGCGCCAGCCGGTAATTGAAACTCAGCACGTCCATGGAGGTGGACATGGCAAGTTTTGTGGTCAGCGTCCGGGCATATTGTAGATTGCCGGTAAAGTAACCGCCGCCATGACAGTAAAGAATAATGTACTTTTTCATATGACGCCGGTTGACGCTGACCCATTCCGCCGGAATTGTACCGACAGTAAGGCTCTGATAAAGCACCTGTTTTTCCGTACCGAACAGTTTTCCCAGATTTTCCTGAGAGTGCCGGTATTTTTCCAGATCATCTCTTTCCATCATAGTGTGAAGCGCTCTGACCGCTTTCATCAGACGTTCGTTTTTCAAATCCTTTTCTGCCATAACAGTTATTTCTCCGATTCTGCCGCTCAATATGTTCCATACATGTGTAAAAATGCCAGATATCATTCATCATAACAGAAGATATATGAAAAAGCTACCACTTTCGAGAATCCCATAACCATGAAATCCCATATGATTTTAGTTGTCAGAAAACCTATCAGCGTTTATAATGGATAAAACGGTGAGACGACGGGAGGAAACAGTGAAAAAAAGAAGATTTGGATTAAAAACAGTCAGAGCAGCCGCATATATACTGGCTGCAATGTTGATGATAAGCGCAGCGGATATCAGCGTGTTTGCGGACAGAGAATCAGACGCCGCCCAGGAGTCTTCCAAAGAGAGCGGAGAGGAAGACGGCAAAGAGGAAAGCCGGGAAGACAGTCAGAAGAATGGGGACGGAGAAAATAACGTAGAAAGCGGCACAGGAGAATCCGGGGGAGAAAATTCTGGCGCAGACGAAGAAAATAACGGAAACGGCGAATCGGAAGCAACGGATAGCGAAAAAGAGGAGACGGCAGACGCTTCGTCGGAAACAGAGATGATCGAAGGGGATATGGGCGCGGTGGAAGTAGTGCTGACCGCCGGTATTCAGGTAAAAGCGGACCAGACATTCCAGGTGCTGCTGAAAGGCAGAAACGACACAGAGCGTAACGAACTGACCCTGGAATTTCAGAACGATGAAACGCCGGCGACCGACAGGCTCCGTTTTTCGTCCTTGGCCGAGGGAACTTATCAGCTGATAGTGGCAGGGAACGGCTATATCACTTATATTCAGGATATCGAAGTGAAAAAACAGGGCTGCAGGGTGTCACTATACACCGGAAAAACAGTGGGATTTTCAAAAGAAGCTCAGCCCGGCCTGCTGGTTTACGGAGATGTGAATGAGGACGGGCAGTTAAACGAGGCGGATGCCGCCGAGATTGTCGCCGCCATGGAGGCAGAACAGGAGGGCGGAAGCTGCGATCTGAACAAAGATGGCCGGGTAGATCTCCTGGACCTGAATTATTTTACGGAATTTTCGGAAAATTATCAGTGGCAGCAGGCCACGGTAGAAACCTTTATTCCCAGCGAATCCGTGGTCAGCCGCACGCTGAATGATACACAAGTGCAGGAAGGAAGCCTGGACAGTGCCGTGGACGGCGAAGGCCAGGCGGTGCTTGGTACGGTTTCCGGCAATGAGATTTCCGAGGAAAATCCCATTGGATTGGAGTTTGATTTTTCCCGGACACTGCGAACCGCGACAGTGGAGGAAATCCGCATGGCGTCGCCCGGTACCGGCAGCCAGAGTATCGATGCAGGCGCCGTAGACATTACATATATCAAAAATGGCCGGGCGCGGACCAGACGATTTCCCATTATCAGAACAGCCGGTGGCGAGCTGCGGGCGGAACTGGAAGACCGGTTGGAGGTCAGGAGAGCCGTGGTGTGGATAACCCAGGCCGCCGGCGGAACAGGAAGCCAGGCGGCGCTTTCCGGCATCGATTTCATCAGCGATAAAAGCGTCAGGCTTCCGGAGCCGGAGCCAGCTGTTCCAAAGGGCATTTCTATCACGCCAGACGGTCATTCTTTCACGGTAAGCTGGGAAAAAGTGGACAATGTAACCGGATATGAAGCGGAGGTTTCTTTCGGCGAAGTCGTGGAGACCTATAAAACCGGGGGGAACCGGCTGGAAGTCAGCCAGTTTGACGGGGAGGCATTAAAAGAAAACGAGGAATATGAAGTGCGGGTACAGGCGGTCAACGGCGCGTGGAAAAGCGGTTATTCTCAGCCGGTTGCCATAGCCATGAAGCCTGGCCGTGTGCCGGAAGCGCCCCGCCATGTATCATTAAAAGCCGGAGCCGGCAGCCTGACCGTGGCGTGGGAGCCCTGCGAGAATGCGGATTCTTATGATGTGTTTTATAAAACAGCGGCAGAGGAGACCTATGAGAAAGCGACGGGAATCCGGGGTACGGAGCATAAGCTGAAAGGATTGGCAGAAGGAGAACGGTATCAGGTTTACATGACGGCTTCCGGCAGTCTGGGTGAGAGCCAGCCGTCTCTGACAGCGGCCGCCAGGACTATGTCTGCCGACAACGGCGTCAGCCTGCCCGAATATAATCTGATCAATCTTTCCGAAGGCGCAGGGGAACCGAGCCGCCATATCAGATCGGTCGGCATCGGCGAGGGCAGCGTGATGGTGGACAGCCCTCTCGATCAGGAAGAGAGAAGCGGTCTGGGATTGTTTGACAACAGTCAGACTTCCCGCCTGCAATATGATGGCCGTGACTTTGGTATGGCAGTCTCATCCGGACAGGAAACCGGAATAACGGCGGAACTGGACCAGGTGTATGAGATTGGCATGATCGCATTTATTCCCGCCGGTGACACGGCGCCTTATACGGATGCCAGGATCTGGTACTGGGACGGACAAAACCAAAGACATGAGGCGGAACAGGTAACGTTGACGAAACAGGGGGAAAACGGAGCCGGATATTATCAGATTAAAATGAAAGCCATACGGACCTCGAAACTTCAGATCGGCATCGGCCGGGGCGGGGACGGACCGGATACCATATCTATATCGGAGATCAGACTGTATACTTATGACAGCATTGAACAGGATATTATGGACTTGTTTGCCGACGCGCTGCATACGGAATTAAAATCAGGCGTGAGCGGGGAGGATATTCAGGAGCTGCGGCAGCGGCTGGATACCGAGGATACAGTCAGCGGCGGCCATCATCCGGAGCGGCAGACGCTGCTTTCCATACTGGATGAGGCCCAGGCTGTTTTGGACGGGGAGAGACCGGAAAACATCGTGGAAATCGATGCTTCCATTTCGGCAGAAAATGACAATGAGCTTCAAACAGGCGGGCTGACCGGCTGGCAGCCGCTGGGTGTGACGGCGTCTGCGGGAGAGAAGCTGACGGTTTATGTGAGTCATCCGGAGATGGAGCAGGGCAGCGAGGCTGAGCTGCGTCTTTATTTTACTCAGTATCATGGGGAGCAGGAGGCATATTATCAGGAGCAGCCGCTGCGAATCGGCAGAAATACAATCATAGTCCCTCAGATTTCCGATACGGATAAGGAAAAAGGCGGCCCGCTGTATATTCAGTATACCGGAGACAATGAAAAGGACCGGTACCAGATACGCGTCGACGGTGGTGACAGATATCCTGTGCTGAATTTGCGCCGTGTTTCAGAAGAAGAACGGAAAAACCGGATTCAGGCATATGTGCAGGAGCTTGACAGCTATGTAACCGGACTTGAGGAACATCATAGCAGGGCTCATGGGGAGACAGCCACGGAAGCGGTGCGGTATGACTACCGCAGAGCAGAGTGTATTTTGAATACCACAGATATTGTCACGGATCATATAATGTTTTCCATTCCGGCCAGTCAGATGCTTCTGGGACTGGGAAACAGCGGACAGGAGAAGAAGCTGTCCGATTCGGCTGCTTCTATGGATGAAATGCTGGAATTGTTCTACCAGCATATTGGGCTGGCATCCTCTTTTGCGGCGGGAGCCGGACCGGATACTGCAGCAAAGAATCATCTGCCGGACCAGTATCTGAATATCCGCTATATGGAAATTCCGGCCGGAAAGCTTCTGTATGCGGCGGACAGCCATATTGGTATCGGATGGAATGAGACAGGAGGTTTGCCGGACGGCCGGGAGCTGGCCCATGCGGTCGGCCACCAGATTGCTAAGGATCCGGAAAGATGCGCCGCCGATGCGTCCTCTCAGACCGGACAGGCTGCCTGGGAAGAGGCGGAAGCGGCCGCCAACTATTTTGCGGCTCTGATTCAGTCCGGGGAGCAGACAGGAAACGCAGGATTTTCCTATGACAAAGTGTTTGACCGGGTTACTTCCGGAACCGTCCGGGGGTCGGAGGATACGCTGACCCGGTCCGCCATGTATTGGCAGCTGCATCTGGCTTATGACAGAGATGAACCGTATAAGCATTATCGAAATTATCAGGAAATCTGCAAAAACCTGTTTTTTGCCCGGGTGAACAGCTATGCAAGAAATCCGGCTTCGGCGCCTACCGGCATCGAGCTGAATCTGTCCGGGGATCCGGATCAGGTATTTATGCGGCTGGCCAGCAGCGCCGCAGAGCGTAATCTGACAGAATTTTTCACACGATGGGGGTTTACGCCGGATGAAGAAACCAGCACCTATATGGGACAATATGCACCGGAGGATCGGGCAATTTATTATCTGGATGACTCAGTCATAGCTTATACGGCGGAACATGAAACGGAAAGCGGCGGAATGATCGGGCAGGAAGATGTAACGGCAGCAGCCGTAAAGGATGATGGAAAAGTGATTCTGACAGCTTCGCTCACGCCGGAAAGGGCAAAGCTTCTCAATGCCGGGGACAGCTTTTTACAGGGCTATGAGATTGCGCGCATTGTCACGGAGCAGGGGCAGGAAAGAAAAGAGATTATCGGGTTTACCCGGGACGGCGCCTTTGTGGACACCCTGTCCGGCATAACCCGCAGGACCGTGTCCTATGAAGTGACGGCTGTTGATAAATGGATGAACCGCCTGGCAGTCTGCCGCACAGATGCGGTGGAAGCGGAGGGAGAGGGCCGTTTGGACGGCAGTTTTTGGACTGTGGAAACCAATATGATTTCCGAATCAGATTATAAGATTGCCGCCAGCCGGGAAAATCCCTGCGGTGGAGGCAGCACTGTGTCAGCGGCAGGACGGATTGCCGACGGGCGATCCGATACCACGTTTACCGGGTGGTCTGACAATGAAGACCCTTATCTGCTTATCAATCTTGGCCGGAAAATACCGGTTTCAGCTATTCGATATACGTTGTCGGATGATGGCAGCGATATACCGATGACGCCGGTCTCTGATTATCGGATCGAGGTCAGCACAGACGGTGAGCAGTATGTTTTGGCGGCGGAAGGAACGCTGGAGCTGACAGACGGGGAAGCTATGATGTATTTTGCGGCTGACCAGGAAGTTTCATATATAAAACTGACGGCGGTCGGTCAAAAGGGAGAACGGCTTTCCTGTACGGAATTGGAGCCATACGGAAATTCCGGAGACTGTGTGACCTTCCAGACCGATCCTGATAATCATTTAAGCGCAGGGATTCTGAACGAAGCTTATGTATTTGGACCGAACCCTGGGGATCAGGTGCCTGCCGGCGCTCTGATTCTGATCGGCGAATGGCAGGGGCGGAATCCGGACAGCTCGGTGGTGACGCTGTATAATGAAAATGGTGAGATTTTAGGAGGCGTCAATGAAGACGGCAGCCCGAAAGCCGGACAGAAGATTCTTGCACCGGAGCCGGCCGGAAACGAAGAAAAAGCCGCAGGAGACGGGACTTCGAAAGGCATATGGCTTTACTGGCTGGAATCCGGCAAAGGACGCGCAGCGGATGCCCTTCCTGAAAAGGTTTGTGCGGAACTGCATCAAACGATTATGGATCATGCAGGCAAAGACGGCGGCGATAAGGATAATCATAACGGGAATAACAGCGGCGATACTGACGATAGCAGCAATGACGACAGTAACGACAGCAGTAACAGGCAAAAGCGGCGGGTGGTCAGCGATACGCCTCTCATGAATCTGCCGGAGGAACTGCCTACAGTGCAGTTAGAGCGATAGGAAGATTGTATGGCAACATGGAAAATAATTAAAAAAATGCGAAAGAAAAAAAAGGAAAAAATTTGCCGGAAAACTTTCGGGAAAGTCTGCCGCATAGCTGGTCGGAGAGTTGAGTTGAGGTTTGCTGCAGTTTTATTGGCTTTTACAGTCTGCGTTCTGTCCGGCGGAATGCCTGCCGGCTCCGTCAGAGCTGCCGCTGCCCAGACAGCGGTGGCTCTGACGGCGGAGGAAAATCAGGCGGAAGTAGCCCTTACCCTGTCTGCCGGAGAACAGTCCGGGCAGCAGGACCACAGCGCGATCAAATCTTTGCAGCTGGGTTTTCAGGTGAATATCCTACACGGAGAAGACGAGAACTATCAGGTTTTTTTTGTTTTTGACGATGGACTCACCGGAAGTGTGAAACAGTTCAGCTATCAGGAGGAAACCGGACTTTTGCAGATTTATCTGTCGGGGGATCAAAATCTGTGTGAGGGCGGCGGCATTACACTGGGGAAAATCATGATAGAATCGACCTCTTCCGGCGTAATCGCCAGTATTCGTGTGGCAGAAAACAGCCTGAAAACAGTAAACGATGCTTTCGAGCTGCAGGAGCCGTCCTTTATCGCGCCAAAGACAGTGCAGGTGACGACGGCCGACGGGAACGGGAAGCAAACGGAGAGAAACAGCGAAGCAGATGGAAAAGTTGTCGAAGCAGAGACAGAACAGCCCCGGGAAGGAACAGAAGAACGCAAGACAGACAATTTGACAGACCAGAGCGGAAGCGGCAAAGTATTCGACGATAAAACCAAACAGGAGGACGGCAGCGAAACACCGGAACAGGAACCGCTACTGCGGTTGGTACGAACAGAAAAACGGAGCAGATTCTCTATGGATAATTTTTCGATTCGGGATTTTTTAAAAGAAAAGAAAATCCGAATTGTGCTGGGCATTGCGGCCGTTGCGATTATTGCTCTGACTCTGGGGACGACTACAAGGATCATTCATAACCGGAAGAAGAAAAATAAGAAATGGTGGTAAAGTAAAAACAGGATAAATATAGGTATGTCCGGCGGACAGATCCGGGAAATAAAAAATCATTTAAAGAAGCATACTGCGGATGACAGGCCTTACAGGCCTGGAATGCCCGCAGAAAGGACATACACGGGCTGTTGTCACGCATATGGCAACAGCCCGTGTTATTTATCTCAATTCATACGTCAGGACTGCTTGTTTGAGATGTTTCAACTTTTTTAGCATAGTAAAATTATTCGCGCTAAAGTTTTTAATGGTCAAAACAGTTTGCCGCCTATATCTGTTCCGCGATTCTCGTAACAGCCACAAAAATCTGGGAAATTTTATACCATGTCCGGTAATCCACAACTCCGGTGACGGGAAGGCCGAACACGGACTGGAACTCTTCCACGGATCGTCGGGTATTCTCCCCGAAGATTCCGTCGGGAACCAGGGAGGGGATGGCGGTATATACGGCGGAGATGGCGTTTAACTGCTCCTGCATCTGCCGCACCTTCGGGCCGTTGGAACCGATGGTCAGCTCATAGCCGGGCCAGGAGGAAGGAATGCCGCTGATCTGCTCGGCGGAATTGATATACATATCGTCTCCATAATAATAGCGGATGATTTCCACCGGGCTGTATCCCTGTTCCCCCAGCGACTGGCTTCCCCACTGGGACATCCAGTCCGGGCAGGTGACACGGCGCCCGTCGCAGTACTGTGTGAAGATCGGCTGTTTTACATCCGGCCTGGAAAGATAGCTGCTGAAAATTTCATCGACGGCCAGGCTGATGCTCTCGAAAATATTCCGTCCGCAGACCCATTTCTGGTCGTAGGCGGTGGAGGAGGTGATGGTAAAATCATAGCCGCGGTTTCTGTACCATTCCGTATAAACCCTGTTCAGCGCAATGGACTGAATCGCCAGGATATTGGCCGTGATGGTATTTGGCGCCCAGGTGGCGTAGATTTCACTGGAGGCCACGTTTTTGATGTAGTCGATGTACGGGACATAGTAATTTGGCGCGGAGGAATCGGAGGGGACGCCGTCATGGACGATAATGGTTTCCGGGATCACCACCCGGCTTAAAACGATTTCGCCGCTCTGATTGACGGGTTTGATCTCGTCCTCCGGGATTTTCTGTGGGTAATCTCCATATAAAGTATGGTCCGGGATATTGACATCTTCTTCCTGCATATCCGGTTCCACGGGAATCAGCCGGGCTGGCTGTATGGACAGCGAATCGGGCAGTACTTCGGAGCCGGAAATCACCAGCGGTTCGAAGCCGGGCGCCCGGACCGTGATGGTATAATCGGCGTAGGGCTTTTGCTCTGAAGGCTCCAGGCTGTATTCCAGAGGCGGCGCGGAAAGATCGATGGTGTCGGTCTGTCCGGACAGGTCCGTGGAAACCTCCTCCAGAATGTCTTCAGGGTCTGCGCCGTAGGAGATAGATACGACGGCATTGGATACGGGATAATTGTTGGCAGCCGAGACTACGTTGACCCGGAGCTGTCCGGTTCCGGTAAGCTGTGCGGCAGACAGAGGGTGTTTTCTCATAGAAACGTCCTTTTGCGTTCAAATTACTTTAGTATATGCGCGATTTTAGAATTCTGCGCTTGACTATTGTAAAAAAAGTGATATACTATAAAAAACGGCGGAAAAATGCTGTTGTTTATGAATACGAGGTTATCTTGCGGATATGGTTCATCGGTAGAACGCCAGCTTCCCAAGCTGGAAAGGGGGGTTCGATTCCCCTTATCCGCTTTTTTTGTTGAAAAAATGGTTTAAGAGTATTTGGTTAAACTGCCTGGAAAAGTCCTGCGGGGCATATTGTATATATTTTCCGGCAGTTTTTTTATTTTCTTTTTATTTCCCGCGAACCATTCCCCTTTTTATGACCATATACCAGTGAAGGGCAAAAACAAAACCCCGAAACAGACGTCTGAGATAAGGTGGAGGAACACACACATGAACCATAAAGAGCTGGAAATGTGCATACGGACATACGGGAAGGATATCTATTCCTTCTGCTGTCATCTGACCCATAGCCGGCAGGAGGCGGATGATCTGTATCAGGACACGTTTTTAACGGCGCTGGAGCTTTTGGACCGGCTGGATACCGAAAAGAATGCAAAAAACTGTCTGCTGTCCGTAGCCGTCAACCAATGGCGGAACCGAAAGCGAAAGTTTGCTTGGCGGCGG
>CAJTTU010000028.1:0-7038 GCA_910579325.1 uncultured Lachnospiraceae bacterium | reverse complement strand
ATGGCACAGGAAACCGTGGAGGAAGCGATAATCTTCCAGGAGGAGACCCGCATGGTGCGAAAGGCTGTGGCGGCTCTGCCGGAAAAGTACAGGCTGCCCGTCCTTCTGTTCTATATGGAGAATCTGAAGGTGGCGGAGATCGCGGCGGTGCTTAAGCTTCCCCAGGGAACCGTTAAAAGCAGGCTCTTTCAGGCAAGAAAGGTGTTGCAAAAAGAATTGGAGGTTGTTTTAAATGAAACGTGATATGGACAGACTTTTAAAACATGCCCTTTCTCCGGAAATTCAGCCGGACCCGCGGCTGAATCAGAATATTTTGAATCAGGCAGAGGAGATGACCTTTATGAACAGAGGGAAAAGAAGCAGATTTCCGGCGGCGGCGGTAATTGCTGCCTGCTGTATCCTGGTACTGGGCTCCACAACCGCATTCGCGGCATGGAAGCTGTTAAGCCCGGCCCAGGTGGCAGAAGAACATATGGACACAAAGCTTGCGGAAGCCTTTCAGGGCGAGGATGCGATTCTGGTTGACGAAACCCAAGAATATGACGGCTACCGTATAACGCTGATGGGAGCGGTGGCAGGTAAAAATCTCAGCAAATATCTGATCACGGAGAATGACGGCACGGTGCGGGACGACCGGTTCTACGGCGTCGTAGCCATTGCCCGGACAGATGGGACGCCGATGCCGGATACCAGCAGCGACGAATATGGCAAAGATCCATTTTTCGTTTCTCCTTATATCAAAGGGCTGGATCCTGGCCGGTACAGTATTGCGACCATGGACGGCGGTTATTCGGAATTTATTCAGGATGGCATCCAATATCGGCTGATCGAGATGGATAACATTGAAGTTTTTGCCGATAAAGGAATTTATATCGGTGTCAATTCCGGCGCTTTCTATGATTCCAATGCCTATCTGATCGATGAAAAAACCGGAGAGATGAAACGAAATGAGTCCTATGACGGCGTGAACGCATTGTTCGTATTGCCGATGGACGTATCGAAGGCGGACCCGGCGGCGGCTCAGGCTTATCTGGAGAATCTGGAGAAACCGGCGGAACCGGAGACCATAGAAAAGGACGAGACTGACCTGGCTGTGGAAGAATGGGTGGAACAGCTGAACGGCGAAAACCTGGAGAAGTACTGCCAGTTAATCGAGGGAACCAGACAGATTTGTAAACCGGATCAGGACGGCTGGTGTGATTATTCCTATGATGTAAGTGATGAAAATGGGGGAGTAAGCGGAGGAAGCGCGTTTGTGCTCGACGAACTGTTCCCCGAGGGAACCCAGCCGGGGACGGCGAAATGCCTTGGCTACAGCTATTCGAATCTTGGGCTGGCTGATTTGACTGTCGATATGGCTATATTGAATGAAGATCACACGGTGACCGTTGGTGCTTATCATCCAAGAGCGGAGATGGTGAAATAAGAGTTGGGGCAGAAACAACTCATAAGCAGGCGGAAGGATTCGTTTTTTCAAAATTGAAAATTTAGAGAAATGATGCTGAAAAGGGACATTAAAGATGTGTTTGTAAGGATGCAGGATGCGGCTTGGATGTCCCTTTTTCTTGTCATCTTTTTTCATCTGTGATAAACTGGATGAAAGAAGCCGCCGCAGAGCAAGGTTTTTAGAAATTGCATATTGTAAGTGGGGATTTAGAATACATAAAGACAGAAGGGTGGAGCGCAGGTTTGAAGCAGCTGTATTTTAAGGCGGAGGATGCATGGGAGTCGGAGCGGCTGGATAAATATCTGGCAAAGCAGTGCGAGGATCTGTCCAGGTCATATATCCAAAAGCTGTTAAAAGAGGGGCACGTGCTGGTGAACGGCCGTCCTGAAAAGAGCAGCTGCCGGCTGGCAGCCCAGGATGAGATTTCATTTTCAGTGCCGGATGCCATTGTTCCGGAAATATTGCCGGAGGATATTCCGCTGGATATTATCTATGAAGATCAGGATGTGATTCTGGTAAATAAGCCCAAAGGGATGGTGGTGCATCCGGCGGCGGGTCATTATTCCGGCACGCTGGTAAACGGACTGATGTATCACTGCCGGGACAGTCTGTCAGGGATCAACGGCGTGATGCGCCCCGGAATTGTTCACCGGATCGATAAGGATACCTCGGGGCTTCTGATTGTCTGCAAAAATGACCAGGCCCATGCCTGTATCGCCGAACAGCTGAAAGTTCATTCCATTACCCGGCGGTATCAGGCGATTGTACACGGACGGTTTCAGGAGGAAACGGGAACAATTGACGCCCCGGTGGGCAGAAATCCCCACGACAGGATGAAAATGGCCGTAAACAGGACCAACGGCAAGGAGGCCGTCACCCACTATAAAGTTTTGCGGCAGTGGGAGAGATATGCCATGGTAGAATGTCGGCTGGAAACCGGGCGTACTCATCAGATCCGTGTCCATATGTCCCATCGAAACCATCCGCTGCTGGGAGATTGCGTGTACGGCCCTGATCCGAATCCCATGAAATGCATGGGTGTTACACTGTCGGGGCAGACGCTGCATGCCAGGGTATTCGGTTTTGTTCATCCGTCGACGAAAGAATATATGGAGTTTGAGGCGCCGCTGCCAGAGTATTTTGCGTCGGTTGTGGAACGGATGGAAGGAAAATCTTCTTAATAAGTCATAAATTTTTACAAATTCGGCAAAAAATATGGGAATTATCAAAAAAATGTGCTATACTATACCCAAAGTACAGCAAACATCTTTGGTATGCTGCGGAGGAGGTTGTTCGTATGGATAAAAAAATCATTATAACAATTGGACGTGAGAGCGGCAGCGGCGGAAAACATATCGGCGAGCTGATTGCCCAAAAGCTGGATATTAAATTTTATGATAAGGAACTGTTGGCTGTCGCCGCGAAAAACAGTGGTCTGTGTGAAGAAATTTTTGAATTTCATGATGAAAAGCCGACAAATTCCTTTTTATATTCCCTCGTAACAGACACATACTCTATGGGATATAATAACACCAGTTTTCTGGATATGCCCCTGAATCAGAAAGTGTTCCTGGCGCAGTTTGACGCGATTAAAAAGATAGCGGAAGAGGAGTCCTGCGTAATCGTCGGCCGGTGCGCCGATTACGCTCTGGCCGATCGTCCCGGCGTAACCACCGTGTTCATACATGGGGAACTGGATGATAAGCTGAATTATCTGATGGAGTATTATAAGCTGCCGCTGAACAAGGCAAAGGAATTTATGGTGAAGACAGATAAAAGCCGGGCCAGCTACTATAATTACTATGCCGATAAGAGGTGGGGAAGCTCGAAGAGTTACGATATCTGTATCAACAGCAGTATGCTGGGACATGAAGGCACGGCGGACTTTCTGGTGGAGCTGATTAAGAGAAGATTCCAGTGATTTGATTATAAAGAAGTTCGATTGTATCGTTAAATTTCATCGAATATGACAAAAGCGGCGTTCTTTATCTTCTGCAGTGGGAGAGTTGGAACGCCGCTTTGAAATTTTTTAATTTATTTGCGGTTCATCATCATTCATTTTACCATCTTCTTCATCTTCATCCTCGGCATATTCAAGGATATCGCCGGGCTGGCATTTCAGAACCTTGCAAATGGCGTTCAGCGTACTGAAACGAACAGCTTTTACTTTTCCTGTTTTCAAATATGAAAGATTGACATTCGATATCCCGACCTGTGCCGCAAGATCGTTTAATCGCATTTTTCGGTCTGCCAAAACTCTGTCAAGACGAATAATAATCATAAGGTATGGTCCGCCTCATCCTGTAAATGTATTCCGTAGTGAATAATATATGCGGCTACGAGAAAAGCAACGCTTGGAAGCATTCCGCCCAATATGTCTTTTCCTGTGGCAATGGCGATTCGATCGTCTGAAAAAAGATTGACGAGACAGCAAATGAACAATTTGATAAACGGCGTAAAAAGAGCCGCGAACAATTGCAGCAAACCGTAATAAAGTAAACAGACCGCATTTTGTTCCGTGAAAATCTGTCCTTTACTGACGTTGGAAAACACACGGCTTAAAAACCAGAACGCAAGTATCAGAGGCAGGACGCTGACAGCAAACATCACGGAAATCCCGATTTGAATCGTCAGGTCGATTTTCCCGTCGTCATTCGTTGTGTGTACATAGATATCGTCATTCGTGTGTACGATCAGACTGCGTGAAGCCGGATCATGAGTTTCTTCTGCATAGATCGCGGTATCATAAATTCCTGCGGGCGAGTGAAAGCGAAAAGCCTGCCGTCCCATCAGACTCAGAGCCAGGGTCAGCATAAGAATCAGCATTGCGAGATAGCAGACCAGTTTCATAAACCGGGCGGCAAGTCTTGCGTACCGTTCATTCAGGAGTGTCTGGATTAATTTCATAAACCGATCACCTCGTAACCTTTTTCCTGTTTTATGTTTTGTTTTTATGGCTTAAATGTTTATTCCATATACCTTTATGATAGCAGAGTGATTCTATTATGTCAATAATTATTTAATGATTATCATTAATAAATTATTGTATTATTTAATTTATTAGAAAGATGTCGTAGTGTGGTAAATAATAGGCAAACTTTCCTGTGATACAGAAAATGCCGGTATCAACCAGCGATATGGACGATACCGGCATGCAAAAACATTGAAAGAAAACGATATACGGCAATGATTTATTCTACTGTTACCGATTTTGCCAGATTCCTGGGCTTATCCACGTCAAGCCCTTTGGAAAGAGAAGTATAGTAAGCCAGCAGCTGTAAAATAACGACGGTGGGAAGACCGGTAAACTGATCGTTTTTCGCGTCCACCGTAAAATGGATATCACAGATTCCTTCCGGTATCTCGGCTGATTCCTTCGTGATCAGGATTACATAAGCTCCTCTGGCCCGAACTTCCCGGATGTTGGAGATGGTTTTCTGGAACACATGGCTCTGGGTGGCAAAAGCAACCACCGGCGTGTTTTCCTCAATGAGAGCGATGGTGCCGTGTTTCAGTTCCCCGGCCGCATAGGCTTCGGCATGAATATAAGAAATTTCCTTCAGCTTCAGAGCGCCCTCCAGCGAATAGGCATAATCCAGTCCCCGGCCAATAAAATAGGTGTCAGACGCAGCCTTAATATGATGCGCAGCCTTTTCAATCTCATCGGTCTGTTCCAGGATTTTTTCAATGGCCGGAACACAGGACAACAGATTTTCGATAAATGCCTTTCCTTCCTGAACCGTATATCTGCCTCTGACGAAAGACATCCTGCATGCAATCAAATACATGGAAGCCAGCTGCACGGCATAAGCTTTTGTGCTGGCCACGGCGATTTCAGGACCTGCGTGGGTGTACAGCACATAATCGCTTTCCCTGGCAATCGTGGAGCCTTTCACATTTACAACCGACAAAACCGGCGCTCCCAGGTTTTTCGCCAGACGGAGAGCGGCGAGGGTATCGATGGTTTCTCCTGACTGGCTGATTACGATTACCAGCGTTTTTTCATCCGCCAGCGGCTGTTCATATCTGAACTCTGACGCAATATTCACAGAAACCGGAATCCGCAGCATGGGCTCCATCAGCGCCTTGCCCACCATACCGGCATACATGGCGGTACCGCAGGCGACAATCGCAATATTTTGACAGTTCCTGAATAAACTGTCAGGGATCTGTTCCTGCTCAAAATCAGGCAGCCCGTCTTTGATTCTGGGCAATACCGTTTTACGAATCGCCTCCGGCTGTTCGTGGATTTCTTTCAGCATATAGAAAGGGTATCCGCCTTTCTGGGCCGATTCCACATCCCAGTTTACTTCCAGCATTTCCGGTTTTACCGGCTGATTTTGCTCATCCAACAGAGTAATGTGATCTTTCTCCATCACCATAATATGATATTCCGGAACAATAAAATAGCTGCTGGAATAGGAGATGAGCGCCGTCAAATCGGAAGCGACAAAAGCGCCCTGTTCCGACATGGCCGCCACAAGGGGGCTGACATTTCTGACGCAGTAAATCCGCTCAGGGATATCTGCGAATAAAATGCAGAAAGCGAAAGAGCCTTTCAGAACCTCCAATGCGCTGTGAATCGCTTTTAACGGGTCTCCGTCATAAAAATGATCGATCACCTGCGCGGCAACCTCTGTGTCAGTTTCCGATACTAACTGTCCCTGAAGGTGATATGTGTCCGTAAGCTCATGATAATTCTCAATAATTCCATTATGGATCAGGGTAACCTTTCCGGCCTGATGGGGATGGGCGTTCTGCTCCGTGACGCCGCCGTGGGTCGCCCATCTGGTATGGCCGATTCCGCAGTGGGAGAGGGGAATCCCCGCATTCTGGCAGACCTCTTTCAGGTTTGCCACCTGGCCCACCTGCTTATATAAAGAAACGTCGCCTTTTCCGTCCTCCAGAGCAATTCCGGCGCTGTCATAACCTCTGTATTCCAGCTGGGAAAGCCCTTTCAGCAAAACTTCCTTTGCGTCAAGGTTACCGGTATATCCAATAATTCCACACATATATGTTCTGTCTCCTTTTTATTCAATATTTTAAATTTTCAAAGTACATAATGAATTACGAAATTATGAAACTTGTTGCGCAAAATTTTTATAATGCGCATATATATTTCTTTGCATTGATTTAGAAAAATATGTATAATATATTATATCGTACATATATTATGCCAAATGAATGCTTCATTCCAGCTATATTGTATTTGTTTTGCGATTACCCGCATATTTGTCAATATATCTCGTACCTGGAAATCCGTACGGGAGAGTATCCGCCGAATTTTCGATTGCTCTCCACCTCGTCATCCTTTTTTATTCTAACCGTCCGTTCAAAAAAGGCGCTGGCGCTTTTTATTCTCCATATTCAATTTTCCAATTACAGCCTCCTTTTCCGCAAACGCCATTATAATAACATTATATGAGGGAAAGGTCAAGTGTTTACACGAAATGGAAGCGGTTGGCAGGTTCATGTCAGTCCCATATAACTATTCGCAAAACTCAACTTTAACGAATAGTTATATGGGGCAAAGTTCCCAATAGACATATTGAAACAAATCAACTATAAAACTGTAGATCTCTCAGCATATG
>CAJTTU010000027.1:8270-41186 GCA_910579325.1 uncultured Lachnospiraceae bacterium | reverse complement strand
TCTGAAAATGTGCCGAAAGAAGTCTGTATAACGGATTTGGTAACTTTCCTTCCACTGGAGGAATTGCGCTGGGTGGAGGAGCTGGCAGGAAGCAAAATAAATATGCGCAGAGACAGACAGGATGAAAAAATAGCCAGGGCAGGGTATGATATTCGGCTTGCAACCGGGCAGCTGGAAAAACTTTATGAAAACTGAGACGATCGGACCTGTTGTCTTGAGATATGTCACAACGGTTATGAATGTTTATCTGCATGATAGATGAAAAGTGTTTTATAAGACAACTTAAAAGGATGTTTGGCTTGAAACATGGAAACTTAAAGGGGACAAAATGAAACAAAACATTTACATCGTCGGCGCTCATTCCAGAGCGCAGACATTGGGAGTATATCTTACAAAACTATATCCGGACATAAAGATCGCCGCGTATTTATATGATAACGACGAGCCGAACCCCGGAGAGATCGACGGGACACCGGTGCTTAATTTTGATGAAACCGCGCAGCTTCAAACCAATTACCCGGTGTATCTGGGGACAAGAGGCGTGTATCACGGCGGGTTGACGGAGAAACTGCGCCGGATGGGTATGAAAGAGATTATCCCGGTTACGCCGGCGCTTGACAGGGAATTGCGCGATCGCTTTCTGGAGATTTATTTCGCGGAAATAGAACGGGAATATCCAAAGTTAAACGCTCTGGGGGAGCTGGCCTGTATTTATATCGCCAGGTCTGTTTTTGATCAACCTTTACGACGGGAGTATAAACTGTCTGAGTTTCAAAAGGAAATACAGGTGGGAGCGGCGCTTACGGAGCGGAGAATCTGCGAATTGACCGATGATGTGGGGGAACAGATTTCCGGCAGAAACAGGCAGTTTTGCGAATTGACGGCGTTATATTGGATATGGAAGAACGCCAGACAGGAGATTGTTGGTTTGGAGCATTACCGGAGGCATTTTCTTTTGGGGGAGCGGTGGCTTTCGGACATGAGGGAGAGGGAGATCGACGTGATTTTGCCGACGCCCCTTTATGTGGCGCCAAGTATTGAACAAAATTACCGTGAGAGGCATGTGGCCTCTGACTGGGAATTTATGATGGATTATCTGAAAAAGGTTTATCCGGATGATTATGCGGAGGCGGTTGATTTTTTTGATACCAATCTTTACTCGCCCTGCAATATGTTTATTATGAAGAAAAAAGTGCTGGACGACCTGTGTGCGTGGATGTTTCCGATTCTGTTTATCTGCGCGGAGCATGGGGGCGAGCGGGAGGACGGGTATCAGAACCGGTATCCGGGATTTCTTTCGGAGAGGCTGATCAGTTTTTTCTTTGAGAAAAACAGGGAGCGGTACAGAGTTGTGTATGCGGATAAGAATTTTCTGGAGTGACAGGGAGCTTTTCGGATGAAAGCGCCGTTGGGAGACAAATGAAGTCATAAGAAACAAGGGTGAAATACCCTGCGTTTTGCAATGGGTATTTCACGTTTTAAAGTATCTTACAAGGCAGAAAGAACGTCTGCCGGAACAAGCAGTCAGAGGGGGATATAGAGGCGGGAAATGGTTCTGATATGGTAAAAACGTGGGTGAAAATTAATTTTAAAATTTTTTCAAAAAATTGTTGACAATTGGCACAATTTATACTATACTAAACAGGCATCGAGGCGTGGCTCAGTTTGGTAGAGCGCCGTGTTCGGGACGCGGAGGCCGCAAGTTCGAATCTTGTCGCCTCGATTAAAAATAAATATGGCTCGTTGGTCAAGCGGTTAAGACGCCGCCCTCTCACGGCGGAAACAGGGGTTCGATTCCCCTACGGGCTATGACAGAAACCTTTGGATTCCTGACAGATATGGATTCAAAGGTTTTTTGTATTTTATATGGGACAGTCGGAATAAGAGCGGCCAGGTGAAGCGGAACCATATTTAGAAAGAGAAAGCGGGAGGATTTTATGGAACATAAAGGAACGGTCAGGATCGAAACGGAGCGGCTGATCCTGCGCCGGTTTGTCAGGGATGACGCGCCGGCGGCCTTTAAAAACTGGGAGAGCGACGACAGGGTCACAGAGTTTCTGACATGGCCCACTTATCATGACATGCGGGATACGGAGCGGATTATAGACGAGTGGATCGCGTCATATAAAGGCCTGTCGTTTTACCAGTGGGCGATTGAATTAAAAGAGATTGGCGAACCAATCGGGTCGATTTCCGTCGTGGATCAGGATGAGCGGACGAAAAAAGTTCATATCGGTTACTGCATCGGAAGCCGTTGGTGGCGTCTCGGGATCACGACCGAGGCTTTTCGGGGGATTATTCCCTTTTTTTTCGACGAGGTAAAAGTGAACCGGATTGAGTCCCGGCATGATCCAAATAATCCTCATTCGGGAGATGTGATGAAGAAATGCGGTTTAAAATATGAAGGAACCCTTCGCCAGGCGGACTGGAACAATAAAGGGATCGTCGATACCTGTATGTATGGTCTGCTGAAAAACGAATGGCAGTTGTCAGAAAAACAGACCTTATAAAAAAGTTAATAAAATGTAAAGATTATTTAATCTGTTTGTAATCGCTTTTTATCCCTTTTCGTTGTAGAATAATAACATCTTTTTGTAATAATACGAGAAAAGATTCGGCAAAATGCATCGGAAATACATATGACCAGACACGGTATATGTGGATTTGACCAGAGGGAAAGAAGGGCGGACGTATGAGCGGACAGAGAAAGACAGAGGACTGGGTAAATAAATGGAATAAAAGACTGCTGCGTCTTGTCGCCGCCGCCTTTGTGGTCATGCTTTTAGGACGGATTTTCCGGCCGGTAGGGGAGAATTTCAGCGTGGCCCGGGACATACGGTCCGATACGATAACGCTGGTTCCGGAGGAAGAACGCGCCATGCAGAGACAGACCGCGAAAGACGGCGGATTGCGGGAAACCGGACAAAAAACCGGAGGGTCGAAAGAGGCGGTTCGGGCATCCGGTCGCGGAACCTGGGAGTCTATAGAGGCTTTTTACAGAGACAATTATGACGCCGGGGAAAGCAGGGTGTTTTACGCGGATCTGACCCATGACGGCCAGACGGATCTGATCGTGCTGGAAGCCCGGGGAGACGCGTCCGATTATACCTTAGAAACTAAGGTGACGGTGTTTGTCAGAGACCGGTCGGGAGAGGTCCGCAGGGTATATGAGAGGCAGATGGATCAGAGCCATGCCGGCTGGGGATGGCTGTATCTGTATGAGGAGAACGGGAAGGACTACCTGGTGGAGTACGACCCGGTGCTGTATGAGGGGGCTTCCCGGTATTCTTTTTCCGTATTTTATCTGAGCGGGGAAGGCGAAGCTGTTCAGCTGGCCGGCGATACGCTGGAATTTGACTGGAACGGGGAGATCGGAAAGAATCTGGAAGATCAGGTGAAAGCGCTTAATCAGAAAGCATTCGATTATATGGAGCATTCCCGGGTGATCGCGGCCATTGGGGAGGAGTATTTCAGCGGATTTGAGATGTGTGAGCTGGGACAGTGAGACCGGAAGCTGTTTGCGGGAAAATCTGAAAAAATTCATGAGAAAAATTGTTGAAAAATTGCTTGATTTTTCCGGGATAAGATGATATAATGTTTTTCGCTGATGCAGTTGCGGCGGGATTTGCAAAGGCGCAAAACGAAGAGTGATACCGCTGAGACGCAGGAGTGCTGGAACTGGCAGACAGGCATGACTAAGGATCATGTGTGCGAAGCACGTGTGGGTTCAAGTCCCATCTCCTGCAGTAAAAAACGAGGTTGAGAACCTCGTTTTTTATTGTCTGAAGAGAAATTCAGAGCGCTTTCCTGGGATATGAAAAACCGTTTGATTAAATCCTGCATTCGAGCTATAATGATGTATTGTAGGAAAATTAATATGGAGATAGCGTCAAATGATATCTGAAAAACAGCGGCAGGTCTTTTGGAGACTGAGAGAGAAACCGCGAACTATAAATTTAGGAAAGAGGAGATTTCATTGAGCGAGACATATATCAGGGAAAATCTGGAGCAGATTGAAAAGCGGATTCAGGCAGCCTGTGACCGGAGCGGCCGGGCCAGAGAAGAGGTGCTGCTGATCGCAGTCAGCAAGACGAAGCCCGCCTCGATGGTCCGGGAGGCTATGGAAGCAGGGATCCGGGATTTCGGCGAGAATAAGGTGCAGGAGCTGTGCGAAAAAGCGGAAGAGATCAAAGAATTTTCCGGTCAGCCGGCGGACCGGCCCGGAGCAGAGTTGTTAAACTGGCATCTGATCGGTCATCTGCAGCGGAATAAAGTGAAATATGTGGCGGATAAAGCCCGCCTGATCCATTCCGTGGATTCTCTGCGTCTGGCGGAGGAGATTCAGAAGGAAGCGGAGAAGAAGGATTGCCATGTGGATATATTAATGGAAGTAAACATCGGCGACGAGGAGAGTAAATCCGGTGTGGCAAAGGAGGAAGCTATCGGGCTGGTCAGGGCTGTGGCCCCCCTTTCCCGGGTACATATCAAAGGGCTGATGGCCATTGCGCCTGTTGCGGCCGAGCCGGAGGAAAGCCGCCCTTATTTTCGGGAGATGGCCCGGCTGCGGGATGAAATCCGTCTGATGGAGCTGCCAGGGGTGGAGATGAGGGAGCTGTCCATGGGCATGACCGGAGATTTTGAGGTGGCCATAGAGGAAGGGGCCACGATGGTCCGGGTGGGGACCGCTATTTTCGGAGGAAGGAATTACAATCGATGAGAGAGCTGGAATATCCCTTTGACAGCGAGTATCTTCTGAAAAAGAAGCGTTCGATCAAAAAGGCGCTGCTTGCGGAGACGGGGCCGTTTATGGAGAAGAAAATCGCGGTGTTTGGCGGCTCCACCACCCATGACGTGATTGCCATGCTGGAGCTTTTTTTGCTGAACCAGGGGATTCGGCCCCGGTTTTATGAGTCGGAGTACGGACGATTCTGGCAGGACGCCATGTTTCCGGAACAGAAGCTTTTAGAATTCCGGCCGGATTTGATCTACGTCCATACCAGCAGCCGGAATATCCGGCGGTTTCCCGATTACTATCATCAGATGTGGCAGTCCATTGAGGAAAAGTTCGGCTGTCCGGTGATTCAGAATAATTTTGAGCTGCCCTTTTTCCGGCTGATGGGCAATAAGGAGGCCAGCGATCCGGGAGGCCGGGTATATTTTATTACGAGCCTGAACCAGATGTTTTACGATTATGCCAGGAGTCATGATCACTTTTATATTCAGGATATTCTGTATCTGTCGGCAAGTTATGGGCTTGAGCGGTGGTCGGATCCGTTTTACTGGCATATGTATAAATATGCGCTCTGCGTTCCGGCGATTCCGGCCCTGGCTTTTAATCTGTCGAATATCATCAAGTCCATGTTTGGGAAAAACAGAAAAGCGCTGGCTCTTGACCTGGATCATACGCTATGGGGCGGCGTCGTGGGAGACGATGGCCCGGAAGGGCTCGAGATGGGACCGGAAACCTCCATGGGGCAGGTGTACGGCGAGTTTCAGTCTTATTTAAAGGAATTGAAGAGGCTGGGCATTCTTTTGAATGTCAATTCGAAAAATGATATGGAGAACGCCCTGGCCGGACTGAATCATCCTGACTGTCTGTTAAAGCCGGAGGATTTTATCGTGATTCAGGCCAACTGGGAGAATAAGGACCGGAATATCCGGGAGATTGCCCGGACGCTGAATATTTTGCCGGAGAGTATTGTGTTTGTGGATGACAATCCCGCGGAGCGGGCGATCGTAAGAACCCAGGTTCCGGGCGTCGCCGTACCGGAGATGGAACGGGTAGAGCGTTATATTGAGACCATCGACCGGTCGGGATTTTTCGAGGTGACGGCATTTTCCTCAGATGACCGGAAGCGGAACGAAATGTATCGGGACAATGTAAAACGAGCCAGCCTGGAGGCCGGCTTTGCCGACTATGGAGAGTATCTGAAATCGCTGGAGATGAAGGCGGTAATCAGGGGTTTTGAGCCGGTGCTCTATGACCGGATCACCCAGCTGACCAATAAGAGCAATCAGTTTAATCTGACTACGATGCGGTGTACCCGGACGGAGATTGTCCGTATGGCGGAGGACGAAGCGTTTATCGATCTGTACGGACGGCTTGCGGATCAGTTCGGCGACAATGGCGTGGTGTCCGTGGTTATCGGCCAGCAACAGGAGGATGCGCTGCATATCCGTTTATGGCTGATGAGCTGCCGGGTGCTGAAACGGGGCATGGAGCAGGCGATGATGGACGAACTGGTAAGACAGTGCAGGGAGAAAAATATCAGACATATTTTTGGCTATTATTATCCCACCGCCAAAAACAATATGGTAAGGAATTTTTATCAGGAGATGGGATTTGAAAAAGTCCGGGAGGATGCCGGAGGAAATACGTTGTGGCGGCTGTCCGGGCTGGAAGGGTATCAAAATAAAAATCAGTACATAGAGGTGGAAGCGTGATGACGAGAGAAGAAGTATTGGAAAGACTGAATGAGATATTCCGGGATGTGTTTGACGATGACGGCATCGAGGTGTGCGACAGCACCACCTCTGCAGATATCGAGGGATGGGATTCTCTGGAGCACATTAATCTGGTGCTGGCCGTGGAACAGGAATTTGACTTTAAATTCGAGATGGGCCAGGTGGTGTCCATGAAGGATGTGGGAGAAATGGTGGATATTATTCTTGAACAGACGCTTTAGCGGCCGGAATAAAGAACAGCCTGAGTGCTTGCAGCGATGGCAGGGGAGCTGCGGAACGATTAATCAGAAAGAGGTTTATGTATGGGAGCGGCGGCAATGGGAAAGTGGAAAGCAGACCGGAACAGAAAAAGTATTGTGATTCTGTTTTTTTTGCTGTTTTTCCTGTACGGCTGTTTTGTGTTCCGCGACTACGGAATCGGCGTGGATGAGCCGGTGGAGCGCAGGAGCAGCCTGATTACCTGGCTTCACCTCAATCCTTCCCTTCGGGACGTGGTGACCGACACGGTGGATTTTTCCCAGCTGCAGCCCCTTGGTGAATACCAGGACCGGTATTACGGCGTGACTGTTATGCTGCCCTGTGTGGCGGCGGAGCATCTGACCGGGTTTACGATGCCGCTGTCCCAGGTTTACGCGCTGCGCCATTTTTATAATTTCCTCCTGTTTTTCGCCGGCTGCGTCTTTTTTTACCTGCTGTGCCGGGAGCTGGGATTCGGAACCGTGCTTTCCCTTGTGGGGGTGCTGTTTCTGGTGCTTTCCCCCAGGATTCTGGCGGATGCGTTTTATAATCTGAAGGATTTGATTTTTCTTTCCCTGTTTATCATTGGCCTGTATTTTGGGGTTCGGTTGATCAGGTGCTCTACGGTGAGGAATATGGCAGGACTGGCGTTTTTCTCGGCGCTGTGTGCCAATGTCCGTATGATCGGGGCGTATCTGCCGGTCTTATGTCTGGCGATCGCTTTTGTGAAACGGGTTACGGAAAAGCAGGCGTGCGCAGCCGGAGACTGGGGAAACGACGCCGGATTACGGGAAGCGCAGTCTGATCATGGAGCGGGGCTGTCGGTTTGGGCGCGTCAGCTGGTATACTGTCTGGCGGCCGGCATATTGTGTCTGGCTTTTTACATTTTGTTTACGCCGGTTACCTGGGACCATCCCCTGGGCCGAATGCGGGAAATTATCGGGCATTTTTCCGATTATTCCATCTGGAATGACTATAATTATTATATGGGGCGGTATATTACCAGGGAGGAAATTCCCTGGCATTACCTGCCGGTCTGGATGGGAATTACCATACCGGCTGTGACGCTGGTGATGGCGGTGTGTGGGTTTGGCCTGGAGACTGCGAGGCTGGCGGCAGGCGTATTCCGCGGGAAACCGGCAAAGGGACAGGGCGCTGATAACGATTGCTGGCGGAACCGGCTGCTGTTCTGGCTGCTGTTTCTGCTTCCGGTGATTTATGTGATCCGGAAGAAGCCGACCCTTTATAACGGGTGGAGGCATTTTTATTTTCTCTATCCGCTGTGTTGTCTGTTTGCGTTGTTTTTCGTGGAGGCCTGCAGGGAATGGCTGGGAAAAAAAGAAGGGAAGGTCAAAAAAGCCGGTTTATGCTGCCTGTGGGCCGTGACAGCCGCCGGGTTTTTCAGCACAGTCCTCTGGATTGGCAGAAACCATCCCTATGATTATGTCTATTTCAACGAGCTGGCCCGGGAATGGGCGCTGCCCAGGTTTGATAAGGATTACTGGGGCGTGTCGGAAAAGGATGCGTTAAATTACATCTGTGCCCATGATAACCGGGAAAGGATTAAAATTTTTCTGCTGACGGATTTCAGTCTGCCGCTGCTTTCGGAAGAGGACCGAAGCCGGATCGACCGGGTGGGAACGATGGAGGAAGCGGAATACTATGTCCACGGGTATCATGCCGGCGCTCTGGGCGGACTGCCGGAGGGGAGCGAAGGGATGGAGCCCTGGTATCAGATTCGGGTGGACGGGTATCCGGTGCGGACCGTATATAAAAGGGAGTAAAATCACCGATAAGTTCAGGGAATGGATCAGGTGAATAAAAATACGATATTCGGAGTGCTTGGATGGTTGAGAAACAGATATTCCATTTTGATTTGAGGCAGATCGCCGAATCCGGTCAGTGTTTCCGCATGACAGAATTATCTCAGAACGTACCGGCAGACAACAGTTTTATAGAAGCGCATGACGGCGGCCGTTTGTCCGGAACTGACGATGGCCTGTCTTCGGAACCCGTCCGGTATGCCGTGACGGCGGCGGACCGGTATGTGGAGGTGGAGCAGGAAGGGGACAGGTTCCGTTTTTTCTGCGGGGAACAGGAATTTGAAACGTTCTGGTCCCATTATTTTGATCTGGAGACGGATTACGGTCAGTTTATCTCCAGAATCGGCAAACGGGACCGTTATCTGCGGCAGGCCGCTGATTTTGGCGGCGGCATCCGGATTCTGAATCAGGATCTGTGGGAAGTGATGGTTACGTTCCTGATCAGCCAGAATAATAATATGAAGCGGATTCGCCGGTGCGTGGAACGGCTCTGTGAGAATTTCGGGGAAAGACGGGAAACTGACGAAGGAAAAACCTATTATGCCATGCCGGGACCGGAAGCTCTGTCAGATGTTGAAGCTTTAAAGGATATGGGACTGGGCTACAGGGATAAATATATCGCGGCTTTAGGCGCTGCCGTGGCGGAGGGGACTGTGGATCTGGATCGCCTGCGCGGGCTGAAAGGGCAGGAAAAGGTACACAGGGAACTGACAGATATATATGGGATCGGGGATAAAGTGGCGAATTGTATTCAGCTGTTTGGCCTTCATCAGATCGACGCGTTTCCTGTGGATACCTGGGTTAAAAAAATCCTGGAGCGGCATTACCCGAAAGGATTTCCGATGAGGCGGTACAGAGGCTGCGCCGGGGTGATGCAGCAGTATATGTTTTATTACGAAGTATCCGGGCAGACGCCCATGTAAATGTAAGGCGGGTCCGCATGGGCGAAAGGATGGCCTGGGCCGCAAGGCGGGTCCGTCCGGGCGAGAGGAGAGGGGAGAAAATGAACCGGGAAAGTTTTATAAAAGGAATCCGTGACGGGATTCCCATCGGACTGGGATACTTTGCGGTGTCCTTTTCTTTTGGCATGCTGGCGGCGGCCGGGGGACTGAGCGCAGGACAGGCCACCCTTTTGTCCCTGCTGAATCTGACATCGGCGGGCCAGGTGGCGGGACTGAATCTGATTATCGCGGGAAGTTCTTATATGGAGATGGCGCTGACCCAGCTGACCATTAATCTGCGGTATTGCCTGATGTCTTTCTCTATCTCACAGAAACTGGAACGGGACGTTTCCCGGTTTCACCGCTATATTGTGGCGTTTGGCATTACCGACGAGATTTTCGGCGTAACCGCTTCTCAGAACGGGAAGGTCAGCCCCTGGTACTCTTATGGGGCCATGAGCATGGCCATTCCCGGATGGACCGTCGGCACCCTGCTTGGGGCCGTTTCCGGCAGTCTTCTGCCGGGACTGATTACCAGCGCTCTGGGGATTGCTCTGTATGGCATGTTTCTGGCGGTGATTATTCCGCCGGCGAAAAAAAGCCGGGCGGTGCTGTGGGTGGTCCTTGGCAGTATGGCCATGAGCACCCTGTTCCAGGTGGTTCCTCTGCTGAAAAAAGTGTCGACCGGGTTTATGATTATTATCGTCACGGTGGCGGCGGCCGGGGCGGCGGCGTTTTTATGTCCGGTTAAGGAAGAAGATCAGGTTCCGCTGCAGGATCAGGCGCCGCGAGACGCTGAGAGTACATAACCCAGATTTGGAGGTTTGTCATGAATCATAATATTTATCTCTACATCCTTGTGATGGCGGGCGTCACCTATCTGATCCGGATGCTGCCGCTGGCTCTGATGAAAAAGGAAATCACAAATCCCTTTTTTCTTTCTTTCCTGTACTATGTCCCCTATGCCTGTCTGGCGGCCATGACCTTTCCGGCGATCCTTTTTTCCACATCCTGTATGCTGTCGGCGGCGGTCGGGATGGGGGCGGCCCTGTTTATGGCCTACAGGGAAAAAAGCCTGGTCACGGTGGCGGTCTGCGCCTGCGGGGCGGTGTTTGTGGCGGAGCGGGTGATCGGGCTTATATGCTGATCACTGGCGATGCGAATCGACGGATCAGGAGTTATATTTTGCGGAAATTTGTGCCTGATTGAAAAATTTCGACATTTTTTTCATGATTTTCCCATTGTTTTTATATCTTCTCTTGACTTCCGAACCGTTTGGTACTAGAATAGTTCAGTGATGTAAAGCGTTACGCTTTTATCAGATAAAATATTTCCATGTATTTCCATGGAAGAGGAGGATATGAACCTATGAAAAAAATCAGTAAACTCGTATCATGCGCGCTGGCATTTGCCATGGTGTTATCCCTGGCAGCCTGCGGCGGCAATTCCGATCAGAAGTCTGCGACCACGGCTCCTGCCGGGACAGAGGCCGTAACGACGGCAACCCAGGCGGAGAATGACACACAGGCGCCCGCCGAGACCGAGGCCGGCACCACTGTGGCGGCAGCGGACACAGACGGAAAGACCTTTAAGATCGGTATTATTCAGCTGACCGAGCATCCTGCTCTGGACGCTTCCTATGAAGGTTTTGTGGAAGGCCTGAAGGCTTCCGGTCTGGAAGAAGGCGTGAATATCGAGATCGATTACCAGAATGCCCAGAACGAGATCGCGAACTGTGATACCATCGCCGAGAAGCTGGTAAACGACGGCTGTGACCTGATTCTGGCCATCGCAACGCCCGCGGCACAGGCCGTAGCGGGAAAGACCACGACGATCCCGATCCTGGTAACCGCCGTGACGGACCCTGCGGACGCAGGTCTGGTGGAGAGCAATGATGCTCCCGGCGGAAACGTATCCGGTACTTCCGACCTGACCCCCGTAAAGGAGCAGATCCAGCTGCTGCAGCAGATTCTGCCCGACGCGAAGAAGGTCGCCATTATGTACTGTTCTTCCGAGGACAATTCCATTTTCCAGGCAAATATGGCAAAGGCTGAGTGCGAGGCCGCAAAACTGGAATATGACGAGGTGACCGTATCCGATTCCAACCAGATTCAGCAGGTAGTGGAATCGATTATCGGAAAATATGACGCGGTGTACATTCCCACCGATAACCTGTTAGCCGAGGGTATGGCAACCGTAACCCAGATCGCCAATGCCAATGGCCTGCCCTGTATCGTGGGCGAGGAAGGCATGGTTGAGAACGGCGGCCTGGCTACCTATGGTATCGATTATTTTGAGATCGGCCGTATGGCCGGCGAGCAGGCGGCGGATATTCTGCTGAACGGCGCGGATATCGCGACCATTCCGATCGGCTATCTGGCGGCGGAAGACTGTGCCCTTTCCGTTAATACGACGGCGGCAAAGGATCTGGGAATCGAGCTCCCTGAGGATCTTTTAAAGGACGCGAAAGTAATTGAATAAACAACGAATTTTTGGAGGATATTATGGGAATATTGTTGGCGATTCAGGGCGCGGTAAGCCAGGGAGTGCTCTGGGGAATCATGGCGCTCGGCGTATATATGACGTACAGGGTGCTGGATATCGCGGATTTGACGGTAGACGGAAGCTTCGCCCTGGGCGGTTCCATCTGCGCGACGATGATTACGATAGGTGTGAATCCATGGCTTTCTCTGATCGTGGCAATCGCGGCCGGCGCGGCAGCCGGAGCGGTGACAGGCTTTTTACATACGAAATGTGACATCCCTGCTATCCTGGCCGGAATTCTCACACAGATCGGTCTCTATTCCGTGAATCTGCGGATTATGGGAAGGTCCAATACTCCTTTATTAAAACTGGATACCATGTTCAAGCAGCTGGCGGCCCTGACCGGGCTGCCGGCTGCCTGGGTATCCCTGATCACGGGCGTGGTATTCTGTGTTGTATTGATTGTGCTGCTTTACTGCTTCTTCGGTACCGAGATCGGCGCTGCCATCCGTGCTACCGGAAGCAATGAAAACATGGTCCGTTCCCTGGGGGCGAATACCAACTTTACCAAGGTGCTTGGACTGATGCTGGGCAACGCCCTGATCGCCCTTTCCGGCGCTCTGGTCACCCAGAGTCAGGGATACGCGGATATCAAGATGGGAACCGGCGCCATCGTGATCGGACTGGCTTCCATTATTATCGGCGAGGTGCTGTTCAGCGGCAAAAAGCGGATGGCATTCGGAACCAAGCTGTTTTCTGTGATTCTGGGTTCCGTTATCTACAGGATTATCGTGGCGCTGGTATTGCAGATGGGTCTGAATACGGACGATTTAAAGCTTCTGACCGCGGTTCTGGTCGCTGTCGCTCTGGCGATTCCGGTAGCCATCGACAAGCAGAGGCAGGTACAGAGTTACAAAGCTTCCCAGGGGAAGGAGGACGGTCATGCTGGAAATTAACCATGTGTATAAAACCTTTAACAAGGGTACCGTAAATGAAAAAAAAGCGCTGACTGACCTGAATCTGAAACTGGAAGAAGAGGATTTCGTAACCGTCATCGGCGGCAACGGCGCCGGTAAATCTACGATGCTGAATATGGTGGCGGGGGTATACCCCATCGACGCCGGAAAGATTATCATCGACGGGACGGATGTGTCCCTGATGCCGGAGTACAGACGGGCGCATTTTATGGGACGGGTGTTCCAGGATCCCATGATGGGTACGGCGGCCGGCATGGAAATAGAAGAGAATTTAAGCCTTGCTTTCCGCCGGGGAAAGTCCCGGGGGCTGCGCTGGGGAATTACGAGGCAGGAGAGAGAGCAGTATCATGAGGAGCTGAAACGGCTGGGCCTGGGGCTGGAGGAGCGTATGAACGCCAAAGTGGGCCTGCTGTCCGGCGGACAGCGTCAGGCGCTGACCCTTTTGATGGCTACCCTGCAGAAGCCCAGGCTTTTGCTGCTGGACGAACATACGGCCGCTCTGGACCCCAGGACGGCAAAAAAGGTGCTGGATCTGACGAAGGAGATCGTGGAAGAACAGAAGCTGACCGCGATTATGGTGACGCATAATATGAAGGATGCCATTCAGATCGGCAACCGTCTGATTATGATGCACGACGGTCATATTATCTATGATGTGAAGGGCGAGGAGAAGAGGGGGCTTCAGGTATCCGATCTGCTGGCCAAGTTCGAGGAAGCCAGCGGCGAGGAATTTGCCAATGACAGGATGCTCCTTTCCTGAGAATTATACCTTTTATTCCTAATTATTATAGGTAATTCCGGGTGAAAAGAGTTGACAATGAATAATGGGCTGTATATAATATAGCTGTTTTATATACCCGTCAGCAAAACGATTTGCAAGCATACGCAAGTTGTTTTTGAGAAAACAGCAGATCGTTTGGCGGATAAGTATACTCTTGCGTACAAAAATGCAAATGCTTCATATTTGTTATGTCGCTTTGCATTTTTATACATAGAAAAAACGAGGAGGAAAAAGAAATGAAAAAAATCTTAAGTCTGTGCATGGCTATGGCTTTGGTTGTTTCCATGACTGCATGCGGATCTAAGGATGATGGCAAGACCACAACCGCAGCCGCTGATAATACGACGACTGCCGCAGCCGCAGAAAACAACAGCGAAGCAGCAGACGGCGAGACGACTGCCGCAGCTGCCGGCGAGACCGTTGCGTTTACCGGCGAGGGCGTATTTAAGATCGGCGGAATCGGGCCAACCACCGGCGGGGCTTCCGCTTACGGTATCGCCGTACAGAGAGGCGCGCAGATCGCGGCTGACGAGATCAATGCCGCAGGCGGCATCAACGGTTGCCAGGTTGAGCTGAACTTCCAGGATGACGAGCATGATCCCGAGAAGTCCGTAAATGCGTACAACACCCTGAAAGACTGGGGGATGCAGGTACTGGTGGGAAGCGTAACTTCCAACCCCTGTATCGCGGTTGCTGAGAAAACCCAGGCTGACAACATGTTCCAGCTGACTCCTTCAGGAACCGCTGTGGACTGTGTAAAATATGACAATGCGTTCCGTATGTGCTTCTCCGATCCGAACCAGGGTCTGGAATCCGCAAAATACATCGGCGAGAACAGCTTGGCCACCAAGGTTGCCGTAATCTACGACAGCTCCGATCCCTACTCCGTAGGTATCTACGAGGCATTCCGTGCCGAGGCTGAGAACCAGAGTTTTGAGATCGTGTCCGCCGAGGCTTTCACCGCTGACAGCAAGACCGATTTCTCCGTACAGGTACAGAAGGCCAAGGATGCCCAGGCAGATCTGCTGTACATGCCTTTCTACTATACCGAGGCTTCCCTGGTACTGCAGGAATGCGACAAGCAGAGCTATAAGCCGGTATTTTTCGGCGTAGACGGTATGGACGGTATCCTGAGCGTGGAGAACTTCAAAGTGGAGCTGGCCAATGAGCTGATGTACATGGCTCCCTTCGTCGCCACCTCCGAGGACGAGATGGTAAAGAGCTTTGTAACCAAGTATGAGACCCAGTTTGGCGAGACGCCTAACCAGTTCGCGGCAGACGCTTATGACTGTATGTACGTGGTAAAGGCTGCGATTGAAAAAGCAGGCGTAACCCCTGATATGGATGCTTCTGCGATCTGCGATGCTCTGAAAACGGCTATGACCGAGATCAGCTATGACGGCATCACCGGCAAGGAAATCAGCTGGGAAGCAACCGGCGAGCCCAACAAGGCTCCTATGATCGTACAGATCAAAGATGGTGTGACCGTTGAGCTTCAGTAAGATAAGAACGATATAGCAGGCAAAGGGGTCCGATTAATCCGGGCCTCTTTTCCTATATTAATGTCGGAATTAATCCGGGCTTTTCTTTTTGCTTGTGCTGGGCATTTTTCTATGCTATAATGGTACGAATATGAAATTGCGTGTAACTCGAAAAGATAAAGAGGGGTGTTGTGTATGATGGGATTCATCTCCTACCTTGTGAATGGTATCAGCCTCGGCAGCGTATACGCGCTGATTGCCCTTGGCTATACGATGGTATATGGCATTGCGAAAATGCTGAATTTCGCTCACGGCGACGTCATTATGATCGGCAGCTTTGTGGTTTTCTCCACCGTGAGTACGATGGGACTTCCGCCTGCGCTGGGCATTTTGATTTCCGTGGCGGTCTGTACGGTGCTGGGCGTAGTGATCGAGCGGATTGCCTACAGGCCCTTGCGCCAGGCCTCCAAGCTGGTTGTTTTGATCACGGCTATCGGCGTCAGCTATTTTTTGCAGAATGTGGCGCTGCTGATTTACGGCGCAAATACAAAATCATTTACTTCAGTAGTCACCATCCCTCCGCTTTCTCTGGCAGACGGCGCGTTAATCATCTCCGGCGAGACCATCGTTACGATTCTGGCCTGTATCGTCATTATGATTGTGCTGACGCTGTTTATCCGCCATTCCAAGCCGGGACGCGCCATGCTGGCCGTTTCTGAGGACGGCGGCGCAGCTCAGCTGATGGGCGTGAACGTGGACGGAACCATTGCGCTGACCTTTGCCATCGGTTCCGCTCTGGCGGCTGTCGCCGGCGTGCTTTTGTGTTCCTCTTATCCGTCCCTGACGCCTTACACGGGCGCTATGCCCGGCATCAAGGCTTTTGTGGCGGCGGTGTTCGGCGGAATCGGCTCCATTCCGGGCGCGTTTATCGGCGGAATTTTGCTGGGTATCATAGAGATTCTGGGCAAAGCCTATATTTCTTCGCAGCTGGCGGACGCCATCGTGTTCGCGGTTCTGATTGTGGTGCTGCTGGTGAAGCCCACCGGAATTTTAGGCAAACAGATTCAGGAGAAAGTGTAGGTGAGCCGGATGAAGACAAAAGCGATGAGTAAACAGACGAAAAATAATCTCATTACATACGGGCTTGTGATCGCGGTATATATCGTGGTGGAGATTTTGATGCGGGCCGGTATGGTTTCCAGTCTGATTAAAGGTCTGCTGGTGCCTTTGTGTATCTACGTGATTCTTGCGGTGTCTCTGAACCTGACCGTGGGTATTCTGGGCGAGCTGAGCCTGGGCCATGCCGGGTTTATGTGTGTCGGAGCCTTTGCGGGCGCTATTTTTTCCAAGTGTACGATGAACGTGATTCCCGTGGCGGGTCTGCGGTTTTTCCTGGCGCTGCTGACCGGGGCGGCCTTTGCCGCGCTGGCAGGGATTCTGGTAGGGATTCCGGTGCTCCGGTTAAAGGGCGATTATCTGGCGATCGTAACGCTGGCTTTCGGCGAGATTATTAAAAATGTGATCAATATCATTTTCCTGGGCAGAGACAGCAGGGGATTTCATATCTCGCTGAAGGATGCCTTTGAGCTGGGCCTGGAGCCTGAGGGGGAAGTGATTATCAAAGGGCCTCAGGGCATTACTGGAACGCCCAATGATTCCACCTTTTTCATCGGCGTCCTGTTGATTCTGGTTACACTTTTTATTGTGCTCAATCTGATTCACTCCCGTACGGGCAGGGCGATCATGTCCATCCGTGACAACCGGATTGCCGCCGAGTCCGTGGGAATCAACGTGACGAAATATAAGCTGCTGGCCTTTACCGTATCGGCATCTTTAGCAGGCGTGGCCGGCGTACTGTACGCCCATAACCTGTCCACGCTGGCGGCGCAGCCCAAAAACTTTGGCTATAACATGTCCATCATGATTCTTGTATTCGTGGTGCTGGGCGGCATCGGAAATATCCGCGGCTCCATCATAGCGGCGGTGGTGCTGACTTTGCTTCCCGAGCTGCTGCGTTCTCTCAACGATTACAGAATGCTGATCTATGCGGTGGTGCTGATCGTGGTTATGATTTTCAGCTGGAGCCCCAAATGCAGGGAGTTCAGAGAGCGTTATGGTCTGAAGCGCCTGTTTAACAGTAAGAAAAGTGCAAAGGAGGAGGCATAGACATGGCATTGTTAGAAGTGGAAAGCCTGGGAATCTCCTTCGGAGGACTGCGGGCGGTAGATAATTTCAATATCAGCGTGGAGAAGGAACAGCTTTACGGCCTGATCGGCCCCAACGGCGCCGGAAAGACCACGATTTTTAATCTGCTGACAGGCGTATACAAACCGGATAAGGGAACGATCGTCCTGGACGGCGAAAGTATGGTCGGGAAAAATACCATTGATATCAACAAAGCCGGAATTGCCAGAACCTTTCAGAATATCCGGCTGTTTAAGGATATGTCCGTAATCGATAATGTAAAGGTGGGACTGCATAACCATCACAGCTATTCCACGCTGTCCGCCATTTTTCGGCTTCCTTCCTATTACAAGGTGGAAAAGGAGATCCGGGAGAAGGCCATGGAGCTGTTAAAGGTGTTCGGCCTGGAAAATGAGCATGACTATCTGGCCTCCAACCTGCCCTACGGAAAACAGCGGAAGCTGGAGATCGCCAGAGCGCTGGCTACCGACCCCAAGCTTCTCCTTCTGGATGAGCCGGCGGCGGGCATGAATCCCAACGAGACCGGCGAGCTGATGGATACCATTCGTTTTGTGCGGGACAACTTCCATATGACGATCTTACTGATCGAGCATGATATGAAGCTGGTATCAGGGATTTGCGAGGAACTGACCGTGTTAAACTTCGGCCAGGTACTGGCAGAGGGAAAAACCAGCGAGGTTCTGAACAATCCCGAGGTAATCAAGGCGTATCTGGGAGAATAGGGGGTGAGAAAATGGCAATGCTTGAGGTAAAGGATCTGGAAGTGTACTATGGCGTGATCAAAGCCATAAAAGGGATCTCATTTGAGGTAAACGAGGGGGAGGTTATCGCCCTGATCGGCGCGAACGGCGCCGGAAAGACCACGATCCTGCACACAGTCACCGGGCTGATCTCCGCAAAAGCGGGCAGCATGCAGTTTGACGGAAAAAATATCACAAAGACGCCCGGCTATAAGATTGTGGGCATGGGCATGGCTCATGTGCCGGAGGGCCGCCGCGTCTTCGCGGAACTGAGCGTATATGACAATCTGCTGATGGGGGCTTACACCCGGAAGGATAAAAAGGAAATCCAGGACTCTCTGGAAATGGTTTACACCCGTTTCCCCCGTCTGAAAGAGAGAAAAGGGCAGATGGCAGGCACCCTGTCCGGCGGCGAGCAGCAGATGCTGGCTATGGGGCGGGCGCTGATGTCCCATCCGAAGATTATTCTGATGGACGAACCTTCCATGGGATTGTCGCCGATCTATGTAAACGAGATTTTTGATATCATAAAAGAAATCAACGCGTCCGGTACCACCGTGCTTCTGGTGGAGCAGAACGCGAAGAAAGCCCTTTCCATCGCCAACCGGGCCTATGTTCTGGAAACGGGGAATATTGTTCTGGAGGGCGACGCCAAAGAACTGATGAATGATGATTCCGTAAAAAAGGCATACCTGGGAGAATAGACCGGGTATGCCTTTTTTATAGAGTATGTTTTGATGATGGTTTTCAGATACTATTGTCAATGATTTTATAAAAGACAGCAAGTGTTCTGGAATGATGTTTGTGTACGGTTATTCGAAGACCTTCTGATAAAGTTCCTCACAGAGATATTCCACATACCCATTATCCAGCTGCTGGTATTCCCGTTTCAGGTATTCCCGGATTACGTCCATCCGTTTCAGGCAGCGGATTTCATCGGAGATGATCGTGTACTGTTTCTCCGGGTTCATGGCCACATCCTGATCCATCTCGGCGTCGGCGGTCTGATCGATCTGGTCGCCGGTGTAGGTGGAGAGGAACCACTGGTATACGGATTCGTTAAACTGGTCCTCCTCCTGAATTTTTGACTCAAGTTCCAGTGCTTTCCGCCAGGAAAGAAAGCCGACGCACAGAAAAGCGATGCTGACTGCGGTCAATACGATGTCCGCCAGCGTTCTGGCCTGGCCCAGAAAGGAGATACGGATAATGTCAAAGGCGGTCAGCAGCAGGATCATCATCAGAAACGAGCCGACCAGCAGGAAAGAAAGCGCAGAGGAGCTGGTATCGGTATATTTGTCGGAAGCCCTTACATGAACCCTGACAGGTTCCGTGTCAAGGGGCCTGTCTCGCCGTTCATCCTCCATGGAATGCATCACTTCACTGGCCAGCAGCACCCGCATCAGCTTTACGCCTTTTTCATACTGGTTTTCAGGGACAGTAAGGGAGAACAGATCGGCTTCCTGGTCAAAGTCCATATGCACATCCATTCCGGAATAGCTTAAAAATTCCAGAATCCGCTCTGCCAGCGGCGCCTCGGCCGCGATCAGGTTAACCATGGCAGGAGCCGCCGTACGGGGCCCGTCAGCCGGAGGCAGATCAAAAATCTCACAGCTGTCCATTCCTCGTGCATATTCTACTTTGCATTTCGCGGATACTGGCATGGAACCCTTCCTTTCTGAATGAAACCAAAATAATGGAACTATTATAGTATAAATGATAATCTTTTTCAATCATAAGAAAGGAGTTATGTGCATCTTTTATAAAATTTTTATAGTTATTTCAAAATTTTAGAAATTATATTATATTATATATGGAGACAAGAATGAAGATTACACTTCTGACAGTGGGAAAAATCAAAGAAAGCTATCTGGAAGCCGGAATCAGAGAATATGTGAAACGGCTGAGCCGGTACTGCAAACTGGAGATTCTGGAAGTAGCCGATGAGAAAACGCCGGACGGGGCTTCGGAAAACCTGGAACGGCAGATCAGGGAAAAGGAAGGAAAGCGGCTTTTGAACCTGATCAAACCGGATGCATACGTGATCACGCTGGAAATTCAGGGAAAGCAGCTGAGCTCGCCGGAGTTTGCCCGGAAGCTTGCGCGGCTGGGCGTGGAGGGCGTCAGCCATATCATGCTGGTAGTCGGCGGTTCTCTGGGGCTGTCTGACGAGGTGATTAAGAGGGCGGATTTTCATTTAAGCTTTTCGGCAATGACCTTTCCTCACCAGCTGATGCGGATGATCGCGCTGGAACAGCTTTACCGGTGCTATCGGATTATCAATGGGGAGCCTTATCATAAATGAACCGCCAGCCTTTTCATATCCTTCCGATAAAAGAACACCGACAGCGCCATGGCAATGGTCCATCCGACAGGCCATGCGCACCAGATCCCTGTGGCGGAACGGGTCAGGCCGGAAAGAAGAAATGCCAGCGCCACCCGCAGGATCAGGTCGGTGAAGGTAGCTGCCATAAACTGGCTCATGGCGCTGACGCCCCGGAGAATGCCGTCCGCCGCCAGCTTGGCCGCGACCACGAAATAGAAGGGAGACAGAATGCGTAAGAATTGCATGCCTGTCATCAACGCCGTGGCAGAATCCCGCTCCATAAACAGAAGCAGCAGGTATTTTCCGAAGAAAAAGTAGAGGGCGCAAAACGGAAGGCACAGGCACCAGACCATCTTTAAGCCGGCCCGGAACCCCTCCCCGATCCGGTTGTATTTCCGGGCACCCAGATTCTGGGCGGAGAAATTGGAGATGCCGTTTCCGATCGTGGTGAAGGAGGTAGTGACCATGTTGTTCAGCTTTACGGCGGCGGAATAACCTGCCATGACGGAAGCGCCGAACCCGTTGATTACGCTCTGAATCAGCATATTCCCCACAGAAATGAAGCTTTGCTGTAAGATACTCGGAACAGCGATCACCACGATTTTCTTCAGAATAAAAGGATCGAACAGCGCCGGTTTTTCTTTTACCCTGATCTGTTTCAGCCTTACCCACAGGGTAATAACGGCCAGGACGCAGCTGACTCCCTGGCAGAGAAACGTGGCCCAGGCCACGCCGGCCACACCCATATGGAATCCTTTGACAAACAGGATGTCCACGGCGATATTCGCGGTGGAGGAGGCGGCCAGGAAATAAAAAGGCGTTTTGGAATCTCCCAGCGCCGAGAAAATCCCGTTTGCGATATTGTAGAAAAATACGAAGGGCAGTCCCCACACATAGATATCCAGATACAGTCCGGAATCGGCAAACACTTCCTCCGGCGTGCGGATCAGATGCAGCAGCGGGCCGCATCCGAGAATGCCGGCCAGCATCAGCGCCCCGCAGAGGGCTCCGCTGAACAGGTATGCCGTGGTCACGGCGGTTTTCAGCCGCACGAAGTCTTTCGCGCCGAACAGCTGGGAGACAATCACTGAACAGCCGATGTTGCAGCCGAAGGCAAAGGCGATAAAGATCAGGGTGATCTCATAGCTGTTGCCCACGGCGGCCAGCGCCTGTTCGCCGATGAATTTGCCGGCTACCAGAGAGTCGGCGATATTGTAAAGCTGCTGAAAGACAATGCTTCCGAACAGGGGAAGGCAGAATCCCCACAGCACTGTTTCCGCTTTGCCTTCTGTCAGGTCTTTGTTCATCAAATCATACCCTCTTTCCCTTTGCTGTCATGTATTTTCCCTATAACAAAACCAGGCCGATCACCCGTACAAGAAGGGCCGCCGCGTAAGCGATGGCGCACTGGCCGAGCACTACCGCAAAAGCCCATTTTCCGCCCAGTTCCTGCTTAACGGAGGCAATGGCCGCCACACAGGGCGTATACAGAAGGCAGAATACCAGCAGACAGGCCGCCGACAAAGGAGAGATGGCGGCCAGCAGGGCTTCGGTGGTTCCAAACAGGATGGACAGGGTGGAAACCACGCTTTCTTTGGCCATAAAGCCGCTGATCAGGGCGGTGGAAATCCGCCAGTCTCCCAGTCCCAGCGGTTTCAGAATCGGGGCGATCAGTCCCGCCGCCATGGCCAGGATGCTGTCATGGGAATTTTCCACCATATTTAATCCGAAGTCAAAGGTCTGTAAAAACCAGATGACGATGGTGGCGACGAAAATAATGGTAAAAGCTCTCTGCAGGAAATCTTTCGCTTTGTCCCAGAGCAGCAGTCCCACGTTTCTGGCGCCCGGCATCCGGTAATTGGGCAGTTCCAGAACGAAAGGAACGGCTTCGCCTTTGAACGAGGTTCCTTTCATCACCAATGCGCTCAGGATGCCAAACAGGATGCCCAGCAGATAGAGGCCGATCATAATGACCGCTCCGTGTCCCGGGAAAAATGCCGCCGCGAAAAATCCGTAGATGGGCAGCTTGGCGGAACAGCTCATAAAAGGGGTCAGCAAAATCGTCATTTTTCTGTCCCGTTCGGAAGGAAGGGTTCTGGTGGCCATGACGCCCGGTACCGTGCAGCCGAAGCCGATCAGCATCGGCACGATGCTGCGGCCGGACAGGCCGATTTTCCGAAGCAGCTTATCCATGACGAAGGCCACCCGGGCAATATAGCCGCTGTCCTCCATCAGCGACAGGAAGAAAAACAGGGTGACGATAATGGGCAGAAAGCTTAAGACGCTGCCCACGCCGTTGAAAACGCCGTCGATGACCAGGGCGTGAAGGGCGCTGTTTACATGGGCGGCCGACATGGCGGCGTCCGCCGCCTCGGAAAGCCATGTGATCGCCGTTTCCAGAAGTCCCTGGAGCCATGCGCCGATCACGTTGAAGGTGAGCCAGAAAACCAGCCCCATAATGCCGATGAAAGCGGGGATAGCCGTATATTTTCCGGTCAGGATTCTGTCGATGTTGGCGCTGCGGATATGCTCTTTGCTTTCCCTGGGCTTGACTACTGTTCTCTGGCACAGATCCTGGATAAAGGAGAACCGCATATTCGCGATGGCGGCGGACCGGTCCAGCCCGCCTTCCTTTTCCATCTGGCAGATAATGTGTTCCAAAGCCTCCTGCTCATTCTGGTCCAGATGCAGACTGTCAAGAATCTGGGCGTCGCCTTCCGCCAGCTTGCTGGCGGCAAACCGGATGGGGATCCCGGCCTGGGCGGCATGGTCTTCGATCAGGTGCATAATTGCATGGAGACATCTGTGTACGGCTCCGTTTCTGATGCCGCTGCAGAAATCCACCCGGCCCGGGCTCTCCTGATATTTGGCCACATGCAGGGCATGGCTGACCAGCTCGTCGATTCCTTCGTTGTTGACTGCGGAGATGGGAACAACGGGGATACCCAGCATCCGTTCCATTTCATTGATATGGATAGAACCGCCGTTTCCCCGCACCTCGTCCATCATGTTCAACGCCAGCACCATCGGGATGTTCAGCTCCATCAGCTGCAGCGTGAGATAGAGATTCCTCTCTATATTAGAAGCATCCACAATATTGATAATGCCTTTCGGGTGTTCGTCCAGCAGGAAGCTGCGGGTTACCATCTCCTCGCTGGAATAAGGGGACATGGAATAAATGCCGGGCAGATCCGTGATCAGGGTATCGCCGTGTCCTCTGATGGCTCCGTCTTTCCGGTCCACGGTAACGCCGGGGAAATTTCCCACGTGCTGATTGGAGCCGGTCAGCTGGTTAAACAGAGTTGTCTTTCCGCAATTCTGGTTTCCGGCCAGGGCAAAGGTCAGAACCGTGCCCTCCGGCAAAGGATGTTCCCCTGATTTCTGATGGTATTTTCCGCCTTCGCCCAAACCGGGGTGGTGGGTAGAAGCGGACGGAGCGTCATTTTCTATGTATAATTCCGGGGCATAATCCCGGACATCCCTGATCTCCACTTTCTCCGCGTCCGCGATGCGCAGCGTCAGTTCATAGCCGTGGATTCGAAATTCCATGGGGTCGCCCAGAGGCGCATATTTTACCAGCATGATGTCCGAATTGGGGATCACGCCCATATCGAGAAAATGCTGCCGTAAAGCGCCCTCCCCGCCGACAGCGGTGATGGTCGCTTCTTTTCCCACTGGTAATTCACTTAGTTTCATCTTGCAGGTCTCCCTCTTTATATTAATTTTTGATACTCATATCATGTTAGTTTTGCCTTACCTGTATGTATAATCATTCTTATTATCGTGGTATTGTGATTCTGTCCGACGCGTTTTTTGTGATATCCGTGTTAACGGGCAGATCTGTTCAGGCCGTATGGCTTACCCCTTGAGCAGCATCCGCGTCAGATCAAACAGATTTTGGGTCGGCACATCCGCGACCGTATCTCCGAGGACATCGGACAGCCAGTCGCTTTCCAGCATTTCCTCAAGCATTGCTTTTGCCCTGGCAGAGGCCGTAATCCAGTCGGAATGCTGCCGGTACATCTGATGGCCGTATTCCTTCCATTCCTCTTCCTTCCGCTTTTTCTCGCTCAAATCCCTGAAATAGCGGTTCCGCTCTATGCGGACCTGCCACCAGTCTACAAACGCGGAGTCGCTTTTGGAAAAGGTGATTTCCGGATGGCTGAAGGACTGGGCGTTGACGATACTGCCATCCTCGCCGATGGCCACACAGCGGGAACTTCTGGCGGTGATGCCGGGCATCATCGCCTCGTTGCGCAGTATATCAAACCGGAACCATGCCTCGATCCGGTTCATAATCACCCGGGCGTATTCCGGGTCCTCCTCCATCTGTTTCTGGACCGTCGGATGAATGATAACCGCCGTTTGGCCGGCGGGAATCCGGCTCAGGGCACGAATGGCGGCCGAAGCCGAGTATTCCGGATTCGGACCGTCGGGCATCCAGTTTTCCAGATAGTCCGTGTCGGCATTCTGCTGGTAAATCAGATAATGGGGGTAATCGTTTCTCGTCCGCCAGTAATCGCTGTCGGCGTCGAACACATGGTAGATCAGCCCCGGGTATTTGGCTCGAAGCATATCCTCCAGAGAGGCGGACTGGACCTGGGCGGTTTCCGCTACGCCGGTTTCAGGGAAAGCGGCGCAGCGTCCGCTCCGGCTGGTTTTCAGTGCCATCGCGAGAAAATTCAGATTCTGTCCCGCTGCCGCCGGATATTCCGGAAAGTCGAAGGAAACGCCGCTGCCGCCTGCGGTATAGTATGACTGGATTGTGCTGTTTGTCATAATGACTCCTTTTTTGTTGTGGTTTATGTGATCCGCCCGTTATGGCCGCCGGCCGGGCGGAGGGGATGTTAAAATGTCAAGCATATTGATTATACCATATATCATTATATTCAGAAAGAATTATTATTGAAGAACNGAAAAATTATACTGTTGAAGTTGAGAAAACACCTGCGTTTATTTTTGAAAGGGTGCCGCCTCCGGGCGGTCTTTGAAAAAGCTGAAACCGCAGGGAAGACTAACCAAAATGGAGGGAAGAAAATGAGCGTTATTTCAATGAAACAGTTGCTGGAGGCCGGCGTACATTTCGGACATCAGACCAGAAGATGGAACCCTAAGATGGCTCCCTACATCTACACCGAGAGAAACGGCATCTACATCATCGACCTGCAGAAATCCGTAGTGATGGCCGACGTGGCTTACAACACGGTTGCCGACATCGTGGCAAACGGCGGAACCATTCTGTTCGTGGGAACCAAGAAGCAGGCTCAGGACGCGATCCAGTTAGAGGCGGAGCGCTGCGGCATGTATTATGTAAATCAGAGATGGCTGGGCGGTATGCTGACCAACTTCAAGACCATCCAGAGCAGAATCGCGAGACTGAAAAAGATTGAGGAAATGCAGGAAGACGGAACCTTCGACGTTCTGCCGAAGAAAGAAGTAATCGCGCTGAAAAAAGAACAGGAGAAGCTGGAGAAGAACCTGGGCGGCATTAAGAATATGAAGAAACTGCCCGACGCCATCTTCGTTGTTGATCCTAAAAAAGAGAGAATCTGCGTTCAGGAAGCTCATACGCTGGGAATTCCGCTGATCGGCATCGCGGATACCAACTGTGACCCCGAGGAACTGGATTATGTCATTCCCGGCAATGATGACGCTATCAGAGCCGTTAAATTAATCGTATCCAAGATGGCTGACGCCGTAGTGGAAGCAAGCCAGGGCGAAGCTTTCGGCGAGGAAGCTGCGGAAGAAGAAGTGGCGGAAGCCTAGTTTTGGAAAGAAGTTTCCGGCAAACATGCCGAGAAGGAGGACATTATGGCAGCAGTTACTGCAGCAATGGTAAAAGAATTAAGAGAGATGACGGGCGCCGGCATGATGGACTGCAAAAAGGCTCTCTCATCTACAGACGGTGATATGGAAAAGGCAGTAGACTTCCTGAGAGAGAAAGGACTGGCTACCGCTCAGAAAAAAGCAGGCAGAATCGCGGCCGAGGGTATCGTTACCACCTGTGTGGTAGACGGCGGCAAAAAGGCGGTTGTGGTTGAGGTAAACGCTGAGACTGATTTCGTGGCAAAGAACGAGAAGTTCAGAACCTTCGTAGATCAGGTGGCACAGCAGGCCGTGGCGACGACGGCTGCGGATATCGATGCATTCATGGCAGAGCCCTGGGCGCTGGACACTTCCGTAACCGTGAAGGAAGCGCTGGCCGCACAGATCGCTGTGATCGGCGAGAATATGAACATCAGAAGATTTAAGCAGGTGAAGGAAGACAATGGCTTCATCGCTTCCTATATCCATGCCGGCGGCAAGATCGGCGTTCTGATCGATGTGGAGACAGACGTGATCAACGCTGACGTGGAAGAAATGGCGAAGAACGTGGCCATGCAGGCCGCGGCCCTGAAGCCTCTGTACACCAACAGAGACGAAGTGGACGCCGAATATATCGAGAAGGAAAAAGAAATCCTGGCCGTTGCGGCGAGAAATGAAAAACCCGACGCGAACGACAAGATCATCGACGGCATGGTAATGGGCCGGATCAACAAAGAGCTGAAAGAAATCTGCCTGATGGATCAGGTATACGTAAAGGCAGAGGACGGCAAGCAGACCGTGGCCAAGTATGTGGAGCAGGTGGCGAAGGCCAGCGGTGCGAAGATTAAGATCAAAGCATTTGTTCGGTTTGAGACCGGAGAAGGTCTGGAGAAGAAGAATGAAGATTTCGCGGCTGAGGTTGCGGCGCAGATTAAATAAACTTCGCAAAAGAGTGCAATAAGCGAACTCTGCGGCGAATTATTAAGAATGAGAACCCTTGTAAGTGGTGTGATTATGCCATTTGCAGGGGTTTTTGTTTATATGTCAGAAAGGACAGGTTTTGGAAATGAAAAAGAGACAATAAAAATTTCGACGAAAATATTGTATATCATAAAGCGGTAGGGTATAATCATAAAAAGAGAAAAGCGGATAAGACTTTTTTCTGATGTGACGAAAAAAAATAATGAGCATATTGTAAAAATAGGGATATGTTTGACAGATTCAAACGGAAATGGAGATCTGCATGGGAATAAACAGGGACGGAGACGGAAAAAATAGAGGTTTTTCTCTGCTTCTTCCTATTATATTGGTTTTTTGTATTCTTGCTACGGTGGTATTTTCGGTGTCCCGGAAAATTACCCGGGAGATGTCGGCGTCGGCGATTCAGAATTTAAGCGAAAGCCTGGATCTTTTGCAGTGTACGATCGAGGCTATTTTAAATAAAGAAGCGGAGTTTCAGCAGCTGGTGGCTCAGGAGATCGCCCAGTCGGAAAATCTTCAGAGATATATTGATTCCTATCAGAAAAATCAGACGATGGTAAAAATGTCGCTGATCGAGGCCGGAAAGACAGAGGGCATTTCCAGCACGGGAGAGGTCTTTACCGAAGAGGGGCTGAATTTCTCCGCCGGAGGAATGGTGAACGGGTTGCCTGTCTCACAGTCATATCTGAATTATATGGGTGCATGGGCTTACACGATCAAATGTCCCGTGACGAAGGACGGACAGGAGCTGGGGTGGCTGTATATCGAGTATATTTATGACTCTCTTGATCAGTCTCTTCCGGAGGGCTTCTATAATAAAAATGCTCTGCTGTATATTATGGATGCCAAGAGTGAACGGCTGGTGCTGAATCCGAAAGGGATGGGAGAGCGGAATGCGGGCCATCTGAATCTGGAGGATTTTTACCGTGCAAACAATATCTGGGAGCAGGATCTCAGAGAAGAAGTTTCCGCATGTCTGAAAAGCGGAAGTAATATTATGTTTTATCATGATATTCAGGGCAAGAGCTCTTTGAATTTCATGTGGTCGGTGAACGGCGGAACCATTTATCTGATCGGTTATGTGCCTGTGGAAGCGATCCAGCAGGAAGGAAAAACGGTAAACCAGAATATTTTCATTGTCGTCGCCGTTATGCTTATTGCTTTCTTTGGATGCTGCGTTTTATTTTTCGTCAATCAGAGACTGCAGAATAAAATCAGAAGGGAACGGGAGGCCGAGCGGGAGATACACAACCGGCAGCTGGCCGAGGCGCTGCAGGCGGCCCAGGCGGCCAGCAATTCCAAGACCACCTTCCTTTCAAATATGTCCCATGATATCCGGACGCCGATGAATGCGGTGCTTGGTTTTACGACTTTGCTGGCCAGGGACGCGGAGGATCCGGATAAGGTGCGGGAGTACACGAAAAAAATCATGGCGTCTGGTCAGCATCTGCTCAGCCTGATCAATGATATTCTGGATGTCTCGAAGATCGAGAGCGGAAAGGTCGTGCTGAATTTAAACAAATTTACGTTAAGTGATCTGGTTGTATCCGTGGACGCGATTGCCCGGCCTATGGCCCAGGAAAAAAATCAGAATTTCCATGTGGAGGTGACGGGGATCCGTCATGAGTATTTGCTGGGAGATATGATGAGGATCAATCAGATTCTGCTCAATCTTCTTTCCAACGCGGTGAAATATACTCAGGAGGGCGGGGATATCTGGTTTCGTATGATCGGCCTCAAGCAACGCTCCAGTCAGTATGAGCATATCCGGATTGAGGTGGAGGATAACGGTTATGGTATGACCCAGGAATATCTGCAAACTATTTTCGACGCTTTCACCCGGGCGGAGAACAGTACGACGAATAAAGTGCAGGGTACCGGTCTGGGTATGGCAATCACAAAGAATATTGTAGAACTGATGGGCGGAACCATAGAAGTTTTCAGTGAGGTAGATAAAGGAAGCCTGTTCCGGGTTGAGCTGGAGTTTCGCATTCCGGAGGAGCAGGCGGACAGGCAATTTTGGGAGACGAGCGGAATCAAACGGATTCTGGCTGTGGATGACGACGCGGAGACCTGCAAAGGGATTCAATCTCTTATGAAAGAAACAGGCGTCCGGGTGGATATCGTATCCAGTGGAGAGGAAGCCGTGACGCTGATCAGGAAAGTCGAAAAAAACGGCGGAGCGGAGGATGAATACCATCTGATTATTCTGGATCACGGGCTGAAGGGCAGTCTTGAAACCACCAGGCAGCTTCGCGAAATCATGCCGGACACGGCGCTGGTTTTGCTTTTGGCGGACTGCGTTACGGATGAGATGGAGGAAATATCCTGTATGGAAAATACGGGAATTCTTTTGAAACCCTTCTTTGTGTATTCATTAAAAGAAAAAATCCTGGAGCTCTGGGAGGAGCAGAGGGAGGAAAAGCTGTCAGAGAAAGAGGATGACAGTCTGGAAGGACTGCGTTTTCTCGCTGCGGAGGACAATGAGATCAATGCGGAGATTCTGGCGGAAATCCTGGAGATGGAAGGGGCTGCCTGTGAAATCGTGGAAAATGGCCGGCTGGCAGTAGAACGTTTTGAGAAGGCCGGGAAGGGAGAATTTGACGCGATTTTAATGGATGTCCAGATGCCGGTAATGAACGGCTATGAGGCGGCCAGGGCGATCAGGGCGCTTAACCGGGACGACGCGGGAAGCATACCGATCATAGCCATGACGGCAAACGCCTTTGCTGAAGATGAAAAGGACGCGCTGGATGCCGGGATGGACGTTCATGTGGCGAAACCGATCGATATGGAATTATTAAAAAAAGTAATCAGACAGTGCTGTATACAGCGAAAGGCATGAGAAAGGAACATGGAATGAAATGGAACTGTAACGGGTATTTAGACCATAAATTCGTTTCGCGTGACTTCCTGCCGCGAACAAGACGCTTAAAAAGCATCGTTTTTCCGCGTTTGCTGTCGGTTTTTCTCGCAGGTCTGATGGCGCTGCCGCTGACAGCGTGCGGCGGCGGGAATGAGCCTGTCAAAAATCTGCTTACGACAGAGACAGAGGAGGTAAAGGTTGTCAATCTGTTTGGCCCGATGGAAAAGACAAGGCCTGGAGGGGAAAACGCGGCGAGAAACGCCTTTGACAAAACTGTTTTTATGGCAGAGGAACGATTGGGCGTGCGGGTGGATTATATTACCTATACGGCGGAGGATTATAAGGATAAGACTTTTGACGACGTATCCCTTGACAGAGCCAGGAACGACATGGACGATATCTATCTCTTAAATCCCGATGTGATTCAGAAACTGGCTGCTGAAGGGAAGCTGGAAGATTTATCGGGGCTTGAATGTGCGAAAAATCTGAGAGAAGTGGTAAGGACGGCGAATGTGGTGGACGGCAGGCTGGTGGGGATTCCCCAGGAGGTCGTGGTGTACGGCCTGTTTATCAATGAGGATATATTTAGGGAATGCGGTCTTAAGATGCCAAATACGCCGGAGGAGTTTCTGGAATGCTGCCGGGTGCTGAAAGAAAACGGTTATGAGACGCCGGTAGGGGCCAACCGCTGGTGGCTGGAAACTTTTGTGTTTGCCCAGGCTTACGCGGATTTATATAACGGAGGGGATACGGAAGCGGAAGTCGCGGCTCTGAACAGCGGGGAGAAAAAATACAGCGATTATATGCGCCCTGGTTTTGAATTTCTGCAGGAGCTGATTGACAAAGAATATATCGATGCGGAAAAAGCTTACAGAAGCGAAGCGATCGACGGAGAGGGACCGGATTTCCTGGCGCAGAAGACGCCGATCGTTATGGCATACTGGGGCGCGGCAAACGCTGACACTGCTTATGGGAAACCGGATTTTAACATGACGGTCATCGGTTTTCCCAGCAGCCGGGGACAGATGCCGGTGGTATCCATGACGGGGCTGTGTGTCGGCATCAACGCAGAGCATAAGGAAGACGCGCTGGAAACGCTGGAAATGGTGCTTTCCGATGAGGCGCTTCAGGTTTACGCGGAAGTGAACAAGGTGATTTCTCCGTCGAAAAATGTTGAGACTGACTGTATTCCCGCACTGAAACCGTTGAATGACAGGATTGAGGAGGGTGTGTACGTTTTAGGAACCAATGCGGGCATGAAGCTGGAGCAGTGGGGAAATGTCTGCCTGGTGGCGAGGAATTTACTGGGCGGCGCCACGGTGGACGAATGTATGGCGAAGCTTGACAGGCTGCAGGAGGAATCTGCCGGAAAATAAAAAGTGTGAAATTGTATGTTTTTTTATACAAATATTATCCCCCCGGGAGGCTTGTAAAGGGCGGAAGAAACGTATATAATAAGAGCACATTCAAACATTCAATCATATTTATACCTTCTTCTTTTCATTATTATATTATGAAAACTTTACTACCTCTAACGAACGAATGGTTCTGGGTCCGGCGGGTCCTGGAACCATTCGTTCGTTAAAAAAGCCTTCCAGCGGGGTCTGGACGGCTTTATCTCTGTCATGAGAGGAATCGAGGAGATTCTTTTCACGAAACCATATTCAGTTGTTATAGCCCTTTGTGCGGCGTTTGATTACGTAATATCCGGATTTTATGAGGCTTATGCGATGTTGCGACTGGCATCCGGCATCAGGTGTGCCCGGGTAACCGCTTCCTGGAAGGCCTTGACGATTACGAAGATCAGCACCGTATCCACAATCAGAAGACTGATGCATTTGGGAAGTCTTGTAATCAGCCGTTCCAAATAATTCTGACCATTGCTGTACATCAGTACCAGCCAGTAAGTGGTGATAAACACGGAGATCAGAAATTCTATCATGGAGGCTAAAAAGCCCCGGAAAGCCGTGATCTTTTGTCCGTACAGCACCATGCCGCATAAAAATCCCATCAGCGCATAGGAAAACGTAAAGCCGGGGAAAAGCGGGCCGCTGGCGGAGCCGCCTGCCAGGTAGCTTAAAATGTCTCCTGCCGCGCCTACCACAGCGCCCATGATGGGGCCGCCGTAAAAGCCGGAGATGGCCAGGATAATCGGACCAAAGCGTATCTCAAGGGTAGGCGTGATCCTGATGTTGAAGGTTGAGATGGCAACATACAGAGCCATGAAGAGGCCGCAGAGCACCAGCGCTCTCAGATCCTTGAAGATGGCGGCCTGGCCTTTGAAATCAAAGGCCTTCTTGCTGAAAAGCTGCATAAAAAATACACCTCCTCATCCTTGCTACACAACATGGGAAATGTATTCTCAAATTGTAGCAACGGGATGCGAACGACATACCGTAGTCTTCCGCGCAAAGCCCGCGGAACCTATCGTCCCTGTGACATCTCCCCGTTCACAGGACACTTGACGCATGTCATTCTACTTTGCTGATATATTTGCGCGAAATTTTTGAAGCCGCGCGATTACGGTTCTTATTATATATCCACAATAAATACCTTGTCAAGCTGGAAAAATTTATAGAGATTCGTCATATCTGATTCCCAAATATGGCTATTGTGTATATTTTTTGCCAATAAAAAAGTGCTTTTGTTGTATGATACAGAAAATGCCTCGTTATTAATGGTGAATTTAGGTAGTTTTTCCTATTGTGTTTTGTTCAATTTTATTATATCATAGTACCAACGGAAAGGGTTGACGGGGGTTTATTTCAAAGTACATATCAGAGTTTATTCTTATCAGAGATTGTCTA
>CAJTTU010000027.1:0-8216 GCA_910579325.1 uncultured Lachnospiraceae bacterium | reverse complement strand
GTTATTTTACGTTATGGCATTCAGTCATAAGGAAATGGACGTGTTTCCGGAAGCTGACTGGACGGTCACCAGATTTTTTCATTTTTTATTGAGGAGGGAAAGAACAATGGGATTCAAATCAGACATTGAAATCGCACAGGAAGCAGTCCCCCAGGACATCAGGGAGATCGCGAAGAAACTGAACTTGACGGAGGACGATCTTGAGCTTTATGGAAAATATAAAGCAAAAGTAGACTACAACCTCATGACAAGCAAGCCCGGTTCAGGAAAGAAAGCAAAACTGATCCTGACCACCGCGATCAATCCTACCCCTGCCGGAGAAGGAAAGACCACCACAACCGTAGGCGTTGGCGATGCTCTGGCTAAATTAGGCAAGAATGTGGTACTGGCTCTGAGAGAGCCTTCTCTCGGCCCGGTATTCGGCGTAAAGGGCGGCGCTGCGGGCGGCGGCTATGCGCAGGTTATTCCTATGGAAGATATCAACCTGCATTTCACCGGTGACTTCCATGCAATCGGCGCTGCGAACAACCTTCTGGCAGCTATGATCGATAACCATATCTATCAGGGCAATGCGCTGGATATTGATCCCAGAAGAGTGATCTGGAGACGTTGCGTGGATATGAACGACCGTCAGCTTCGTAATGTAGTAGATGGCCTGGGCGGAAAAGCACAGGGCTTCCCGAGAGAAGACGGATTTGATATTACTGTTGCTTCCGAAGTTATGGCAGCTTTCTGTCTGGCAAACAGCCTGGACGACCTGAAAGCCAGATTCTCCAGAATCCTGGTTGCTTATACCAGAAGCGGAGAACCTGTAACTGCCGGACAGCTGAACGCGCAGGGCGCTATGACCGCTCTGTTAAAGGATGCGTTAAAGCCGAACCTGGTTCAGACACTGGAAGGAACTCCTTGTTTCATCCATGGCGGCCCGTTCGCGAATATCGCTCATGGCTGTAACTCCGTAATCGCTACGAAGATGGCTATGCACTTCGGCGACTATGTAGTAACAGAGGCTGGTTTCGGCGCTGACCTTGGCGCTGAGAAGTTCCTGGATATCAAGTGCCGTCTGGCTGAGCTGGAGCCCGATGCGGTTATCATTGTCGCAACAATCAAAGCTCTGAAGTACAACGGCGGCGTTCCGAAGGCAGAGGTTACCAAAGAGAATCTGGAAGCTCTCGAGAAAGGCCTTCCGAACCTGTTAAAGCATGTTGAGAATATTACGCAGGTATTTGGTCTGCCTGCAGTAGTAGCTCTGAACCGTTTCGTAACCGATACCGACGCTGAGATCGAACTGGTTACCAGAAAGTGTAAAGAACTGGGCGTTAACGTTAAGATGTCAGAAGTATGGGGCAAAGGCGGAGAAGGCGGCATCGAGCTGGCTGAAGAAGTTATTCGTCTGTGCGAAGAAGGAAAGAAAGATTTCCGTTTCTCCTATGACCTCAATCTGCCGCTTAAAGAGAAGATCACCCAGATCGCTACGAAGATCTATGGCGCTGACGGCGTAGACTTCCTGGCTGCTGCTGACGCTGAGATCCAGAATCTGGAACGCCTTGGATATGGCAATGTGCCGATCTGTATGGCTAAGACCCAGTACTCTCTGACCGACGACGAGAAGAAACTGGGAAGACCTCAGGGATTCCGTATCACGATCAGACAGGTAAGCTTAAGCGCAGGCGCTGGCTTCCTGGTAGCTATCACCGGCGCTATCATGAAGATGCCTGGTCTGCCTAAGGTTCCGGCTGCAGAGAAGATCGACGTATCCTCCGACGGCAAGATCACAGGATTGTTCTAAATCAAAATTTGACTTGACTTTGGCCATGGGGGCTGCCTTGGCAGCCTCCATGCGCCATATTGCGGAATGTTTGGATCATAACATATCAGAACGATTTGCGGAGGCTATTTACATATGAATTATGCCGAATTAACCTGTACAAAATTTGTGGACGAAACATTTTCCAAAGCCCCGGTACCCGGCGGCGGCGGCGTGGCCTCCCTGGTAGGCGCTTTGGGCGTGGCACTGGGCGGTATGGTTTGCAATCTGACGACAGGAAAAAAGAAATATGCTCAGTATGAGGAAGATATTCAGCGGATTATGAAAGAGGCTGAAGAGTTAAAGACGACGATGATGGGGATGATCGATCAGGATGCCCAGAATTTCCTGCCTCTGTCCAAAGCATATGGTCTGCCCACCTCTACTGACGAAGAAAAAAAATATAAAGAAGAAACGATGCAGGCTGCATTGAAGGTGGCGATTCAGGTTCCCGTGGATATCGTAAAGGTATCCTACAAAGCCATTAAGCTTCATGAGGAGCTGGTGAATAAGGGTTCCAAACTGGCGATCTCCGACGTAGGCTGCGGTGTCCTCTGTTTAAAAGGCGCTATGATGAGCGGCTGGCTGAACGTAGTGATTAATCTGAGCAGCATAACGGACGAAGCATATGTGGCACAGCTCAAAGGCGAACTTGTTCCCATGCTGGAAGAAGGACAGAAGATCTGTGACGACGTATATGAGAAGGTATTAAATATTTTGAATTCATAATGGGATCAATTCTCATTTAAGATAAGATAAATTTAAGGAGGTTCAGTAACATGAGCGCACAAGTATTGGATTGTAAACTGGTTGCCCAGGCGATTTCAGAGCAGTGTAAGAAAGAAGCCGACGCGCTGAAGGCAAAGGGCATCGTTCCCAAGCTGGGGATTTTCCGTGTAGGCGAAAAGGGTCCCGACCTTTCCTATGAGAAAGGCGCTACCAAGAGCATGAACGAAGCCGGCATCGAAGTAGAAGTTTTCGCACTGCCCGCAGAAGTATCTCAGGAAGAGTACATCGAGAAATTTAAAGCTGTGAACGCTGATCCTGCGATCCATGGCATTCTGGCTTTCCGTCCTCTGGACAACATCGATGAGAACGTTGCCATCGGCGAGAATATCTCCCCGTTAAAAGACGTTGACGCCTGCACCAGCGCTAACATGGGCAAACTGGTTATCAACGATCCCACCGGCCTGTATCCTTGTACTGCAAGTGCAATCATGGAAGTGATTGATTATTATGCAGAGCAGATCAAGGCTGTCGTAAGACCGAAATTCGGCCCCAACCCTCTGGCTAAGCCTGAGCAGGACGCTGATGTTTGCTGTGGACTGGATGTCTGCATCATCAACAACTCCAACGTTATCGGCAAACCGGTTTCCATGATGCTGACAAACCGTTTCGCCAGCGTTTCCATCGTTCATCACCTGACTCATCCGGAAATCAAGAACGAGTATACACAGAAAGCTGACGTTATCATCTGTGCAGTTCCTTTCAAGGATTCCGTAACGGCAGATATGATTAAAGAAGGCGCAGTTGTAATCGACGCAGCCGTTATCAGAGAGAAAGCTTTCGATGCTGACGGCCAGCCGATTATGAACGAGAAGACCGGCAAGCAGAAAATCGTTACCCTTGGCTGCTGCGCGGCAGACGTTGAGGAAAAAGCAAGCTGGAAGACTCCGGTTCCCGGCGTAGGCGCGATTACTTCCGCTATCCTGGCTAAGAACCTGATCAAGGCCTGCAAGTTACAGAATAACATTCAGTAAATCTGAAATATAGCGGTGGTCCGTTTTTTTGCGGACTGCCGTATAAAAATAGCAAAGTTTATGGAAGCGGGTGTGGCTTGCGTTTCATGGTTTGCTTTCATAACTAATAAATTGGGAGGAAAAAGTATATGATTATCACTCAGAAAAAGCCGATTGAAGAGTTGATGGCGATGCTGGAAGGCACGACGAAAGTTGGTCTGATCGGCTGTGGCAACTGCGCGACCGCATGTCAGACTGGCGGCGAGAAAGATTTGGCCGAGATGAAGGAGTACCTGGAGGCTCATGGCAAGCAGGTTGTAGGCATTGCCATTCCCGACGAGTGCTGCCAGAAGCTGCTGGTAAAAAAAGAGGTTAAGGTATTTAAGGACACCGATGTGGAAGCAATCGTATGTATGGCCTGCGGCGACGGCGCTCAGACTGTTGCGGCTAACTTAAAGCTTCCGGTATATCCGTCCAACAATACGATGTTCTTAGGACAGGTTGAGCGTGTAGGCGTGTTCAACGAAGCATGTCGTATGTGCGGCGACTGTGTAGTTGGCTCTACCGGCGGTATCTGCCCGATTACACAGTGCGCGAAGTCTCTTGTAAACGGCCCTTGCGGCGGCCAGAAAGACGGCAAGTGTGAGGTTAATCCTGAGAACGACTGTGCGTGGATCAAGATCTACAACAGACTGGTAGAGCTGGGCCAGGAAGACAAGATTCTGGAAGTACGTCCGGACAAAGGTTATGGAGCATTCTCCTACCCCAGAAAAATCAGCTTAAAGGAGGAAAAATAAATGAGTTTATTACAGCAGGCATTTGAAGCAGGTAAATTTGGTGTAACTGCCGAGATGGCGCCTCCGAAAGGCTATGATTTCCACGTACAGATGGAAGATGCGGAATATTTGAGAGGCCGCGTACACGGCGTAAACGTAACCGATATGCAGTCCGCATGTATCAAGGCTTCTTCTCTGGGCCTTTGTATCAAATTAAAACAAGCAGGCATCGAGCCGATTCTGCAGATGACCGGCCGTGACAGAAGCCGTATCGCTATCATCGGCGAGTACCTGACCGCAGCATCCTTCGGCATCGACACCACACTGGCGCTGACCGGCGACCATACCGTAGTTGGCGACTGCAAGAATTCCAAGCCCGTATTTGACCTGGATTCCTGCGGTATCCTGAAGCTGTTAAGCGATATGGAAGCAAGCGGCAAAGACTGTGGCGGCAACGACCTGGAAGGCGGCGCACCGACGTTCTACAAGGGCGCTTCCGTAACCCCCGTATATGAGCCCATGATCCTGCAGGTAAACAAGCTGAAAAAGAAAGTAGACTGCGGCGCTATGTACGTACAGACCCAGGGTATCTTCGAGATCGAGCCTCTGAAGAGATTCATGGACGCTGTTGACAAAGCGAACATCAAAGTTCATGTAATGGCTGGTATTATCCCGCTGAAGGCTGCCGGCATGGCGAAGTACATGAACGCAAGCGTTCCGGGCATTGATGTTCCCGCTGATCAGATCAAGAGACTGACAGACGCGGCTGCAGAGGGCAAGGAAAAAGGCATCAAGGGCCTGCCTGGCAAGGTTGGTATCGAGATGGCAGCTGAGCTGATCCAGAAGATCAAAGAAGAGAAGATCTGCGACGGTATCCATCTGATGACCATCGGCGCTGAGAAAAACATCCCTACGATCCTGGAGATGGCTGGCGTAGATATTAACGCATAATCATACGGAAGTTTGATTTTTATGGAGCCGCAGGCCCGCGAAACTGTGGGGCTGCGGCATTATAAAATATAAAAGAAAGTTGCAAAACTTATTGGAGGATAGCAATACTATGAAAATAACAATCATCGGCGCAGGCCCCGGCGGATATGAGGCGGCTCTTTATGCGGCTAAAAAGGGTGCGGAAGTGGTTCTGGTTGAGAAGGACAAATTAGGCGGAACCTGCCTGAACAGAGGCTGTATCCCTACAAAGGCATTCCTGGCTTCCTATGATACGCTGGAGACAGTCGAGAACGCAAAGACTTTTGGTATCAATGTATCCGGTGAGCCGGAAGTGGATTATCCTGCGATCCTGGCCAGAAAGAACAAGGTTATGGAGTCTCTGGTAAAGGGTATCCAGTTCCTGATGAACAAAAATAACGTAACCGTAATCAACGGCTTTGGCAGCCTGGTGGACAAGAACACCGTTAAGGTTGTAAAAGAAGACGGTACCGAAGAGCTGGTTAAGACAGACTATGTGCTGCTGGCTACAGGTTCTGTGCCGATTGCACCGCCCGTATTCAAATATGACGGCAAGCGTGTAATCACCAGCGACGAGATTCTTGACTTTGAGCATGCGCCCAAGTCCCTGATCCTGGTAGGCGGCGGCGTTATCGGCTGCGAAATTGGCCAGTTCCTGGCTGCTATGGGCACCGAGGTAACCGTAGTTGAGGCTCTGCCCAGACTGCTGGCTACGATGGACGAGGATGTGAGCAAACAGCTGGCTCGTCAGTTTAAGAAGGATAAGATCAAAGTGGTATGCGGCGACGGCATCGCCGAGGTAAATCCCGCTGAGGATCATGTAGACGTAACCCTTGCAAGCGGCAAAACCCTTTCCGCCGAGTATGTTCTCGTTGCTATCGGACGTGCGCCTTTTACCAAGGGCGTTGGCCTGGAGAACGCAGGCGTAGAGATGGGCGATAGAGGCAGAGTTGCCGTTGACGACCATATGAAGACGAACGTAGATAACATCTACGCCATCGGCGATATCGTAAATACGCCGTTCCTGGCACATGTTGCTACGAAGGAAGGCTTTGTGGCCATCGACAATATGATGGGCGGCGACAAGACCGCAACCTACCACGCTGTTCCCGGCTGCGTATTTACCACCCCTGAGATCGCCAATGTTGGTAAGATGGAATGGCAGCTGCAGAAGGAAGGCAAGGAGCTGGGCAAAGATTACAGAACCGGAACTTTTGATTTCAAGGGTCTTGGTAAGGCACAGGCTTCCGGCCATATCGCAGGCTTTGTAAAGGTGATCGCCGATATGGACGATACGCTGATCGGCGCTGAGATCGTGGGCGCAAGAGCTTCCGATATGCTGCAGGTACTGACCACCGGCGTACAGTTAAAGATGAAGGTGGAAGACCTGGCAGACTGCATCTTCCCTCATCCGACGATGTGCGAAGCGGTTATGGAAGCCCTTCATGACGTTCATGGCATGAGCACGATGAAGGTGTGAGAACAGTAATGATAAAATTTTAAGCATAATGGGATTGCAAAACCCTTAAAAATATGCTATAAACCATATAAACAGAACGGTTGCCTGGCAATCGTATATGGTTACACAGTATTTGGAGAAATATGCTGCATGGAAGACGTTTCTTGTTCTTGTATTGCGGTATATTTGCCAGAGATCTAAATTTTATTCATGTAAAGGAGAAAGTGTTATGACATATCCATCAGATCTGAAGTATACCAGCGAGCATGTTTGGGTCAAAGTTGAAGGTGATACCGTTAAATTAGGTATTACAGAGTTTGCACAGGATCAGCTGGGCGACATCCTGTTTGTTGATCTTCCCGAGGTAGGCGCTACCTTCTCAGCAGGTGATGTATTCACTGAGATCGAGTCTTCCAAAACTGCTTCCGAGGTTCCGATTCCGGTTAGCGGCGAGGTTGTAGCTGTGAACGAGGAGCTGGATGATTCACCGGAAAACATCAACGAAGATGCTTATGCCGCATGGATCGTAGAAGTAAAGATGAACGACGAGAGCGAGCTGGATGAGCTGCTTTCCGCATCTGCTTACGAAGGCGGACTGGACGCTTAGTCTTTTGGGTGAGAAGCCGTTAGAAAACGGCTCGAAAGCCAGATGGCAGAAATGAAATAATGGATGAAATAAAACCGGCGTTTTTTCGGAGCGTTGCTTCGGGAAGGACGCCGGTTTTTCGTCTTGATTATTTATTTTCTTCCGCTTTACTATAATATCTTGCATAAAAATTCCGTCACATTGATATAGTTTATTTGTATATTTGGCCAATTGAACTGTTTTGCTTTATCCCTCAGCTGTATCCACTTTTCTTTTGCGTTTTCTCTTATAGAACAATCTGCTAATATTTGAAATACTTCTACCGGGTTTACCGTCTTTGTCAATGTAACGCCTCTATAAATGATATTGTATGATGCGGCTTTTTTATTGTATACGTGCTCAAGTTCTAAAATGAAATCATTATTTATGATATTTCTGGTATGTTCAATTAAATCTAATTCAGAGTATTTTATTTCATATAAGTGAATTCCTTCTTCTGTTGTAATTACTAAATCTACTTCGTATCCGGTTTCGTTGTTTCTGTATTTATCAAAATTATATTTATTTGTGTGTTTTAAATCCAGGTATATTACGCATTCTAATATTGAACCTCTTAGATTATTTAATGCCAGGGCGGTACCATATAATCCATTTGTTTCTTGCTGTATATCTCTATCTATCTGGCGGCATATTTCTTCACATAATCCATATCTTAAATATGGTGTTATAAAACAGCTTTCGTATGAGTGCTGTAAAAATAAGTCTTCAATTATTCCTATTTGTTTAAATATATCTATAATTTGATTAAAACAATTTTTTGGTATGTCATCGGTATTTATATTGCCTGTCATGTCTCTTATTATTTGATTGTACTTTTTTT
>CAJTTU010000026.1 GCA_910579325.1 uncultured Lachnospiraceae bacterium | reverse complement strand
TACAAAATCTTTTTTTCCGTTACAGTTATATATTCGTATACCGGCGGAGAATCGTTGCAATATTCTCTAAAAAAATCTGAAAGCCTGGAAGTGAGTAAGAACGCTGCCTGGAAGACTTTTTATGGCAGGGAAGTTCGCGGAACTTCACCTGAATTGATATAAAAAACATGGCAGATCGCTGACCTCGATCAGCTCTGCCATGTTTTTCGTAACATATGGAACATTTTCATAACTTTTTTACTCTTATTAAAATAAATACGCGCTACCCATTGCTTTTGCAGGGCATTTAAGCGTTTTCCGAATCCAGCAGATTTTTCATACCGTTCAGGCTGATTGCCAGCGTAGAAATATTATGGATCAGCGCGGAAAAGGTGGGCTGTATGACTCCGCCGACTCCCAGCAGAATCAGAGCTGAATTGACGCCGATAATACAACAGTAATTTTTCCGTACCCGCTCCATCAGCCTGACGCTTAGCTGCTTTAATGTCACAAGTCCGGACAGGCTGTCGGCATCGATGGTGATATCGGCAACCTCCCTGGCGATCTGGGCGCCGTCGCTGATGGCGATGCCCACATCCGCAGCCGAGAGCGCCGGCGAATCATTGATCCCGTCTCCCACCATAATCACCCTGCGGCCCGCCGCCTTCTCCTGCTCCACAAACCTGGCTTTATCTTCCGGCAGTACCTCCGCGCGATACTCGTCCACGCCCGATTTTGCCGCAATGGCTTTTGCCGTCCGCTCGCTGTCTCCCGTCAGCATAACGATTCTGCCAAACCCGGCATCCCTCAACCTTCTGACCGCCTCTGCGGCCTCCTCCCTCAAAGGATCTTCAATGCAGATCACGGCCGCCAGTTTTCCGTCGATGGCCATATAAAGATGGGAATATTCCTCCGGAAGACCCCGGAACTTCTCCTCCATCCCCTCCGGCACACCGCAGCCCTCATCCTCAAACACAAAATGATGGCTACCTATAATCACTTTACAGCCGCCCACCATCGAGGAAATCCCATGGGCCACGATATATTCCACCCTGGAATGCATCTCATCATGGATAATCCCATGTTCCTGTGCGGCCCGAACCACCGCCTTTGCCATGGAGTGGGGAAAATGTTCTTCCAGACAGGCTGCAATGCGGAGCAGGTTCTCTCTGCTTTCCTGAATGAAAGGCATAATTTCTTTCACAACAGGACTGGCTTTGGTCAGCGTCCCCGTCTTATCAAACAGTATGGTATCCGCCTCCGCCATTTTCTCCAGGAATTTTCCGCCTTTTACGGTAATGCACAGGGTACCCGCCTCCCGTATGGCCGACAGAACGGAAATCGGTATGGCCAGCTTCAGGGCGCAGGAAAAGTCCACCATCAGTACAGCCAGCGCTTTCGTCGTATTTCGGGTCAGAAGATAGGTAAGCGCCGTTCCCAGAAGGGTATAGGGCACCAGCCTGTCCGCAAGACGCGCCGCATTTCCCTCCACGGAAGATTTCAGCCGTTCCGATTCTTCAATCATCCGCATGATTCTCTCGTATTTGTTGGAACCGGAAGTTTCCTTCACCTGAACGGTCAGTTCCCCTTCCTCCAGCACGGTTCCCGCATACACATAGCCGCCCGTCTCCTTCGGAACCGGCAGAGGCTCTCCCGTCATGGAGGCCTGATTGACCGCTCCGCTGCCTGCTGATACGATGCCGTCAAAAGGAATGACATTTCCCATATGGATTACGACCCTGTCTCCCTTTTTCACCGTGTCCGTACCCGCCAGCACTTCTTTTCCATCCTCCAAAAGCCATACCCTGCTGATCTGCAGCGCCATGCTTCTGGCCAGGTTGCCCACTGATTTTTTATGGGTCCATTCCTCCAGCACCTCTCCGATTCCCAGCAGGTACATCACCGACCCAGCCGTCTTAAAGTCCTGCCGCAGCAAGGATACAGCCACGGCAGCGCCGTCCAGGACGGCCACCTCTGTTCTCCCCCGCAGCAGCGCGCCGACGCCCTGCCGGATATATTTCACTGACATGCAAAAGATCCGGAGATTTCTTACAGGAGACGGCAAAAACAGCCTGCATCCCATATGCAGCAGCGTTTTCTCCACGATCTGATCCCAGTATTTCCGGTTTTCCCCCCTTCCCGAATTCTGCCATACATGATCCGGAACCGATACCTTCTCACAGGAGAACCGCCGGAGAATCCGAATGATATCCGCTCTGTCTCCGGTATAACAGATCACCGCGTCTTTCGTTCTCTCATATACCTTTGCCGTCGTGATGGCGGGCTGCGCCGACAGATAATACTGAAGGATATCCCCCTCTTTTAACGACATCTTCTCACAGACCACACGCACTCTCATACGACCTTTGATATCATGCAGGATTTTAAATTTCACGGCCTTCTTCTGTCACCTCTTTATACGCTTCGCTCTCATCTTCAAATTCCGGTTCCTGGTTTGCCCGCTCCTCATTGAGCTGCCGGGCTTCCGCGTAAATATCCTCCGCATTCTCCTGGACATTTGTGACAGTTTTCATCACACATTCTTTCGCCCGGAGTACGGCCGCCGTTCCGTGGGTATATACCTTTTTCGCGTCCTTACTTGACAAAATCTGAATCCCCGCCGTCCCGAACAAAACGCCGGCTGCGAAAATGCCCACTTTTTTCGCGTCAATTTTCTCTAAAATGTTAAACATGATCCTTCTCTCCTTTTTGCGTTTTTATGTACGTTCGAAATCTCACCCTGCCCCTGTCTGATTTTGTGATATTCTGAGCGTACATCCTTTACTCATTTGTGTTCATATCCCGTACAAATCGTCAAAATCATGCAGATCACCGCGGCCCATGCCCAAAACCTGTGATTTTTCATACGGCAGCCCCTCCTTTCTAACGTTAGTTCCGCAGCTTCCCTTCCATCGCTACGAGCACTTAGGGTCTGTCCCATTATAATGTCGAATTCCCTGTTTTTCCATCACTTTCACGCTTATTGATAAATTCCATCAATAAGCCCCGTCCACGGTCAGGGGCGCTTCCATCACAATCCCCACAATCTGCTGCCCGTCTATATATCCGCATACTTTCATCCCTTCCCGCATGACCCGATTCCAGTTCCCTGCCGAAAGCCGGCAGACCGTATGGTCATCCAGCTCGACCACGCAGACGATATCCCGGTTCCCATCCATATAAAAAGAAAGCCTGTACATATTCTTCCTGCTGATTGCGCCGATTTCTTCCAGAAGATTGACCATCCGGTAAACGGTCGCCATGCCGATTTTAATATGTTCTTCCCTTGCTTTATAATAAATTTCCTTACAGCTGGCACACTCCTCCCTCAATATCACATCCAGAAGCCTCTGTCTCTGCTTTGTAATCCTGCATCCCTTCTCCCTCAGCTTCTGAAAAATCTGCTCCTTCCGCATATTCGTCCTGCGGTAATTTTTACTTTCTTTTTTCTCTCGCCGTCCCGTCTCTGACACGCCCTTGCGTCCTCCTCACTCCTGCGGACAACAATCCGGACAGATGTGCCTGCATGTATTCGCCCGGCCTGTGGCAAACGACACAGGCATTGCCGTACATCTTACAATTATCTCAATTAGTTAGTATAAACTAACCTATATAGAATGTCAATCACGGTTATTGAGCATTTTTTCTCAATAACCATATGTCAGCGCCCCTTCCCCAGGAGTAAAATAGTAACGTTTCAATGCGGAAAAATACAGCCGCGCCCCGGGGCGTCCGGCCACAGACAGGAAAGCCCTCCGCCTAAAGCTGTAGAACAGCAGAGAGACATCCCGCCGAATATCAGCATCCGCACTGTGGTAAGCTGCTTTAAACTGCACCGGCAGGTCATTAAAAATTCATAGGTGCGCGCCATCACTTCTTTCCAGATTGTCAGCAGATGAAAAGCCATATAAAACAATGGCGAAACAATAAACAACAGTACCGTCAGCATCTCCGGCTGAGAAGCCACGCAGAACATCACCCCGGCCGAAACCAGAACCGTCAGCAAAGCCGCAAGAAATACACAGTCTTCCACCCCGAAAAACAGATTTCTGACGCCCACTGTCCTGACAAGCTCCGGCACCGCCTGACGAAGCGTTCTGGGAGCGGGCAGCCCTGCCGCCACAATCCGGCGGATACTGGCCTCCCGTTCTTCGTCGGAAGGGAAGTCCACCGCCCAGATTTCTTCGTTCATTTTTTCACCAATCTTTTCATTCATTTTCTTATCATTCATTTTTTCATCATTTTCTCCACCTGTTTTTTCATTATTTCTGTCACAGGATCTTCCTTTCATATTTCCATCACAAGATCCTTTTTTCATATTTCCGTCACAGGCTCTCTCTTTCATATATCCTGAAGTTTTTCTGCTTGTGCTATTCGATATTCCGTTTCCTGCTCCATTATCTCTCATCCCCAAACTCCTTTCTCACCGCCGCGGCCAGCCTGTAATACCTAGCCTTCACCGCCGCCTCCGGCTCCGCCATAACCGCAGCGATCTCCGGGAAGCTGCACCCGGCATAAATTCTGAGCCGGAACACCTCCTGCATATTCGGATTCGTCCCGCTCACGAACCGCTCCACCCGCTCCTGGTTCTGGATCTGTTCCGTAAAATCCGTCCAATCTGCCGCACCCGCGGCATCCGCCTCCCCAATCTCCACAAACACCGGCGCCGCCACCCTTTTCCTGCGCAGATCGATCACCTTATGGGAGGCCACCCGGTGCAGCCAGGTACGAAAGCCGCTTTTTTTCGGATCATAAGAGGCCAGCGAGCGCAGAGCGGAAATAAAACATTCCTGGGTTACGTCCAGTGCATCCTCCCGATTCCCGGTCTGCCAGTACACAAACTTATAAATCTCGTCATAATAAGCACGCACCAATGCGTCTGCTGCCTTAGGGGAGCCCCGTTTAACGATGGCACGTATCCATTTCTGCTCCTGCTCCATGTTTTAACCTCTGTAGAACCATTTTCGGATATACTTCTCACGATTTCCATAAATTATTTTTCTTCATTTATTGCTCCGTATATTGACATATTCGCCGAAAAATACAAAATCGTTGCAAAAAAATAAAAGAATTTAAAAATTCCACTTTCAAAAAGGCATACGGACTATTCCGTACGCCTTTTCTGCCATTTATCACATATTTGAAAAATTGCTATCAGATTACACAAGCCCTCCGCCATCCGCAGCTTTTTCCTCCGTTTCCTGCTCTATATTCCCAAGCAATCCTGTATTCCAAAATTCTGTATCCCCCAAAGCAGGGACATCAGATAACTTTTCCCGCATTTATTATCCCTCACAAAAAGGGTCAGCGGTCTTGCTTCTATCTCCGCGCTTTTTATTTTCCCATATCCCGATACTTTTAATTTCCAAATGCAAACTGCCGCCGCACCCTCCTTAAAATCTGCCCATTTACACGCAAAACGGAGCTATCTACAGAAAGTATATCATCATTTCCATCTGATGGGAATCCGTCTTTTTATTATATTTCACGTATCTATTTCACGTATCTTTTGCTGCACTCGAATTTTGTTATGCTGCAATATTACGTCATTCTTCCTAAAAATTAAAAATCAAAAACGATTCCATCAGGCCATAAACGCGCTTGAAAAAAGGCGTTTATCCAACCATCAACAGCCGGATAAACGCCATCTTTTGTATCATCAAGAGCAGAACGCTAAAACTCCGCAAAACGCTTTTCATTATAAGAAACGAACGCCCAAACAGAACGCTTTTCCCGTCCTGCTATCCTGCCTTTACGCCTCCTCTCCCAGCAGCGCTAAAAACTCCTCCATGGACTTTCCGCCCAGATCCCCTTCGTCCCGTTTTCTCACGGAAACCATCTGGTTCTCCATCTCCTTTTCGCCTACGATCAGCATATAAGGAATCTGCTTTAACTGCGCTTCCCTGATCTTATACCCGATCTTCTCGGCCCGCTCGTCCACTTCACACCGGAATCCGGCGTCGGTCAGCTGTTTTTCCACCTGCTTCGCGTAATCAAGGAATTTATCGGAGATCGGCAGCACCCGCACCTGGACCGGCGCCAGCCACAGCGGGAATTTCCCTGCGTAGTGCTCGATCAGGATACCGATAAACCGCTCGATAGAGCCGAAGGCCACCCGATGAATCATAATCGGGCGGTGGCGCTCGCCGTCGGCGCCGATATATTCCAGCTCAAACCGCTGGGGCAGCTGGAAATCCAGCTGGATCGTGCCGCACTGCCAGGTCCTGCCGATGGAATCCTCCAGATGGAAATCGATCTTCGGACCGTAGAACGCGCCGTCCCCCTCATTCACCACATAATTCAGGCCCAGGTCATCCAGGGCGGAGCGCAGGCCGTTCGTCGCCATCTCCCAGTCCTCGTCGCTGCCCATGGAATTTTCTGGTCTGGTGGACAATTCCACATGATATTTAAAACCAAACTTGGAATATACCTCGTCGATCAGCCGCACAACCCCTTTGATCTCCTGAGGAATCTGCTCCTCGGTCATGAAAATATGTGCGTCATCCTGGTTAAAACAGCGCACCCGCATCAGGCCGTGGAGGGCACCGGACTTCTCGTGGCGATGCACCAGACCGATCTCCCCCATCCGGATCGGCAGCTCCCTGTAGGAATGGGGCTGCATCTTATATACCAGCAGGCCGCCGGGGCAGTTCATAGGCTTAATAGCAAAGTCTGTCTCATCGATCACCGTCGTATACATATTTTCCCGGTAATGGTCCCAGTGGCCGGAGGTCTCCCACAGCTGCCGGTTCAGCATCATTGGCGTAGAAATCTCCACATAGCCCTCTCTGGTATGAATCTTTCTCCAGTAATCCAGCAGCAGGTTTTTCAAAATCATGCCCTTTGGCAGGAAGAAGGGGAATCCCGTTCCTTCCTCCATCAGCGTAAACAGTTCCAGTTCCCTGCCCAGCTTTCTATGGTCACGCTTCTTGGCCTCCTCGATCCGCTGCAGGTATTCCTCCAGCATGTCCTTTTTCGGAAAACAGGTGCCGTAGATCCTGGTCAGCATCTTGTTCTTCTCATTTCCCCGCCAGTAAGCGCCTGCCACGGAGGTCAGCTTAAAAGCTTTCACCGCGCTGGTATAGCTGATATGGGGGCCTGCGCACAGGTCGATAAACTCTCCCTGCTGATAAAAGCTCAGCTCCGCATCCTCCGGCAGATCCTGAATCAGCTCCACCTTGTAAGGCTCGTTTTTCTCCTCCATCAACTTCAGCGCTTCCTCACGGCTCATCGTAGAACGGCGCAGAGGCAGGTTTTCCTTGACGATCTTCTTCATTTCCTTCTCGATCTCGTCAAAATTTTCCGCGGAAAATTCAAAATCAAACTCAAAATCATAGTAAAATCCGTCGTCGATGGACGGTCCAATAGCGCATTTCGCCGTAGGGTACAGCCGCTTTACCGCCTGGGCCAGAATATGGGATGTGGTATGCCGGAACGCGTCCCTTCCCAGCTCGTCGTCAAATGTCAGCTCCTGCAGGGAGCCGTCTTTCATACTGACTTTCATTGTCTTACTCCTCCTTCTCATCATTAAAAAAGCACCCTCCAAAGCCGTTTTCTTCAACCAGCTTTATAAGGGTGCGTCATCCGCACGGTTCCACCTTATATTTCACTCAAAGCCCTTTCAGGCCCCGCCTTTAACGCAGACATACGGCAACGCTTAACAGACCGCCCATCTAAACCGGCCCTTAGGCATCACAGCTTGGGAATGGTTTTCACCGGCTCGCTTCAGAAGCGGCTCTCAGCAAATGCCGCTCTCTCTGCACAGGCTGCAGCAGGCTACTCGTTTCCTTCATTGCTTTTGTGATAAAGCTCTTTTATTGATTTCCTATTGTATAGCAGAAAACAGGTTCTGTCAAGAGGGCATAATTGTAACTTGACAGAACCCTGACAAAATCAAAGCACTTACAATATCATATAAAAGAATCCGCTGGCCATCAGGCTCTCCGTCAGCAGCGAAAAAGGAGCGTCCGAATATGCCATACGGTATCGTACGGACGCATGAAAAAGAAATACCGTGAAAACGCCTGCGGCCTGGAATATCCATGCATTCCCATGCCCCAGAGCAGGCGGACATAAAACCAGCAGCGCCGCGATCGGATACAACGCCGGGCACAGCGGCTCTTTGAACGTCGGCTTCCCGGTATTCAGAAGCGCAAAGGAAAACGCCGAGAAAATCAGTCCGAAAGCCGGTTTCGCGAATACGGCCGACTGAAACGGAAAGGCTGCCAGTTTTACATCCAGAATACTTCCATAGGCCAGAAATTCTCTTATGATTCCCGCTGCAATCATCATCGCCCACAAAAGGGCCGACCGGAACAGCAGACAGTCTCCACTCGGCTCCGACGCCTGCCGGGAATCCCACACAGCGTCTGCCGTCAGCAGCCCGACGAAACTCCCATAGAGCGCAAAGGAAAACGCCTGTCTGATATCCCGAAGGCCCGCCGCGTAATCCGTTACCAGAAAAAGGCTGCAAGAGACGGCTGCGGCGGCAATTGACACCGCAGCCCGGCAGCTTCTTTCGGAAATCGCCTCGCGCAGGCTGTTTCTCAAAAGCTGGCAGAACAACAGCAGCCAGACAATCAGAATCCCGGTCAGGATACTCTGCCGAACGCTTACCGTACATAAAATGAATGGCAGGGCAAAGGCTTTTTCCGGACAGATGGCCTGATACCGCTCACAATCCTGACGTGTTTTTGCTGACATAAAAACATTCCTTTCTGTTCTTTCTCTTTTCTGTTTGTACCCGGCCTGCCAATGATCAAACCGATCAAATACAAACCTCTTATCAAACATCCGGATGCCAAATGTGAAGTCTACCTGTCATCCATCCCGGCCATATCTTTCACATACTCATAAGCCCGATTAACCCCCTGCACCACAGCGGCGGAGGAAATGGTCGCTCCGGATATTCCGTCCACCTGGCTGATAACGCCCGCTTCATTTTCGGGCGGGTAATCCGAAATCGGCTCTATCATGTCTTCCCTTTCCGGAGATTGTTCAGACCCCGTTTCCCCTCCGAAATTTACGCCGGTTTCCTGCTCAGACTTTATACTCTCCCCGGTTCCGTACTCCTGCGACGGCAGGCTTCCCGGATTTTCCCCGGCATTTATCTCAGCCCCGGCCTGAACCAGACATTGCCGAACCAGTTCAATAAAGGGCGTAACTGAGATGCTGACGCCTGAGATTCCGTCAACTTTCCCCGCTGCGTCCGGCACAAGAAATTCCAGCGACTGGCGGCTTAAAACTTCCTTTGCCAGAGCGTCCGCCTGCTGAGACCAGGTCGGTCCGCCCTCCGTCATCACATATTCCCCTTTGTCCGCCAGAACCCGCTTGCTGTTGCCATCCTCATCCACCGCATCCCAGACCAGTTCTGTCACCCGGCCTCTGGAAACCGTCATCACGACAAAATCCAGAAAACCGCCGCTGTATGCCTCGGCTCTCGCCTCATAGGTGCCGTCACGAAGAGTTGTCCACTCTGAAACGGTTTCCCTGTTTTGCGCTGTTCCGGATACGTTTGCCCGGCCTGTCTGTCCGTTCGGCCCTGTCCCATCTGTCTGTCCGGCGGTTCCTGTCCCATCTGTCTGTCCGGCGGTTCCTGACCCATTTGTCTGTCCCGCCGACAGTCTGGTCTGCTGACCCGCCTGCGCGCTTTTTTCCCCGGGCCTGGCCAGGCTGACCGGCAAGGCGATATCCTGAAACTGTTTCAGAAAATCCGTTTCCGCAATCTTTCCGCCCAGATTTTCCGTCTCCTGCTGCTCCAGCATTTCCAGTCTGTTCAGCCTGCCGCCGCTGCCGCTGATATAAGCCGTCATCAAGATCGGCCCCTGATACCCTTCCGTGGACACCGTCACTTCATAACCTTCCACCTGTCCGTCCCCGGCTATTTTTCTTACGGCCTTCTGAATTCCCTCATAGCCCTCCACCGCCAGCTCTTCTGTCCTTCCGGCGGCAGCCGTCGCCTGTTCCGTTTCCTTCGCCTCCTGCCTGCTTCCCCCGCCGGTCAATACCGTAGTCCCCCAGATCAGCCCCACGGCCAGCACCGTGACCACGGCCAGCGCGATGATCCCTTTCCAGTCTTTCATGCTCACTGTCTTTCTTTGCTCCTTTCCTGTCCGAATGTGTGTCTGTAATCTTTCCCTTTCGTTCCATATACCCTGGGCCGATACAGCCTGGCCATCAATCCGCCCAGACAGTTCGCCGCCAGAATCCCGTAGCACACCCCTTCGGGATACCTCCCGTACACCCGTAGCAGTCCGGTGATCAGACCCGCCGCCACGCCAAATAGCAGATGGCCCCGTCTGGCGGCAAAGCTATAGTCCGTCAGCATATAAAAACCACCGAGAATCAGGCTGCCTCCCAGCAGATTTCCAAAAATATCACCGGTAAACAATCCTTCCGGCCCCAATACAAAAGTAACCAGTACCGCAGTCCCGATAAAGATAAGCGCCGCCTGCACATTCACGCTTTTCCGCCAGCACAGGTATAAAAATCCGATCAGCAGCAATAATTTACTCGTCTCTCCCAAAGCGCCGGGAATTTCTCCCACAAACATCTGCCAGTAAGAACAGGTTACTGCCGCCCCGGATTTCACTGCCGCCAGAACCGTGGCCGAAGATACGCCGTCCGCCGCCAGCGTACGGGGCAGCGGGCTTATCGCCACAGTCTGAGGCCATACCGTCATCAGAAGCAGCCTCCCCATCAGCGCCGGGTTGACAAAATTATTGCCGATGCCGCCGAAAAACTGCTTGACCGGAATCATCGCAAACACACTGGCGGCGCACACCGCCCATACCGGCGTGGAGGCCGGAAGATTAAAAGCCAGCAATACCCCGGTCACCGCCGCGCTAAGATCGGTAACCGTAATCTGTTCCCGCCGGACAGTCTGCCAGAGCAGCTCCGACAGCATACAGACCGCCACAGCGGTGACGGTCAGCAGCAGGCTGCGCAGTCCGAAAAAGTAAACGCTGCCCGCCAGCGCCGGCATCAGAGAGATAAGCACATGCCCCATGATTTTCCGGGTGCTGTTTCCGCTCCGCAGATACGGCCCCGGCATCTTTCCGGTCTTTTCAGGCGTCTTCTCTCTCCATTTTTTTGCCAGAGAAATATGGTAAGCCAGCTCCCGTTTGGCCGGACAGATATAAGAACAACTGCCGCATTGAATACACTGATTCGCATGAAGCTTCTCACACTGTCCCTTATCTCCTTTCAACCATGCAAACTCAATCTGAAAAGGCGACAGGCCCGCCGGACAGACCTGGGCGCAGCCCCCGCAGCGGATACAGGGAGATGCCTTTTCAGTCTGCCGCCTCAATACCGTCACGCCGGACAATGCCTTGCTCACCGTTCCGATTTCCCTGCCGCCGTCCCAATCCTCCGCCGCGCAAACACCTGTCATCGGCCCTCCCAGGAGCACCCTGTTCTCTTCTGTCAGCACCCCCCGACAAAGCATTACCAGCTCCTTTAAAGACGTACCGATCGGCGCCATAAAGTTTCCTGGTTCTCCAACCAGTCCGGAAACCGTCACACACCGATGGGTCAGCGGCTTTCCGCCCAGAACACAGTCGGCCGCCGCTTTCGCCGTCGCCACATTTGAAACGATCACGCCCAGATCCACAGGCAGACCGCCCTCGGGCACTTCCATCCCCAGTACCGTCTGAATCAGCTGCCGTTCTCCGCCCTGAGGATAACGGGCCGGAACCGTCACCACCTCCACCTGGCTGAAATCCTCCCGCAGCAGATTTTTCAGGTGAGCGGCCGCATCCGGCTTATTCGCCTCGATACAAATAAAGGCTTTTCCGGCGGACACGCAGCGGGCCAGCAGTCTCGCCCCGTTTAAAATCTCCATCCCATGCTCCAGCATCAGCCGATGGTCACAGGTCAGATAGGGCTCGCATTCCGCGCCGTTGATTAAAACCGTATGAACACGCCGGTCGGTGGCATATTTACGGACGGTGGGAAACCCCGCGCCGCCCATACCCACGACGCCGCCCTCTTTCAGACTTTGCAGAATTTCTTCTCTCGATATCCCGCCCAAATCCACCTGACGTTTTCTGTAATCCTGATGTTCTTTTTTCAACAGGGGTCTTTTTTCTGCCTGCATATGCGCAGAACATGTTTCCATCCATCCGTCGTTCTGAATTCTGCGAATCACACAGCTTTGCGCCGCTTTCCCGTCCACATCCTGAACAGTTTCAATTCTTTCAATTATTCCGCCAATACTGGCATGGACCGGAACGCCGGCGTCTGTTTCCGGTTCCCCGATCTTTTGCCCGGCCCGCACCTGGTCTCCCTCCCGTACCAGAAGCCGGCATCTGTTTTTGCCGGTCTGCTCCATGGAAATCGACACTGTCTCCGGCTCATAGTCTACAATCTCCCCGCCGCTTGTCAGCCGCTTGTCTTTTCCGTCTGTCGGATGGATTCCGCCCCGGAATCCTTTTCGCTCCCAGATTCTTATTTTACCCGTTGTCAGCCTTCCTGCTCCTGCCATTTTATGATACTGCCCTCCTTGACCGCGGCATGAAAATACATGATTAGGGATAGTATTCCACAAAATGGATAAAAAAATACGCTGTTTTGCATTTCGTTATACCTGACAAATAACAGACGTTTACACAAAATCCGGCAAAATGCGTCGTCGCAAAGCATACCTCTGGGTACTGTCGCATTTTGCCGGATATTTCGCAATAAGAGCAAACCTGTATCATGATATACAAAACAGATTTGCTCCTATCTTCTATTTCACTTGATTTTCATCAAATTTCATTATTATTTAAAATTATCAAAGTAAACCTTCATCATGCTGCCATCCTTACTGGCAGCGGCCGCATGGCCATCCATACTTTGAAAGTCGAAGATTTTTAAAGTAATCAAAAACTTCGGTCACTGAACGTCTGCTATTTTGTCTGTGCCACCGTATGATTAGAATAGGTATCCCATGTCGGCTCATAATCGGGCTCTGCCTGGTCCCCCCACATATCCCAGCCATCGCGAACTCCCCTTGCGAAAAGCTCAATTCTGGGGCCCTGACTACATGCCTCAATGATAGGAATAATCTCATCAGGCTTACGGCTGTGTTCTCTTTTCATGGAGCGGATAATATTAACCTGGGACCGTGCCGGCGGCAGCGTTCTGTTAGGAGCGCTATTCTTCTTAATACCGAACAGTATCAATTCCGTAACATTTCTGAAATAAAATCCTACTCCCCTGCCATCAGGCCCTCCGTCCTTCCGCACTTTTTCCCATACAATATTTCCCTTATATTCAAACCCCCATGCATCTAATACTTCCAATCCATCCGGGAGCAGCGCATTGGGAACCCATAAATATAAATGAGCTTTTTCTCCTGTAATATCTGCGACAGGCAGTGCTTTAATATCCGCGATTGTCATCGTTTCATACCTGGTTAACCGCTTATGCTCCGGAGCAACCTTTCCTGTTCTATTTTGAAACTGCCATGGCGGATCCGCATAAATCGTATTGTATTTCTTCCCATCAACAAATTTCATTAAGCTTTGTATTGTACATGTTAAATCTGCCATATTCTTCAACACAACCTTTTCCTATTCCTACAGCTAAAATGGGACAGCCTCCATTGCGACGTGAATCAAGTCTGTAAAGCAATTTACCCATCCATGTAGTGCTTGCTCCATATTTCTTTATTAACTGCTGACCGGTATCGTCTCTTTCCCGTTTAAAAATATCGTTAAGCGATTCGGATCTTGTTACAATTACGCCTACGTCAATCAACCCGCAGTCAAAGTATGTCCTCATCGCCAGCAAATCCCGGTCAAAGGTCTGATCTTTACTATTCCATTCAAGATCAAAAGCAACCCTGTTTTTTAAAAAATCTATATTATGGCCGTCAATATAACCTTCAATTTTCTCAACCTCATAAGGCTCGTCCGCAAAACGCCCCCTTCTCTGCGCCGCCTGCCTCGGATACTTCTTTACAATCAAATCGCCGCTTATTCGAATTTCTCTCCACCCATACGGGTATAAAACGTCATCAAACTTTTTAGGAATCGGCGATTCGTTGCCGCCAGATTTTTTAATATCCGCCAAAGTCAGTTTTAATCTTCGCAAGCATTCCTGTAACTCACCCCATTCGGTCGCAAAAGCATCATGGAGAATCTCTAAAGCATGACCATAGTTATAAAACTCAAACCGATCCAAAAGATCGTCATCTATGTATTTCTCTATCTCCATCTAAAATATCCCTTTTCACCTTCTTCAAAAAAATATCCATTATTTGCTCTATATTATCATGCCCTTTCAACAACTTCAATATACTATTAAAGCTTTCGGAGACTTCTTATCTTTCAAAAATAAGCTCCCTGTCGTAAACACATAATTAAGTCTACCGCTCCTCCCTGAAATAATGATTCCCCAGGTTTCCCGGCAGAGACAGATTCTGCTTCTTTCTCATAGAAGTCGCCACCAGAATTAGCGCCGTAATCAAAAACGGCATCATATCATAAAAGGCATTGGGAAGCGGCAAAACACTTTTCGGTACGTAGAATTTCAGAATCCGCAGCGCGCCGAACACCAGCGAACCGCCGATCGCGTTTAAAGGCTTCCAGTTGGCGAAAATCACCAGCGCTACCGCGATCCAGCCCAGACCTCCCACATTGTTGCTGACCCAGACGCCGCCGTTGATAATCATGGCACAGTAAGCGCCGCCGATCCCGCAGATGCCGCCGCCGATCAGGATGCTGATATATTTATACCGGGTCACAGGAATGCCGGCCGCGTCAGCCGCCCCCGGATTGTGCCCCACAGCCTGCAGGTTCAGGCCGGACTTGGTCCTGCTGAAATAGATAAACAAAAGAACCGCGATCACCACCCCGATATATACAAAAGCATTATAAGAAAATAATAATTGCCCTGCAACCGGAATATCCTTAAGCCCCGGCAGCCCTGTACCTCTCATCTGGGCCGTAATTCCCTCCGGCAGCTTTAACGTGCCGGACTCCGACCACCCCAGCGCCAGAATTCCGATAAAATTCGACAGACCGATGCCAAATATCGTCAGCGTAAGCCCGGTCACATTCTGGTTCGCCATAAAGGTTACTGTCAGCACGCCGTAGATCAGTGCGCTGGCAGCCGCCGCCGCAAAGGCTGCCAGCAGCGCCAGAGCAAAACTGTCCGTATAATAGCCCGCCAGAAATCCGGCGCAGGCCCCAACAGACATCATCCCTTCCACGCCCAGGTTCAGATGCCCCGCCTTTTCCGTCATAATCTCGCCCAGCGTTCCGTACAGCAAAGGCGTTCCGGCCGCCACCGCAGCCGCCACAAAACGAATCAACAAATCCATCCTTATTCACCTCGATCTTTCTGTCCCCTGCCCACAAACCGATAGCGGATAAAAAACTCACATCCCAGAATAAAAAACAGGATAATCCCCTGCAGCACATCGGCGCAGTCCGTGGAAAGTCCGAAATTGGACTGCACAACGCTGCTGCCCTTTTCCAGGATTCCAAACAGGGCGGAAACCACTAGTATCGTCATCGGATTCAGCTGGGAGAGCCACGCCACGATAATCGCCGTAAAGCCCACGCCGCCGGCCACGCCCATGGTCAGGGTAATGTCCGCCCCCGCGGCCTGAAGCATGCCGCCCAGGCCGCAGACACCGCCACTTAAGGCCATGGTGCGCAGCAGAATCTTCCGCACATTCATCCCTGCATACCGGGCCGTCTCCTGGCTCTCGCCCACCACGCTGATCTCATACCCCTGCTTGGTATACCGCAGGTAGATGAAAACCACCACAACCAGAACCAGGGCGACGATCCAGCCGCAATGCACGCCGAACACTTTATTCAGCGCCGCGTTTTTGTCAAAGCGGGCAATCTTTCCAAACCCCTGAGAACCAGGGTCCCGCCATGGTCCGTCCTGAAGCCAGGAGACAAGATACAGCGCGATATAATTTAACATCAGCGTAAACAAGGTCTCATTGGTGCCGTATTTCGCCTTGAAAAAGGCCGGAATCAGCCCCCAGAGCGCGCCGCCCAGAACACCCGCCAGAGCCATCACAGCCAGCAGAACCCAATGGTTCCAGCCTGCGTGAAACAGGGCAAAATAGGAGGCGAAAATCGCGCCCATAATCATCTGCCCCTCGGCGCCGATATTCCAGAACCGCATTTTAAAGGCCAGCGTCACCCCCAGGGAGGCGATCAGCAGCGGAACCACGATCTTTACCGTAGCCTGAATCGCCATCGGGCTGCGCATCGCGCCGGACAGGATCGTGGCATAGACGGTAAACGGATTGTAACCCAGGCACAGAATAAACAGCCCTCCGGCAGCCAGCGCCAGCAGCACGGCCAGAAGGCGAAGCAGAATAATCTGACGGCCTGTCAGCTCCGGCCGCTTAACTATGCGCAGAAGGGGTTCGATTCCCCTACGGGTATGGATCTCCGTATTGCCTGTACTTTGTCTTTCTATTCCCTGAGCGCCTGTATTTTGATTATTGGATACCTGATTGATCCCGTTCTGGTTTTGCATAATTTTCTTCCCTGCGCCCTGGTTCACTGCGTCACCTCCTGACTGAATGCCCCCGTCATATACAATCCCACCTGCTCCTTTGTGGCCTTCCTGGCATCCAGAAATCCGGTGATCCTCCCGTGGCAGAGCACCATAATCACGTCGGACAGCTCCAGCAGCACATCCAGATCCTCGCCGATAAAGATTACGGCCACATCCTTTTTCTTCTGCTCATTCAGCAGGTCGTATATAGTATAAGAGGAATTGATATCAAGTCCCCGCACCGGGTAAGCAGTGATCAGCAGATTGGGACAGGACTCGATCTCCCGGCCTAATAGCACCTTCTGCACATTTCCCCCGGACAGAAGCCGCACCGGCGTGTCCACACCGGGCGTGACAATTCCCAGCTTATCTACCAGCCGGTTCGCCAGCTCCCTGGCCGGCTTTCGGTCCACGAAGGGCCCTTTGCCCTTTCCGTAGGACTTGAGCATCATATTCTCCACCATATCCATGGAAGCCACCAGCCCCATCCCCAGCCGGTCCTCCGGGACAAAACTCATGCTGATACCCATTTGAATAATTTCCGCCGGCGTTTTGCCGATAATATTTTCCTTTTCATAGAGAATGGCGCCTTTTTCGATTTTCATCAGCCCGGCAATGGCCTCGCACAGCTCCTTCTGCCCGCTGCCCGCCACGCCGGCCACGCCCAGAATCTCCCCTTTTCTGATCTCAAAGGAAATATCGTCGATGGCTTTGGTTCCGTCAGTTTTTTTCACGGTCAGATTCACCACTTTTAAGATCGGCGATTTGTGATTCACCGGCGGGCGGTCGATCTCCAGACTGACGGCTTTCCCCACCATCAGTTCCGTCAGCTGCTTCTCATCGGTCTCAGCCGTATTGACGGTATCGATGCTTTTTCCCTTTCGAAGTATAGTCACCCGGTCGCTGATCTCCAATACCTCATGGAGCTTATGGGTGATGATAATGACGGCGCAGCCCTGCTCCTTCATCTTTCTTAAAATCTGAAACAGCTTCTGTGTCTCCTGAGGCGTCAGCACCGCGGTGGGCTCGTCCAGAATCAGAATCCTTGTCCCCCTGTACAGTACCTTTAAGATTTCCACCGTCTGCTTTTCACTGACGGACATCTCAAACACCCGTTTTTCCGGCTGAATTTCCAGACCGAAGGACTGGCAGAGCCCGGAAATCTTTTCTTTCAGCTCTTTGTCCCGCAGCCGTTTTTCTTTCGTGCCCAGCACGATATTCTCCATGGCGCTGAACACGTCCACCAGCCGGAAATGCTGATAAATCATGCCAATCCCCATATCCATGGCATCCACAGGAGAATTGATCGCCGCCTCCTGTCCGTCCACCAGAATCACGCCCTCGTCGGGATGATAGATTCCCGACAACATATTCATCAGCGTCGTCTTCCCGGAGCCGTTCTCTCCCAAAAGGGCCAGCACCTCCCCGTAGCGAACCGTCAGATCGATCTGATCGTTGGCCACCACGGTTCCGAACCTCTTTGTAATTCCTTTACACTCGATCGCGTTTCTGCCGGACTGGTCCTGGGTGTCCTGAACCGCCGAACCCGTATCCGCAGCCGCCTTTTCCATTAAATGGGGCATGGTCAAACCTCATCTCCCAATTTACTTTCACGGCTGCCTCCCTTCTCAGACTGCAGCCGCTCTGTCTTTTGTTACGTCGTTATCCGTCCAAATTTGCCGCACGCACGTTTCTCCCGAATACTCCATGATACAAAAAGGCTGTCCCTGAAGGTCATAGAGACAGCCTTTTTAATTACAAAGCACGCAGCAAAATAAGTCAATGGCATATTTTGTCGGATTACGTCAGATTATTCCGCCACAATATTTTTAAAATACCAGTTGATTCCGCCTGTGATCGTGGCGTCGTCCAGCGTCTGGCCTTCCTCGCAGACCACTTCACCTTCGTTGGTCTCGATCAGGCCGCTGAACACATCCCACTCTCCGGACAGGAGCTTCTCTCTGGCCTCGCTGATTTTTTCTTCCGTGCTTTCCGCGCAGAAATCAGCCAGAGGGGCGATATCCACCAGACCCTCTTTCAGACCGGCAAAATAATTTTCCCCGGTCCATGTGCCGTTCACAATGCTCTCAACCGCATAGGTATAATATACGGACCAATCCCATACCACGGAGGTCAGAGCCGCTTTCGGCGCATCCTTGGACATATCGGAGTTGTAGCCTACGCCCCAGACGCCCGCTGCCTCGGCAGCCAGCTGAGGATTCGGGGTATCGCAGTGCTGTCCGATCACGTCGCAGCCCAGATCTAACAGCGCGTTGGCTGCCTGGGTCTCCCCTTCCGGATCAAACCAGCTGTTGGTCACTCTCACATAGATCTCGGCGTCGGGATTTACCGAGTATACGCCCATGGCAAAAGCGTCGCAGCCTCCTGTCACCTCGGAGTTGTCCTTGCCCATAGCCGCCACATAGCCGATTTTATTGCTCTCGGTTTTCAGGCCGGCAGCGATACCGCTCAAATATCTGGCCTGGTAAATTCTGCCAAAATAATTGTTAAAATTTTTGCCGTTTGACTTGTAGCCGGTGCCGTGGGAGAAGATCACCTCGGGATACTCCTCCGCCAGCGCCTCGCAGGTATCCATAAAGCCCCAGCTGGTGGCAAAAATCACGTTGCAGCCTTCCTCAAGACATTCCTGAATCGCCGTCTCAATCGCTGTGGCATCCGAATCGTTTACATTATTCTTTCTCACAATCTGATCGTCGGACAGACCCAGATTCTTCTGCATGCCCACAATGCCCTGATCATGGGTATATGTATAGCCGGAACCCTCCGCCGGGTCCGTGATATGAATCACGCCGATCTTCAGATCCTCCTTCGCGATGGCAGGCATCACGCCTTCTTTCGCTCCTTCGGTTTCGGCCCCCGCCTCTTTTCCTGCTTCCGTCTCACCTCCGGCCGCAGTTTCCGCAGGAGCGGCAGCGGTTGTTCCGTCATTCTGCGCGGCAGCGGTTGTCTTCCCGTCATCCTTGGAGCCGCATGCGGCCAGGGACAGAACCATTGCCAGTACCAATACAATGCCAACTACTTTTTTCATCTTTTTCCTCCAAATTTTATTTATATGCTTTTATCTGGCATATAAATAGATATTACTCCAAATTATAATATATTTCAAGAAAATTTTACAAAATAATCGCTTTTAAAAATGTCAGGTCGCAGTGCGCAAGAAAACCGTTTATTCTCCCTCCTCATTCGAAAGAAAAATAAACGGTTTATCAATCGACTGATCAGTCTGTTCCAGTCTCCGCGGTTCCTTATTCCGCCGCAGCCCTCGCCGCAATCTCTCTCTGCTGCACATCCACAGGCGCCTGCTCATAGCGGGCAAACTCATAAGAGAAGGTTCCGATACCTCCTGTCATGGAACGCAGATCCGTATTGTAACCGTACAGCTCGGACATGGGCACATCCGCCGTAATCACCTGCTTGCCGCCCGCGATATGATCCATGCCCAGCACGCGGCCCCGGCGCTTGTTCATATCGCCCATCACATCGCCCGCAAAGCTGTTGGGAACGGTTACGCTTAACGTGGCGATCGGCTCTAACAGCACAGGGCCCGCTTCCATAAAGCCTGCCTTGAAAGCGATGGAAGTCGCCGTCTTAAACGCCATCTCGGAGGAATCTACCGGATGATACTTGCCGTCGATCAGGGTTGCTTTCAGGCCCACTACCGGATATCCTGCCACCGGACCTTTCAGAACGGAATCCTGCAGACCTTTTTCCACTGCTGGGAAGTAATTCTTGGGCACGGCGCCGCCCACGACTCTTTCCTCAAATACGAAAGGCGTCTCCAGATCGCCGGAGGACTCGAATTCCATCACAACCACGCCGTACTGTCCGTGTCCGCCGGACTGCTTCTTATGGGTGCCGGTAACGGTGGATTTTTTCAGGATCGTCTCACGGAAGGCCACCTTCGGCCTGGAAAGCTCTACATTTACTTTATAGCGCTCCGCCATCTTGCTGACCGCCACCTCAAGCTGCTGATCGCCGATACCATACAGAAGGGTCTGACGGTTCTCGCTGTCGATCACGCTCTTTAAAGTCAGGTCCTCGTCCATCAGCTTCGCTAAAGCCGTGGCAATCTTATCCTCATCGCCCTTGTTCACAGCCTTGTAAGCCATGCTGGTATAGGGAACGGAAACCTCGGGACGGTCATAGACCACCTGTGCCCCTTTAAGCGCGATGGTGTCGCCGGTAGCGATATTGTTAATCTTTGCTACTGCGCCGATATCGCCGGCTTTCAGCTCGGAAACCTCGATGGCCTCTTTGCCTCTCAGCACATAAAGCTTGGACAGCTTTTCCTCTGTTTCTTTATTTACATTATAAAGCATGGTATCCGGTTTCAGAGAGCCGGTGCACACCTTAAGCAGAGAATATTTACCGATAAAGGGATCGACCAGCGTTTTAAATACCTTGGCGCTCATATACTTGCTGCTGTCATATTCCACCGGCACGATCTCGCCGTTGCTTAAATCCTTGCCGTATACGGATCTCTGCAGCGGTGAAGGGAAATACTTGGAAATGCAGTACAGAAGCATCCTCGCGCCCTGGGCATTGATGCCGGAGCCCATCAGCACGGGTACGATCTCGCCGTCCATCACATGGGTGCGCAGCGCCTCGGAAATCTCTTCATAAGTAAAGGTATCGCCCTCGAAATAACGCTCCATAAATTCTTCGCTGGTCTCGGCTACGGCCTCGATCAGGGAATCATAGCTGACGGACACATGATGCTCCAGATAATCCGGAATATCGCACTCCTCAAACTCGCTGGTCTCACCCACGAAACGGCGGCCTTTCATCTTCACCAAATTTACATAGCCCACGAACTTCTCGTTCTCTCTCATGGGAACATAGAACGGAGCCACCTTACGGCCGAATTTCTCATTCAGCACCAGCATAATATTTTTAAAGCTGGCATGGTCGTCGTCCATTCCGGTCACGAAAAACATCACCGGAAGTCTGTTCTTCTCGCACAGCTCCCAGGCCTTCTCCGTTCCCACTTCCACGCCGGCCTTGCCGTTGATCACGATGACAGCGGCGTCGGCCGCGGCAACCGCCTCCTCGGCCTCTCCCACAAAGTCAAAATATCCGGGTGTGTCAAGCACATTCATCTTATAGCCTTCCCATTCGATGGGAACCAGAGATGTGCTGATGGAGAACTGACGCTTCGTCTCTTCTTTATCAAAATCGCTGATCGTATTTCCGTCCGTCACCTTCCCCATTCTTTTTGTTATACCTGAAACAAACGCCATGGCCTCTGTCAGGGTCGTTTTTCCGGCGCCCCCGTGTCCGAGAAGCACAACGTTGCGGATTTTATCTGTTTCATAAATATTCATGTAAATTACCTCCAATAATATGTAGTGTATTTATATCCCCGGGGGCTGCCCGGACGATATCAGACGGACTTTACCGCCCTTTATCTATTTTACTAGAAGATTCTAAATATTACAAGCAATTAATTCATTTTTAAGGATTTTAAATTGGAAGTTTCTGAATCATTTTCCATCCTGGTTACAAACCGGTTATTTTGACTTTAAAGTTTTAAACTTCAACGTACGAAATCATTGACAAACCCCGGGGGACGGGGTACAATGTTTGACGTTGACAGCAACGGCACACCCCTAATATTTGGAGGAATCATCCATGATTATTATTATGAAACCGGGGGCAAAGCCCTCCTCCGTTCAGAATATCATTAAAATTATCCGGGACAACGGACTGAAGGCCCATCTTTCCGAGGGCGATCAGGTCACCATCGTCGGCGTGGTCGGCGACAAAACCCGCCTGTCCCAGTCCAATATCCAGATCGCTCCGGAGGTGGACAAAATCGTCAATGTCACAGAATCTTATAAAGTAGCCAACCGGCAGTTCCACCCCGAGGATTCGCTCATTCATGTGGGAAACACCGATATCGGCCCCGGAACGCTGACCATTATGGCCGGCCCCTGCGCCATTGAGAGCGAGGAACAGCTCCTGTCCACGGCCAGAGCCGTGAAGAAAGCCGGAGCCACCTTCCTGCGGGGCGGCGCGTATAAGCCGAGAACCTCCCCTTACTCCTTCCAGGGACTGGAAGAAGAAGGGCTGAAATACATGAAACTGGCCAGAGAAGAAACCGGACTGCGGACCATCTGTGAGGTAACCAGCCTAAAAGCCATCGAAACAGCCGTCAAATATGTGGATATGCTGCAGATCGGCGCCAGAAACATGCAGAATTTTGAATTGCTAAAAGAAGCCGGAAAAGCCGGGCTGCCCGTTCTGTTAAAGCGGGGACTGGCCGCCACCATCGACGAGTGGCTGAACGCCGCCGAATACATTATGAGCGAGGGCAATGATAACGTGGTGCTGTGCGAGCGGGGCATCCGCACTTATGAGACTTCCACCAGAAACACACTGGACATCAGCGCGGTGCCCGTTTTAAAACAGAAAACCCATCTGCCGGTCATCGTCGACCCCAGCCACGCCACCGGCGTCAGAGCCTATGTGGCCCCCGTTTCCAAAGCTGCCGTGGCCGTAGGCGCCGACGGTCTGATGGTGGAGGTTCACCCCTGCCCGGCCTGCGCCCTGTCCGACGGCCCCCAGTCCCTTACCTTTGACAATTTCGATCAGCTTTGCCAGGAATTGAGGCCTTACGCGTCGCTGGCTGGAAGGGAGTTTTAACCTATGAAAATCGGTTTTATCGGCCTGGGGCTGATCGGCGGTTCCATCGCCAGAGGACTGCGAAAGGTTCATCCGGACTGGCATATGATCGGACTGGCCCGCTCAGAACAGACGGTGCGGGCCGCCGCGGAGGAAAAAGTAATCGACGAGGGCTGTCTGCAAGTGGACCGCCGGTTTTCCGACTGTGACCTGATCTTTCTGTGCGCTCCGGTCGCCCACAATATCAGCTATCTGGAACAGTTAAAGCCTATTGTATCAGACCATTGCGTGATCACCGACGTGGGCAGCACCAAGACGGAAACCCACCGGGCGTCGGCAGGGCTTGGCCTGGAACGCCAGTTTATCGGCGGTCATCCCATGGCCGGTTCCGAGCGCAGCGGCTTCGCCTTTTCCACGGATCACCTGCTGGAAAATGCCTGGTATGTGCTGACGCCCACCGAAGCAAACACGCCGGAACAGACAGAACTGTGCCTTTCGGTGATAAAGGATCTGAACGCCCTTCCCCTGGTGCTGGATTACGAAGAACACGACTATATCGTAGCCACCATCAGCCACCTGCCTCACCTGATCGCTGCCGGGCTGGTGAATCTGGTACGGGACAATGACAACCAGAACCAGACCATGAAGCAGATCGCGGCGGGCGGTTTTAAGGATATCACCCGGATCGCATCCTCTTCCCCGGAAATGTGGCAGCAAATCTGTACCACCAACAGCAAGAACATCGGGAAAATCCTGCGGCTGTATATTCGGTCTATGGAGGATATTCTCCAGGCAGTGGAAAAAGAGGACGGAGAAAAAATTTTCGATCTGTTCGATACGTCCAGAACATACCGGGATTCCATTCCCGATCAGTCCAAAGGACTGCTAAAGAAGGAATTTTCCATTTACTGCGACCTGCTCGACCGGGCCGGCGCCATCGCTACCGTGGCCACCACGCTGGCCGCCCATCAGATCAGTATCAAAAATATCGGCATTCTCCATAACCGGGCTTTTGAACAGGGCGTGCTGAAAGTGGAATTTTATACACAGGAAGCCGCTGATGAGGCGGAGGAACTGCTGACGCGATGTCAGTATACCGTATATAAAAGATAACATGTCCGACAAAACGCGTCACCGGCGCGTTTTGCCGGATACTTCGTAATCTGATATACCACTTTTGTGACATGCACGCTTCCCGGCAAAACTGTGTATCACTGCATACTATATTATGAGGTAATGATATATGATCACACTAACAAAAGCCTCCCGCCTGCGGGGAGAGCTGACTGTTCCCGGCGACAAATCCATCTCCCACCGCGGCGTCATGTTTGGCTCTGTTGCCAGAGGCAGGACAGAGATTACCGGATTTTTACAGGGAGCCGACTGTCTGTCCACCATCGGCTGTTTTTCCGCCATGGGTGTGGAAATCGAAAATTCCGGCGAGCGGGTTATCATTCACGGACGGGGACTGCGGGGACTGCGGCAGCCTGACCGCGTACTGGACTGCGGCAACAGCGGCACGACCACCCGGCTGATCTCCGGCATTTTAAGCGGACAGAATTTTCCCGTCACCCTGACAGGCGACGCGTCGATTCAGAAAAGACCGATGAGACGTATTATTGAGCCTTTGCGGATGATGGGAGCGGATATCGCCGGCATAAACGACAATGACTGCGCCCCTTTGCGCATTCAGGGCAGACCGCTGCAAGGCATCCGCTATCAGTCTCCCGTGGCCTCCGCCCAGGTCAAATCCGCCGTTTTGCTGGCCGGATTATATGCGGAAGGGGAAACAAAAGTGACGGAACCGGCCCTGTCCCGGAACCACACGGAGCTGATGCTCCGCTATTTCGGCGCGGAGGTGGACAGCAGGGATACCACAGCTTCCATCCGGCCTGCAGGGGAACTGTACGGACAGAAAATCCACGTCCCCGGCGATATATCCTCCGCCGCTTATTTTATTGCCGCAGGATTGCTGATTCCCGACGCGGAACTTCTGATCCGAAATGTGGGCATTAACCCCACCAGAGACGGCATCCTGAAGGTGTGCCGGATGATGGGCGCGGATATCACACTGTTAAATGAGGATCATAACAGCGCGGAACCTGTGGCCGATCTCCTGGTCAGAAGCAGCAGTCTGAAGGGATGTACGATTGAAGGAGCGCTGATCCCCACTCTGATCGACGAGCTGCCCGTAATCGCCGTTATGGCCTGCTTTGCCGGGGGGGAAACCATCATCCGGGACGCCGCCGAACTGAAGGTGAAAGAATCCAACCGGATCCGGGTGATGACAGAACAGCTCGCCGCTATGGGCGCCGACGTAACCGAAACCGACGATGGTATGATTATCCGCGGCGGCCGGCCCTTACATGGCGCGTCTATCCACTGCCATATGGACCACCGGATTGCCATGAGCTTCGCCGTGGCCGGGCTGGCGGCGGAAGGAGAAACGGTAATTCCGGACAGTGAATGCGTGAATATTTCCTATCCGGGATTTTTTGAGGAATTGAGAAAGATTACGGAAAAATAACCCAGACAGAGAATCCCGCAAAGCGGGATTCTCATTTATATGCAGCCATCTGCTTTTTATGTCCTTTTTTTATACGTTTTCCAATATTTCACCCCATAATATGCCATCACCGCCGCCAGCGTAACAAGAGAAATCCATGTCGCCGCGTTCCATGAACCCAATCCGGTATAACGCACCAGTACCGTTCCTTCCGTGTCCGGCTGAAGCCAGAGCCGCAGCACATTCTGTTCTCCCCTTACTACTTCAACCCTTTGTCCGTCGATCCATGCGCCGTAACCCGGGTAATACAACAGCGGCAGTTCCACATAAACGGCCTCCGGCTCTTTCATCTGATAATGGAAGGAAAGATTGCCCCCTTCTTTCTCATAATCAGAAATCACAATCTCCTTCTCAGACCCGTCTTCCCGTTTCTGTACCGCAACCCTGCCGGCCCGCTCAGGCAGCCGGTTAATCTCAGTCCCTTCATACAGATATTCTCCATGGGCGATTTGTCCGGAATCGATCAGCTCCGCCTGCATAATCAGCACAGGCTCTCCATTGTTCCCGTTCAGATAATACAGCGCAGTCAAAAATGATACCAGCGTTACCAGCGCGTACGCAGTCTTTTTCCATTGCCCGTATTCACGGACCAGCAGCCACACGCCTGCCGCTCCCGACATACAGAGAAAGGGCAGCGCAAAAGAAAACAGCCGCCAGGGATACTGCATAAAACTCAGCGCGGCGCTGACCGCCGGAAACTGGTCCAATACCTTCCATGGCATCAGACGGCTTGTCAGAAACACCATGACAAGACCCCAGATTCCCAGATGCCAGGCTTTCCTCCGCTCCTCGCCGCAGGATGACGAACATTTCATTCCCATCCACAGAGCAGGCAGGACCAGCGCCAGATTGGCCGTCAGCAAAGCGATTCCCCATGTAACCGGAACCGCGTTATTTAACGGAGCCCCCTCCCGCACGGTCTGAAAACCAAGTTCCATCCACCCTTTGAACATAAGCGCCAAAGGCACGGTAAACTCTGAAAAAGGGTCTTGCAGCTTCGCCAGATTGATCGGCTCCGCCATCATATGCAAAAGGGGCAGAATAAACCAGAGATTTAAGAGCAGCGCCAGTCCGCCCGCCTTCGCCGCCGCAACGATACGTTCCTTTCGGAAAAATGACCGCCGGTAGATCGCGCAGGCCGCGGCCGCCAGAACACAGCAGACTGCCGCAGACAGGATATGATTTTGCAGCACAAAGGTAAAACCTGCGGCTGCATACCCCCATTTTGCCGCGTCGCCCGCTACGATTTCATATATGCCCAGGCAAAATAAAGGCAAAAAGGACATGGCCATATAGCATCCGTACAGGCCCACATAATATCCCGTCCCCAGCCGGAATACAGCCGTCACATATAATAATGCCGCAAGCATACCCACTTCTTTGTTTCGAAAGATACGGGAAGCCGCCAGATACATGTTCCATGCGGCAATCAGATTCATCAATGCCGTACATAATTTAAAAGCTGTCACCAATGAAACGCCCAATATACGCAGGAATGCAGGGAAATAAAGAAATAATTCCGGATAAAACAGCGGCGATCCATATCCAAACCCATCCAATACGTTACTGTGAACACGCACCGGAAACTGTCCGGTCAGCAATGCCGCCCGAATCCCTTCAATACGGTTCAAATGATAAGTGACATCCGTACCGCCTCTGACATAATCCGTACACAGAGGCAGGCTGATCAGCAATACTGCCCCTGTCACCAGCAGATACCTGTTTGCCGGACTCTCCAGCCCTTTCTGATCTCCGTTTCTTTTTCGCAGCCACAGATAAATGAAAATCAACAGCATGGCAGACAACGCCAGAATCACATAGTCATTGCACACCCATCCTTCTGACTTCACTTTCACGCTTGTCATCTAAAAGTAGCCCTGCCCGCCGTAGCTGATCCGTATCTGCAGGTCATGGATTCCTTCGGAAAACGCGCAGGTAAATTTGATCGGAGCGGTTCCGTCGGAGACAGGAAGCGCCTGTGTATACGCCGGCGTTTCCTCTCTGCCGTCCCCGAAAACCGCTACGCTGTTCCCTTCCGCGTCCGCCGTATAGGTCATGACAAAAGAGAAAACGCCGGGCATCAGACTGACGCCGGGACCCTCGCAGAACAATCCGGCCTCCATTCCGTTTTCCGCATGCATCTGTCCCCGCAAAGCAGTTAATTCTCCCCGCGTAAACGTCCGGTTATAGCCATCCGTACTGCTTTTGCCCGTGACGATCAACACTGTCAATAACAAAATAATTGCCGCAGCGTATTTCTTTTTTATTCTGTTCATCCCATGTATCCCTCCAGATTTCCTGTTTCTTCTCATCAAAAAACAGCCCTCAGCCTGTTTCAAACCCGTGCACCCAGTCTGCCTTCAGATAGTAGATCAGATAAATCACTGAGCTGATCCCCCATGTCAGCGGATATGCCCAGTAGATCAGGCCGATATTTTTTGTCAGCTCCATCACGGCCACGATATAGACCACCCGCAGGACACACCAGACGGACAGCATCACGCCCATGGATACGAAAGCTTTCCCCGCTCCCCGGCAGACGGCAGCCACCGCATGAGAAAAAGACAAAAGAAAGTAAAACAGCGTCACCGTACGGGCCTGCCGCACACCCAGAGCTACGACGCCCGGCGTATTGTCAAACAGCCCTACCAGCGCCGGGGCAAATGTATAATGAAGGATTCCGATTGCTTCCGCCAGCAGCACGGCGGCTGTAATACTGAACGCGGCGCCCTTTTTTGCCCGCCTGTATTGCTTTGCCCCCAGATTCTGGCTGACAAAGGTGGTGCCGGCCATATTAAAACTGAGGATGGGCAGAAAGGCAAAGCCCTCGATTTTCGCGTGAACGCCGGCAGCCGCCGTGGCCAGACTGCCGAACCTGTTAATCTGGGACTGCACTACCACATTCGCAAGGCCGATCATGGAATTCTGAATGCCGGAGGGAACGCCGTAATGAAGGATTTCCATCAGCATGTTTTTCTCAAAACGAATTTTTTTCAGCTCTACGGCAAACAGGTTATTTTTATTCAGCAGATGGATCATACATAAAATAACGCTGACCGCCTGGGAAATCACGGTCGCCGCAGCCGCTGACCAGACGCCCCAGCGGAACCCCATGAGGAACAGCATATCCAGCGCCACATTCATCAGAGAAGAAATAATCAGATAGTACAGCGGACGCCGGCTGTCCCCCAGCGCGTTCATAATGCCGCAGCAGATCGTATACATTACCATGGCCACAACGCCCATAAAATAATACCGGAAATACTCCACCGCTTCCGGCATCACCACCGGATCTGTCTGCATCCATCTTAAGAGCACCGGCGTAAAGGCTACGCCGGCCACGGTCAGAAACAGGCCGCTGGCGATGCCAAAGGCCAGAATGGTATGGATGGCACCGGACACCCGCTGCGGACGGTCCGCCCCGAAATATTTGGAGATCACCACGCCGCCGCCCATAGCCGTACCGTAGAAAAAGCTGGTCATCAGAAAAATCAGATTACCCGACGAGCTTACCGCCGCCAGCGCATTGGTCCCCAGCGCCCGGCCTACGATAAACGCGTCCGCCGTATTATACAGCTGCTGAAAGATCTGGCTGAGCAGCACCGGCAGGGTAAATATGATCATCTGTGTATAGGGATTTCCCTCTGTCATATCTTTTACGGAAGAATGATTTCTTCCGGCGTTCTTTTGCAGTTCAGACATTTGATCCACCTCGTCCTTACTCCGTAACCCGATTGTCACTTTTCATTTTTCACATAAGAAATAGTATATCACACTTCCTTCCGATTTCACTATATATTTGCGAAGAAATGGTCTGTTATTTTTGATAAACGCAACGGCCAGCCGATAATCGCTTCGGCTGACCGTTCTTATCACAAAATATCCGGCATTTATAGCGGCATTTTACCGCCCGATCCCTTCCGTCTCAATAATAAATTTCACGCTTCCTTCCACACCTTCCATTCGCCCGCCAAAGGAAGTGTAACTTTTATCCGCGTCCGCCGCCGCTTTCAGACGGTCCAGCACCGCCAGCAGATCATCCTCTGCTTTATCGGTCAGCTTATGAATTCCTTCCTCATCGAATTCCTTCATGCCGTCCCGCAGCTCGTCAGAGCCGTCTTTCAGTTCCAGAACTCCATCTTTCAAATCGACTCCGGCATCATTCAGCTCTGTGGTTCCGTCTTTCAGCTCCAGGGCTCCGTCGGCCAGCTCCTGCACGCCGTCGCTCAGCTCCCCTGCGCCGTCCTCCAGCTTCCGGCCGCCGTCTAACAGTTCCACGCTGCCGTCTTTCAGCTTTCTCGTGCCCTCCCGCAGATCGCCGCTGTTGGAATCAAGTTCCGCGGCTCCCGCGTTCAGTTTAGAGGTTCCGTCCTTCAGAGAAGTCGCGCCGTCGGCCAGCTGCTGAATACCTGCACTTAACACGCCTGCTCCCTGAGCCAGCGTGCCGGTTCCGGCAGACACCTGTCCCGCTCCCTGAGCCAGACCGGCAGCCCCTTCCACCAGCGCCTGATTGTTCTGACACAGCGCGTTTCCGCCCTCCTGCAGCTGTTGCAAGCCTCCCGATATCTGCTGCAGACCGGCAGCCAGATCAGCCATAGCCTTCTGCTGAGCCTGAATTGCGTCTGTCTGGGCCTGAATAACCTCTTTCTGAGCCTGAACCACTGCCGTTTGCGACCGGGACGCTTCCGCCTGCGACTGTCCGGCTGACTGCAAACCGGCAGCCGCCGCTCCCGCGCCGTCGGCCGCCCCGCGAATCTGATTCAGATTTTCTGCCAGAGCGGTAAGATCCGGCGCATCACTCCCCTGTTCTTCTGCCGTTACCTGAATATCCAGCCCGTCGATCAGCCCGTTCAGCCGGGCAGTCACATCTTCATCCAGACCCAGCGCTCCGATTTCCTTTTGCATCTGCGCTTTGACTTCCTCTATGTTAGTAGAATACCCCGCACTATTTCCACAGGAAGAAACCTGTAATTCTGTCAGGCTGTTCTGTGCCGCCTCCACGCCGCTCCTGATCTCTGCCAGCGAATCTTCCAGCGAAGCCGTATTGGAAACCATGTCAGAAGCCGCGTCGGAAACCGCATTGGAAGCCGTACCTGAAACTGCATTCAAATCCACGTTTACAACCGCCTCCACGCTTCCGTCCAAAGCGCCGCTCCCGGAAAATGTCTGCGTACCGCCTGCCGCCGTCAGTTTTTCCAGCATGGAATCCACCCCTGCTTTTACGCCGCCGATTCCGTTTGTCATATCCTGTACACCCGCCGTATATGACTGAATACCGTTCTGCAGGTTATCCGCTCCTGCTTTCAGGCTCCGGCTCCCCGCTGCCAGGGCGGATACGCCGTCCACCAGATCGCCCTTCTTCTCATTCAGCGTATCGATCCCGGCCTTCACCTGCCCCGCGCCGCTGTCCAGGTCAGAAGCGCCTTTTGCCAGCGTTCCCACACCGTCCGTATATTTATCCACGCCGTCTTTTAAATCAGACGTGCCCTCATCCAGCGTCTCCATCCCTTCCCGCAGCTCAGTGACGCCGTCCACCAGATCCACTTTCTTCTCATTCAATGTATTGATCCCGTCCAAAAGCTCCCCGGTTCCCTCGTCCGCACTGTTCATGCCGTCCGTATATTCCACGATGGCATCCCACAGCGTCTGTACGCCGTCAGACAGCTCGCCGCTGCCGTCAACCAGCCGGGTGGACGCGTCCGTCAGTTCATCCAGCTTATTTTTCATCTCATCCAAATCCAGTTCTTCGCCCAGATCCAGTTTGCTTAAGGTTCCTGTCGTGGCCACCGTAGCCGTCATCATCAGGGAGAAATCTTCCACATCTGCCGTCACCTCCACATAGTCCGGAATCTCTTTTTCTTCCAAATCCTCGATCTCAGAAAGCTTCAGGCTCTCGGAAAGCCCCGGAAACGCAGTTCCCACCACCACCTGGTTATTACCGTCAGACAGCACCCTGCCATTCTTTACTTCCACGTTCCGGAAGGTATCACCGGGGAGCACCATGCCGGTCAGCATCAGAAACGGCGTACAGATCTCTTCTGTTTTCCCATCGATCTCCATTTCCTCAAAAGTGTGGTTTTCATAATCAAACCGCATGGTCACTCTGCCGCTTTTCCCGGCCAGATCTTCCGGGGAAATTTTCTTTCCGTCCAGCGTGTAGGTAATCTTCATGGACACCGGCAGTTCTTCTTCGCTTTCCCCCTGATAATAGATATCGTTTCCTCCGGCAGCCCAGGTCACGCTGCCGTCGCTGTTTTCGGAAAAGCTTTCCGTGCCCTTTACATTTTCGATATGCAGCAGATTGGTCATATCGTCCAGCGTAATATTTTCCCCGTTGTTTTTCAGCCATTCGCTGACGATCACCTGCTTCACGCTGCCGTCTGCGCCGGCGGTCACATACACAGTCTCATCTTTGCCGGAAGCCGACAGCTGTCCGATTGTTTCTGCCTGTCTCTTTTCGGAGGTTTGCGGCTCTTTCGGCTCCGGTTCTGCTTCATTTTTATGATTCACGGCCCGGGAACGGAATCCTGACGCTCCGTTCAGACACAATGCGGCGCTGACTGCGACGATTCCTGCTGCTGCGGCTGATTTCTTTTTCATCATAATACATTCACTCCTTAAAACAATGTGTTATTTTAACTGACATTCATATACGCTTCCAAATACTTCTCAGACATGAACTCTGTTCCTTTTCAAAAACTTCGCGCGTCCGGCTCCCGCCTCCCTGAAATGCCTGCTGCTTCTGACAATCACCGGATCAAAAACCATAAACATGGCCGGCAGGAACAGCAGAACGGCAAACATACTGATGATCGCGCCTCTGGCCATCAGAAGACAGAGAGAACTGATCATATCGATATTGGAATAAAGCCCCACGCCGAAGGTAGCCGAAAAGAAACTGAAGGCGCTGACCATAACCGAGCGGACGCTGGCCTGATGGGCGATGGATACCGCCTCTTTTCTGGACTTTCCGTTTCCTCTTTCCTTCTCGTAACGGCTGGTCATCAAAATGGCATAGTCCACTGTGGCTCCCAGCTGAATCGTACCGATTACAATGGAGGCGATAAAGGGAACCTCGGTTCCGGTCAGATAGGGAATCCCCATATTCACGAAAATCGCCGCCTCGATCACCAGCACCAATACTACCGGCAGGGATATGGACTGGAACACAAACAGGATAATCAGGAATACCGCCCCGATGGATACGGCGCTGACCACCTGAAAATCCCGGTTGGTAATAGTGATCAGGTCTCTGGTACAGGGCGCCTCCCCTACCAGCATCCCTTTGGGATTGTATTTTTTCAAGATGCTGTTTAACTGCTCCAGCTGAGCGTTTACCTCATCGGAAGCGGTTTTGTAATCATTTGTCACCAGCATCAGCTCATAATTCTCATTTTTCAGCGTTTCCGTCAGGTCCTCCGGGATCATGGATTCCGGAATTCTGGGACCGATCAGCGTTTTCAGACCCAGAACCGCCTGTACGCCGTCCACCTGTTTCATCTCGTCGATCATCTGGTAAAGATCCTGAGAAGGAATCCCATTGTCGATCAGCAGCATGTGGACTGCGCCCATGTGGAAATCTTCCTGCATCTTCCGGTTGGCAACGCTGCACTCCAGATCCTCCGGCAGCGTTTCGTCCAGATTATAATAAACCGGCGCGTTGGCCTGACAGTAGACGGCCGGAATGAAGATCGCCGCAAACAACAGAGCCAGCAGGCGATAGCGCTTTATCACCATGTCGGTCAGCCAGGTAAAATGGGGAATCAGCTCTCTGTGCCGGGTCTTCTCCAGCAGAGAGTCAAAAATCATAATCATGGCCGGCAGAATCGTCACACAGCAGATCACGCCCAGCACCACGCCTTTTGTCATCACCACACCCAGATCAAGCCCCAGCGTAAAGCTCATAAAACAGAGAGCGATAAATCCGGCCACCGTAGTGATGGAACTGCCCACCACCGATTTCAGAGTGGCTGCGATGGCTCTGGCCATGGCTTCCTTATGGTCTTCCGGCAGTTTTTCCTTTTCCTCGCTGTAGCTGTGCCAGAGAAAAATGGAATAGTCCATGGTAACGCCAAGCTGAAGTACGGCGCTCAATGCCTTTGTGATATAGGAAATCTCCCCCATAAGAATATTGGAACCCATGTTGTAGACAATGGCCATGCCAATGCTTAAAAGAAACAGCAGCGGAATCAGCCAGGATTCCATAGTCAGCGCCAGTACAATGGCCGAGAGCGCCACGGCGATGGCCACATAAACCGCCACCTCCGATTCCGCCAGATCCTTGGTGTCCGTCACGATGGCTGACATTCCGCTGACAAAACACTGCTTTCCGGCAATCCTCCTGATCTCATGGATGGCATCCATCGTCTCATCCGCCGAGGTAGTCGTGTCAAAAATAATAAACATCATCGTGGCATTTTCCGCATTGAACACGCTTCGTATGTCCTCCGGCAGCATCTCCATCGGAACGCTCAGATCAAAAAGGCTGTCGTACCAGATCACCTTCTCCACATGGTCTACCTGCTCCACCTTCTCTTTCAGCTCCGAAACCTCCTGATTTTTCATGCCTTCACAGATAAACATGGAATAGGCGCCCGTACCGAACTCCTCCACCAGAATATCCTGGCCCCGCATGGTCTCGATATCGTCAGGCAGGTAATAGAGAATATCATAATTCACTTTCGTATTCACATACCCGATCACCGATGGGACCAGCAGAAGCAGACCGATCAGAAAAACCGGAATCCTTAAAGTTACAATTTTTCTCCCTGCTTTTACCATAACAACCATCCTTCGCTTGCTTTTTATGACTACTAGTCATTTTTTATTATTATGCAAAATAAATGACTAAAAGTCAATACCGAAATTATTAAGTTTATATAAACTGTTCTTGACGAACAAATTTTCAGGGGGTAGTATAGAGTTGCGGCCAAAGACCTCTCGGATTTACAGAACCGACGGGGAACTGCGGACCGTACAGGCTTCGGAAGGGGAGCCGCGAAACGACAAAGAAAAGGGGAACGCGGAATGAAAAAAATCGATATGAATAAAAAAAAGAAACGGGAATCTCTGCTGGATTCGGCATTTTCCCTTTTCATCAACAACGGCTTCCACAAAACCTCTATCTCCGATATTGTGGAAGCCGCCGGCGTGGCCAAAGGCACTTTTTATCTCTATTTTAAGGACAAGGCCGATATCCGAAACCACCTGATTTCCCACAAAGCCAGCCTGGTTTTTCAGAATGCCTACCGCAGCCTGACAGACAGCGGTATTACGGATTTCGAGGAACAGGTCGTCTTTTTTATCGACCATATCCTGAATCAGTTTTCTGCCGACCACCAGCTGGTCCGGCTTCTTTCCAAACATCTGAGCTGGGGCATGTTTAAAAATTATCTGACCGCGGCGGAAATCGAGGATTCGGAAAATATTCTGGGCATTTTTCAGAATATGCTGTCCAAAGCGGGCTATACCTACCGCAATCCGGAAGTGATGATCTACATGATCATGGAACTGGTCAGCGGCACCAGCTACAATTCCATTCTATACGGACAGCCTCTGCCTCTGGAACAGCTGAAACCTTATATCTATGACACGGTGCGGAATATCATGAAAAATGAGCGGGTAAAACCCGCCCATTCATAAAACGCGATTATTTTATTATTTCTCAGAAAAACGCTTTGATATACCGGAAATACCACCGCCACAGCGGCCCCAGTCTCTCCTCCGTATACCGGCAGGCCGCCTCATAAACCAGCCACAGCTGCTGCCGCTGCTCCGGCGTGATCTCTCTCTGATTTTCATTTCCAAAAGCAGCCCGGTCCACCGCCGCCATGGCCTTTCCGGCCGTTTCTCTGTCAATCCCGGGAATAACCTGCTCCAGACGGGCAGCGCAGACTGACGCCCCTTCCCGAAAGCTGATCGGAAAGCCTCCAAGCCGCGTCACCTGCTCCAGCCGGACATACAGCTCCAGAGGTTCGTATCGTTTCTGCAGACCCAGAATCCTGTTTCTCCGTTTCAGCAACAGTTTCATTCCGCCATACAGAACTCCGCTTACCAGAACCAGGCCGGACAACAGCGGCAAAAACCAGGATGCCAAAGTCCTCTCTCCGTTTCCGGAACCCTTCTCTTCGTTTCCGGAGCCCTTCTCTCCGTCTCCTGCGACAGAATCGTCTTCTCCCGTTTCCTCTGCCCCGCTGCTTTTCGTCTGCTCCGAAGCCGCATCCTCTCCGGACTGCTCCCCGCTTTCTTCTGATTCCACGGCTTCTGACTCTGTGCCTTCCGTCTCGTCCTGCCCCTCCGAAGACCCTTGTGGAATCTCTTCCAATTCCGGAAAATAATCTTCATTCTGCCGCGAGAACGGCCCTTCGGTCAGCACGCCTTCCCCATAGGCCGAGGACGGCGTCACCTCCATCGGAATCCACCCCAGCCCGTCCACATAGATCTCCGGCCAGGCATGGGCCAGCCGGTCCTGAACCACGCTGTTCCAGTTCCCGTCCTCCCCGGCGGAAAATCCCGCCGCAGGGGCAATATATCCCGCCACATAGCGGGCCGGAATCCCATACATCCGATACATCAGCACTGCAGTCGTGGCAAAATGAACGCAGTATCCCTGCTTCTTCTCAAACAGAAAATATTCCGGAATTTCCTCTCCGGCAGGAATCACGCCCGGCGTCTGGGAATAAGATGCCTGGCTGTGGAGGGTTTTCACAATAAAGTCCGCGGCCTCCTCCCAGCCGGACACCGGATTTTCCTGACAGAGCCTGGACAGTCCGGGAAACCGTTCCCGGTCCACCTGCGTATACTGTTCATAGACATAATGCAGATAGGTTTCTTCCGGCAAATCCATGTCCGGATACGACGCTTCCCTCATCAGTTCATAATAATCCTCCAGAGAATACCAGGAAAACTGCCTGACATCTTCACCCTCTCCCCGAAAGGCAGAAATATAAGGAGACATGCCGTACCGGCTCTCATTCTGATGCCCGGCCAGCATTTTCACCGCCATCCACCTGCCCCGGTTCCCCCCCTGATCAGCCTCACAGGCTTTCCGGTAGGCCAACTCATTCAGATACTGTTCCAGCTCTTTCTGCGTTTCCGGATTCCAGGAAGCCTGTTCCTCCAGAAACGCCGTCTCATCCGCCGGCTGCCATGCGTCCGCTCCATAGCTTCCGCCCGTAAACTGACGCAGATAAATGGTCTGCTCAGGCTGTTCCGAAACTTTCACTGCCGCCACATCCTGACCGAGAACATGACGGTTTCCCCTGCTGACATGTCCGTCCTCCCGCAGGGTAACCGATACCGGCAGCTGCTGCTGAATCTGAAAGGACTGGCGAATATCCTGCTCCGCTTCCAAAGGCGCCTGAAACAGCTCCTCTCTTTTCAGCCAGGCCGGACCGGCGGCAAACAGCAGAGAGCAGGCCAGCAGGCCGGTAAACGCCAGAATCCCCCGGCCCTGACTGCGGCGCAGCGCTTCCCGGCTGATACACAGCTTTCCGTCCCGTTTTCTGTACGCCCCCGCCGCCATCGCCCTGTCGCCCAAATGGAAAAACGCCAGCAGACAGATCGCCATAAGATCCGGCTCCCCGCCCAATATCGGCTTTGCCACCGCCAGAAGCCCTGTCATCGGGTAAAACAGCCATCCCTTGCAGAAAATCACGGAAAGCCAGTACAAAACCATCGCCGCCAGCAATACCCCGGCGATCATCAGAAAAGTCAGATCCATCCCCTGCAGCCCGTTCGGCATCTGACCAAACAAAAGCAGATTTACCGCCGCTGCCAGCTGCGGTCCCAGCCACCTTCCGCCCACGGAAAAAACGGCGCCGCAAAGGGCCATTCCGACGATCCCGGAATATATGCGCCGATTTCTCACCCGCCCGAACAGACACATTCCGCCGCAGCAGAAAAAGGCTGTCAGAAAAACAGCCTGACGATTCCAGCCAAAACCGGCCAGCGATGTAACGGCACGCAAAATTCCCAGCACGCCGCTGAAATAGTACAAAAATTCTCCCATATTATACGCGAATCCACCTTTGTTCCAGCTCCCGGACATAAGTATCCGGTGAAAACCGGGTCAGCAAACCGTCCTTCCCATACAGATGCAGCTCCGTGTCAAAATACAGCTCCTTCTGATCCCCGGCTTGCCCGGACATTCTGGCTTCGGCCTGAAACGCGCTGATATCCGGCGGTTCCTTTACCCAAACCGTATGCGCGCGCACCAACGCCGCGCTCATAGCCAGATGCCCCTCCCCGTCAGACACCGGCATCTCCACCCATCCGTTTTTTCTGTCATCATACCAGCAGACCAGATGAGGGATGCCTGCAGCCAGAAGTCCTGCGGATAAGGCTGCGGACAATTCCCGGAACGCATCCAGTCTCCAGGGCTCCATCTGTCCCCTGGCTGTCCTGAGATCCGGAAAAAAACGGGCATAATACTCCTCCTGCCCGCCATACTGCTTACTTAACAGCTCCTCTGTCCTGGCGCTCAGTTTCCAGTGGACATCCCGCATCGAATCCCCAGGCTGGTAAGGGCGAAGCTGCCTGATCTCATAAGGGTCCGTACCTGCGGCTGTCCCGCTCCCCCGGTCGGCCTGTTCAAACCCGGGCATATTCTGCCGGAAGACTTCCGGACTTTCCGGCAAAAACCGGGCCGAGAGCCTGGAAGGCAGCACTGTCAGTACCGTCTCCCTTTGTTCCTCTTTTATCATTCTCTCGTTTTTTGACAACCTGATCCAACTGTCAAACCTTTTTTTACGCAGAAAAAAATTCAGATAATCCGATACCCACAGCTGGCACAGCCTGACCGACACGCCGCCGCAGTAATCCACAGGCAGCGGAAAGGAAAGTACCGCCTCCCCTCTGCCCGCCACTGCGCCCCGAAGCAGAATTTTCCCAAGATCGGAGCAGACCACAACGGCCTGCAGTCTGGTAACCGGCAATAAGCCCTGGTTTTTTACCGTCACGTAAGCCTCCGCATACTCTCCTTTCCGCACCGTCTCATTGGAGAGCCCTACGGAAACCCGGAGACAGGCAATCGAGTACCAGGTCAGCAGATACATCAGCACCAGAATCAGCAGCATGGCGGCGGACAGCAGCAGCAGGCCATACATACGATACCATCCCGCCATATAATAGGCCGTAAACATCAGAAACAAATACCAGCTCAGGCCCAGACGCCTGAGAATCCCTGCGATCATCTTCCCGCTCCTTTTGGAACCGGCTTTTTAACGCCGTGAAGCAGCTGCTCGATAATCTGCTCTTTTTTTACCTGCTCCATTCTGGCCTTTGCGTTGAGCAGAAGCCTGTGCACCACCACATGGCCGAACTGGCTGCCCACATCCTCCGGCGACACATAGTCTCTGCCCCGCAGCCAGGCAAAAGCTCTGGACATTTTCACCAGCGCCATTGTGGCTCTGGGACTTGCGCCCATTTCCAGATAAGGATGCTCTCTGGTGGCGCGCACCAGCTGTAACATATAGTGATAAACTGCGTCGTGAATGTAAATACCCTCCGCTTCCGCCTGCATCCCGGCCAGTTCCTCTTCCGTCGCCATGACCGACAGCCGATCCGTCCGCTTTCCGCCGTCCATGCCTTTTGCCATCAAAAGCTCGCTCTCCATATCCGGATAGCCCATGGTCATACAGATCATAAACCGGTCGATCTGGGCCGGCGGCAGCATCTGGGTCCCCGCCGCTCCGTAAGGATTCTGGGTGGCGATCACAAAAAAAGGACGGGGAACCTGTCTGGTAACGCCGTCTACGGTTACCTGCCCTTCTTCCATAACCTCCAGAAGCGCCGACTGGGTCTTAGGGGAAGTCCGGTTAATCTCATCTGCCAGAAACAGGTTGGTAAATACGGTTCCCGGCTGGTAGACGAACTGCTGCAGATCTTTTCTGTATATGGAAAAGCCCACGATATCCGAGGGAAGCACATCAGGCGTAAACTGTACCCTGCGCCAGTCCAGGCCAAACACCTTCGACAGCCCCAGCGCCAGCGTAGTCTTCCCCACTCCCGGAATGTCCTCCAGAAGCACATGGCCGCCGGCCAGCATCGCCGCCACAACCTCCGCCGTCACTTCCTCTTTGCCCAGGATCACCTTATTCAGTTCATTCAGCATATCCCACGCTTTTTCACGCAATCCACTCACAGATTTTTCCTCCCGGCACATATCATGTAGGCCCGAAATCACACAATGTTTCTATCATATTAATACTTAAAGTCAGATCAAAGTCAATAGGCGAATTCTTACGGTTCTATAAAAAACACTGGTTTTCCCTGCGGCTTTCCTTCCCCGTCACCCTCTCCGCTCATAAGCTTTCAGCGCCTCCAGCGCCTCTTTCGACATCGGAAGTATCACAAAAATATTAAAGACCGTCATCAGACCGACGCCCACATCCCCCAGATCCCACACAAAGGTATAGGCGGCCAGCCCGCCGACAAACAGCATCGCCAGCGCCAAAAGCTTGTAGACGGTCTGAGAGAACCAGTTGTCCCCAAACAGATAGGCCACGTTAGACCGGGCATAAAACAGAATGCCGATAAAGGTAGAAAAACAGAACAGCCACAAAGTCAGGGCGATAAACACCACGCCAAACTGCCCCATATGATATTCCATCGAAGCCTGCAGTAAATCCATGCCGCCCAGTCCGGCCGTCAGACTCTCCGGCGTAATCAGCATAATCAGCGCCGTACAGCTGCAGATCACGATGGTGTCGATAAACACGCCCAGCGCCTGCAAAAGCCCGGTTTTCACCGGATGAGAGGTATCCCCCGCCGCCGCCGCGCAGGGAGCCGAGCCGGAACCGGCTTCATTGGAAAACAATCCCCGCTTCACCCCGTTCATCACCACAGCCCCAAAGCCGCCGGCCACAGCCTGGCGAAAACCAAAAGCTTCCTGAAAAATACGCCGGAACACGGAAGGCAGAACCGTTATATTTTTCAAAATTAAAAACACTGTCATCAGAAAATAACAGACCGCCATCACCGGCACCAGAATATCCAGAACCCTGACCGTGGCATTTTTGCGCAGCACAATCACCGCCGCCAGAATCACCAGAACAACCGTGGTGTAAAGAGGCGGAACATGAAAGGCGTTCTGAAAAGCCGAGGCCACCGAATTGCTGATCACCTGACTGATACCACACCAGCAGATCAGCCCCGAAACCGCGAATAAAACGGCCAGCACCGAATAACGGCGTTTTCTGCCACCCAGCTTCTGCTCCATAAAATGGTGAATATAATAGGCGGGACCGCCCCGGTATCCGCCGTACAAGGGATCCTTTTCCTTATGTAACTGGGCCAGCGTGGCCTCGATAAAAGCGGTGGAGGAACCGATCAACGCCGAGAGCCACATCCAGAACACTGCCCCCGCGCCCCCTGCGGAGATGGCCGCCACCACGCCGATCATATTTCCCATGCCCACCCGGGTAGCCGTGGACACCACCAGCGCCTGCAGGCCGGAGATGGCGTTGCCGGTGGAGCCATTACGCTTCTCCGTCATCGCCCGGACCATTTCCGGAAACATGCGGATGGGAAGAAACCGGGTTCGCACCGTAAAGTAGATTCCCGTAGGGATAAGCATAAGCACCAAAAGGGAAATACCGAGAGAACCGCCGCCCGGAAGCGGCAGCGTAATCAGATCGCCCCACAGAAATTGATATACGCCTGAAATTATTTTTACAACCAGATTCATATATTATTCGTCCCCCTCAAAAATCAACTGTCATTCTGCATGTTGATAAAACATAATACCAGCACCAAAAACATTTCTTCTCGGCTATAATGCATCATGAAAAGCCTGTCTTTATATTTCCGGTAAACCGCGCGTATTTGATTCCGCTATGTCATGACAAAACAACCATGTTTATACTATTCAGTATATAATACGGAGTAATATTTGTAAATTGATAAAACAGATTGCAAT
>CAJTTU010000025.1 GCA_910579325.1 uncultured Lachnospiraceae bacterium | reverse complement strand
CATCGATACAGGATGCCCGCTTAGCAGACTGTCCAATTTATTCCGGAACAAAGAAAGGCTGTCAGCGAATATGAATGAAACAGATGCTGTAACCGTTGCCCACGCCCTGTGGGCATTATCCGGGTATACAGGGAAAGACTGGCTGTAGGGAAGCATGGCAACTATACGCAAAACAGAGGTTTGGCGAAGTGTGTGGGGAATGGGGACAATTTCAAAAAGGGGAAGGGAAAAGCAGGCCGTCCGGGATACACCGGGCGGCCTGCCTGCGAATTGTGTATGGCCCGGGCGCAATTTCCAGCAGGGATACAAAATGCAGCATCCAGAAATGACAGATAATTACTGGCCGCAGAATGGAGAAAGCTGTCTGGAAAGCTGCCGTAAACCGGAAGGTGAATAATTGTGTATACAATTGGACCAGTGACAGGAAAACGGGTAGGTTTGCGACAGCGAACAAGGTCAAATCTGTGACATCTCATGAAGTTATTAACAACAATATTGCATCCAATAAAGCAAACGATCAGATACGCCACTGAATATAATACGATAAATACCATATATCATACGATTGACATCATAGAACCTGTATTTTTATGATCCACAGAATCCATTGACCACAACATAACAGAAAGAGAGGTACTGATTGCCATGGCTGTATTCACAGTAAACGGCGTTCAGGTAACTCCGTCCAAAAATCAGAAGCTTCTCCGTTTTTTAAGAGATGCGCTTCATCTCACCTCCGTTAAGGACGGCTGCAGCCAGGGCGCCTGCGGCGCCTGTACGGTAATCATTGACGGGGAGACCTGCAAAGCCTGCGTGCCGGACACGGATTCCCTGATGGGAAAATCTGTGATTACGGTGGAAGGACTTGCCGAGCGGGAAAAAGAAGTGTATACTTTTGCCTATGCGGAAGCCGGGGCCGTACAGTGCGGCTTCTGTATTCCGGGCATGGTTATGTGTACCAAGGCCCTGCTGGACAAAAACCCCGCCCCCAGCAAAGAAGAAATCCGCTATGCACTGCGAAACAACTATTGCCGCTGCACCGGATACGTCAAAATCATTGCGGCGGTAAAGCTGGCGGCGCAGATTCGTAAAACTGGCGTCATTCCGGAGAAAGGGGAAACAAGCTGGGCGGCCGTGTCCAGCGGCTGGACGCCAGAGAAAGGTGCTAGGAACCGGCCAGTATCCCGACGACTTTTATATGGAAGGAATGCTGACAGGCAGCCTGCTCCGAAGCAAATACCCCAGGGCGAGGGTTCTCTCCATCGACACCGAAAAGGCAAAGGCTCTGCCCGGCGTGGCCGGCGTCTAAACGGCGGCGGACGTACCGGGAAAAAATATTATCGGCCATCTGCGCCAGGACCAGTATGTGTTCGTTCCCGCAGGACAGCTGACCCATTATCTGGGAGACGCCATTGCCCTGGTAGTCGCTGAAAATGAAGAAATCGCTAAAAAGCCAAAAAACTGATTCAGGTAGAATACGAAGTCCTCCCGGCCATACATAATTTGAAAGAAGCCGCCGCCGCAGGCGCTCCCACAGTCTTTGAGGGCGCGGAGAATAATATCTGCTCCCACGAACAGATCAGCCGGGGCAACGCTGCCGAGGCCATTGCCCGCTCTAAGTATGTATTGTCCCACCATTTTGAAACCCCATGGACAGAACATGCTTTTCTGGAACCGAAGTGTGCCACTGCTTTTATCGATGAAGATGGAGATGTATTCGTCTATTCCACCGACCAGTCCGCCTACCAGACTCTTCACGAATGCAGGATGGGGCTGGGTACGGATCAGGTAAAAGTGCAGAACGCTCTGGTAGGCGGCGGATTCGGCGGCAAGGAGGATATGACCGTGCAGCCCTTTGCGGCGCTGGCCGCTTATCTCCTTCGCAAGCCGGTAAAGGTAAAACTGAGCCGGGCGGAATCTCTGCTGGTTCACCCCAAACGCCACCCCTTCGTCATGGACATTACGATGGGCTGCGACGAAAACGGCATCATCCAGGGCGTCAAAGCCGTGGTATCCTCGGACACCGGCGGCTACATGTCCTTGGGCGGCCCTGTGCTGCAGCGGGCCTGCACCCATGCGGCCGGTCCCTACGCCTATGAAAACTTTGAGATTGAGGGGACGGCCTACTACACCAACAATCCCCCTGCCGGCGCATTCCGGGGATTCGGCGTAACCCAGACCTGTTTTGCCACGGAATCGCTGCTGAATATGATGGCCGACCAGGTGGGCATTACCCCCTGGGAAATCCGTTACCGCAACGCCATCCGGCCGGGCGGCGTTCTGCCAAACGGCCAGATTGTAGATGATTCCACCGGGTTGGTGGAAACGCTGGAAGCGGTAAAGGAAGATTATGACAGGGCATGGAACGCCGGCATTCCGGTGGGCATCGGCTGCGCCATGAAAAATGCCGGCGTGGGCGTGGGCATCCCGGATACCGGACGGGTAAAGCTGATTGTGGAGGAGGATGAAAAGCTTCATATTTTTACAGGCGCTTCCTGTATCGGCCAGGGACTTGGAACCGTACTGGTCCAGATGATTGTGGAAAATACGGATATCGGCGAGGAGGATATTGTCTACGAGCGGAGCAATACCTGGATTGCCCCGGATTCCGGCACCACCTCCGGCTCCCGGCAGACGCTGGTCACTGGAGAAGCCTGCCGCAGAGCCTGCGAAAAGGTGATGGAGGACCGGAACAGAGGGCTGTCTCTGAGAGAGATGAAGGGTACTGTCTATTATGGCGAATATCTGGCCAAGACCGACCCGCTGGGCGCCGACGTGCCAAATCCCGTATCCCATGTGGCTTACGGCTATGCCACCCAAATCTGTATCCTGGACCCGAAAAGCGGAAAAATTGACGAAATCGTGGCCGCCCACGACGTGGGCAAAGCTGTCAATCCCCTCTCCTGCGAGGGACAGATTGAAGGAGGCGTGGTCATGTCCATGGGTTATGCCCTGCGAGAAAAATATGAAATCGACGAGAACTGCAAGCCTGTGGAGAAATACGGCGCTCTCGGCCTGTTCCGCAGTCATGAGGTTCCCAGAATCAAGGCCATTGTGGTGGAACAACCGGGACTGAATGTAGCCTGCGGCGCAATCGGAATCGGAGAGATTACCTCCATTCCCACTGCGCCAGCCATCACGGACGCCTACTTCCGTTATGACGGAGAACGCCGGTTCGGCCTGCCGATCAGGAATACGCCCTATGAACGGCATGCGTCCGATAGACAGCAAACATCCGATAACCGGTATGCATCCTGTGAACAAAATACGTCATGTGAAAAACATCCCCATGACGACCGTCAGACGTCCCGAGAAAGGAAGGTGTGAGCCATGGCTGTAAAGAAAAAACTCCCATATAAGGCCGCTGTGGTCGCCTGCAACGGCGGCTGCCGGACACACAATGGCCTGCCCACCTGCTCCTACGGATGCATGAGCTGCCGCGCCTGTATCGAAGCCTGTAAATTCCAGGCCATTACATACAACGAATACGGTGTGGCCCAGGTAAACGAAGCAGACTGCATCGGCTGCGGTATCTGTGAGAAAATCCGTACGGCAGGTGCCATCAAGGTAACGGAAAACCATGCGGTGATCGACGAACCCTACTGCTTAAGCTGCGGCATGTGCGCAGTCAAATGTCCCAGAGGGCAATCTATAACCTCAGAGGGGTTCTGCGGCCTGCGGAATAGTAAAATACCTTGTGAGAAAAAACATGATTCCAAAGGACACGGCTCTCACAAAAAGCAGTTAAAAATACTCCCTGCACACCCCTGTAAAAACCCAGAAAAGAGCGATAGACAGTTCATCAACCTGAAATTTCATTTTTGGGATTCAGGGGAACCATATCAAGATTTTCAATAAGGAGGTACTAACATTTGTATCCTATACTCAAAAAACGCCAGCTGTCCGACCAGATTTACTACATGGACATCCTGGCCCCCCGGACGGCCAAAGCCTGCCAGCCGGGACAGTTTGTCATTGTGAAAATAGATGAAGCCGGAGAACGGATTCCTCTGACCATCTGCGATTACGACAGAGAACAGGGAACCGTTGCCATCGTCTTCCAGACGGTAGGGGCTTCAACAAAGCGGATGACGCTGCTCGAAGAAGGGGACAGCTTCCGGGATTTTGCCGGACCCTTGGGCCGTCCGTCAGAGCTGATTCATAAACCTGTGGAAGAACTGCGGCAGATGAAGCTGCTGTTTGTAGCCGGAGGCGTGGGAACCGCCCCGGTTTATCCCCAGGTGAAATGGCTTCATGAACAGGGCGTAAAAGCCGACTGCATTATCGGCGCAAGAAACAAAAGCCTTGTTATTCTGGAACAGGAAATGAAACAGGTGGCCGCCAGCCTGTATGTAGCCACCGACGACGGCAGCTACGGCTTCCACGGCAATGTCAATGACCAGGTCAAAGAGCTGGTACAAAATCAGGGCCATACCTATGACCTGGTCGTGGCCATCGGCCCACTGGTAATGATGAAGTTCGTCTCCATCCTGACAAAGGAACTGCAGATTCCCACCGTGGTCAGCATGAACCCGATTATGGTGGACGGCACCGGCATGTGCGGCGCCTGCCGTTTAAGCGTCGGCGGCGAAATCAAATTCGCCTGTGTGGACGGGCCGGAATTCGACGGCCATCTGGTGGACTTCGACCAGGCCATGAAACGGCAGGCCATCTACAAAACCGCGGAAGGCCGGGCGCTGCTTAAGCTGCAGGAAGAGGACACCCACCACGGCGGCTGCGGACACTGTAGTGATGAAAAAAATGACGCCCACAGCGGAAAGGAGGCACACTGATATGGCCGGAACAAAACTGGAAAAAATCCCGGTAAGGGAGCAGGAGCCAAAGGTGCGGGCCGCCAATTTCGATGAGGTATGCCTGGGCTACGACCTGGCGGAAGCCACCGCCGAGGCGGAACGGTGTCTGGGCTGCAAAAAAGCCAAATGTGTGGAAGGCTGCCCGGTCAGCATCGATATCCCCGGCTTTATCAGCCATCTGAAAGAACAGAACGTGGAAAAAGCCTTTGAGGTCATCAGCCAGTACTCCTCCCTGCCCGCCGTCTGCGGAAGGGTCTGCCCCCAGGAAAGCCAGTGCGAACAGAAATGTGTGCGGGGCGTCAAGGGCGATGCCGTCTCCATCGGCAAGCTGGAACGGTTCACGGCAGACTGGGCAAAGGCCCATAATATCCACCCTGTCCTTTCCTGCGAACCCAAACATAAAAAAGTGGCCGTCATCGGCTCCGGCCCCGCCGGTCTGACCTGCGCCGGGGATCTGGCAAAAGCGGGATATGACGTAACCATTTTCGAGGCCCTCCATGAGCTGGGCGGCGTGCTGGTATACGGCATCCCTGAATTCCGTCTGCCCAAAAAAGGCGTGGTAGAACCGGAAATCGAAAATGTAAAACGGCTGGGCGTCAAAATAGAAACCAACGTGATTATCGGAAAATCCGTAACCATCGACCAGTTGTTTGAGGAGGAAGGCTTCCAGGCCGTATTCATCGGCTCCGGCGCAGGACTGCCCAAATTTATGGGCATTCCGGGAGAAAATGCCAACGGCGTATTCTCCGCCAACGAGTACCTGACCAGAAGCAATCTGATGAAAGCCTTCGACGACCATTATGACACGCCCATCTATCAGGGGAAAAAGATTATTGTGGTAGGCGGCGGAAACGTGGCCATGGACGCTGCCAGAACCGCTCTACGGCTGGGCGCCGAGGTGCATATCGTCTACCGGAGAAGCGAGACGGAGCTGCCCGCCAGAGCCGAGGAAGTGCATCACGCAAAGGAAGAAGGCATCGTCTTCAACCTGCTCACCAACCCCAGGGAAATCCTGACGGATGAAACCGGCCAGGTCACTGGTATGGTCTGCGTGGAAATGGAACTGGGCGAACCGGACGAATCCGGCAGAAGAAGACCTGTAGAAAAACAAGGCTCCGATTTCACCATAGCCGCCGACATGGTGATTATGGCCCTTGGCACCAGCCCCAACCCGCTGATTTCCTCCACCACAGAAGGACTGGAAATTAATCGACGGAAATGTATCGTGGCTGACGAGTCAAACGGCCAGACTTCCAAAGCCGGCGTTTTCGCCGGCGGCGACGCCGTAACCGGAGCCGCCACCGTGATTCTTGCCATGGGCGCGGGGAAAGCGGCGGCGAAAGGGATCGACGAATATCTGAGCCGGTGAGTCCGGACAGTGAATTTTATCGGCAGATTTTTCGATCTGCCGGAATCCTATAATCTATTCCAACGCTACAAAAAACTTGCCGGGTTCAGGTATCTCACTGAAAACCGGCAAGTTTTTCCGTATCATGAGGAACAGTCTGCAGGCTGCCCATAGTACAAAAATATCCCGCGAAGATGCACATGGCCTGCCCCGGCAAAACAAGGGCGCACAAGCACATCAGATTCCGTAAACTTCTTTATTATACTTATCAATCTCATCATCAATAATCGGATCCACATGCTTGTACAGGCAACCAGGCCCGCCATAAGTGATACAGGGAATAAAGTGTCCGCCCGGTCCGTAAGCCGTGCAAGCCCTGCGCACTTCCGCACGGATCTCTTCCTCGGTGGAATCCTCTCTGTCAACGATGGAAGCGTCGATTCCGCCCATCAGCGTCATCTTTCCGTTTAACTTCTTCTGCAGCGCGGGAATGTCATTCTCCGGCAGTGCTCCCTGCCAGATATCCACGCCCAGTTCCACCATATCCTCTACGATCGGCTCCAGGAAGGAATCCGCATGATGCATCACAATCACGCCGTTATCCTTCATATACTTGTAGGTCTTCGCGTACTGAGGTTTGATAAACTCTCTCCAAACCTCAGGGCTGGTGAACAGGGAATGCTTGGAACCCCAGTCGTCATGAGAAAGCATGACGTCCGGCTTATAGTGGTCTACAATCAGCTTCATATACTGGAAACGATACTCGCCGATAGCGTTGCACAGATCCATCATGTCTTCCGGCTCCAGCAGGAAGTTCATCAGCATATCCTCAAAACCCATCAGAAAGTGCAGACGCTCGAAAACGCCCGTAGGCATAAACGCCATTACCAGCTGTCCTTTTTCGCGAATTTCCTCTACCTGCTTTTCAAAAGGCTCCCACTGCGCCGGATCGGAGCAATTTGCCAGAAGGTCCGGGATCTCCACCTGGTTTTTCCACTCCATGATATCCTTAATCACTTTATTGTCCGCAGTCACGTGCGGCATCGCCGCCACCTGATGCTCCGGCCAGAGGATCGTTGTGCCGAAACGGTCAACCAAGGGATCCATGCCCGGATGACGGTTTCCCCTGATATAGGTAGAAGCCGGACTGGGCGGAAAGAATGCCGTTCCTTCATATTGTTTGATCAGCCTGTCCGGTTTTCCGTCCGGTTTGATCGTCTCCAAAAAATTTTCTTTTGCTGTAAGCATCTCAAAAAGCCCCCTTTATTCGGTATTTTTCAGATCGAGTCTGTTCATATCTATAAGTATATCGGGGATTTTTTGTTTCGTAAATCCTGCACACTGTTTCATTTCACGGCAATTGATTCCTGCTTTTTGTACATATGAAAAGCGAAGACAAAATCTGAACGAACCCCGATAAAACACCAAAAAAGCACAGGCCAGCTATTCATGCCATTTTATCGTTTCAGACATGAAATTGCCAGTCATGTGCTTTTTCGAATAAAAATTCTGCCTTGCGGGATTCTCCGCCATCACAACAGCTGCGCTCTCTGCTCCTGCATCTTTTTGAATACATAGGCGCCTACCGCCGCGTCCGCCTGCTCGCTCATTTTCAAGAACCGGCATCCGTAACCATAGCGGCTTGACTCCCGCTTTCCCCGCACCACCCTTGCGGTGTAGGACCGCTCCGAACCGTCAAAATTGGCGCGGAAGGCAAACATTTCATACAAAGACAAAGGCTGTATCGTGGAGATATAGACGCCTCCCGTACTTACATCGCGGATCGTAGCGGGAAAATCTCCGTGCTTTTCAGCTTTGCCCCATATTTCTATGGAAGCCCTTACCCGAACCTGACCTCTTTTATTCAGCGCCTCTCTTTTCTGACCCAGCATATTACAGTCCGCAATCCACGGTTCTCCCCGCTGAGTATAATCATTTCTCCGGAAAACCAGCTCACAGTCCATATCCACCAGCCCTCTCTGGCCGTCAAAAAAACGCACGGCAGTCTTTAACCGGCCGTCGCTCAGCTGATAGTCCGAAAAGTACAGGCGGATCACTTCATTGGGAAAAAGTTCCACTCTTCCCTCGATCACTCTCTTATCTTTCGGCAAATACACCTGGCATTTGCTGCAGTCTGCCAGTACCATATTCTCTCCCCCTCTTCAGTATGGTATCACAGCTCCATAAAACCGGCGGCCTTATCCGCCTGCATCATCATCTGAATCCGAAGCATCTGTACCAGGCTGGAAAAGCCCTCCTGGTCCATTCCGTAAGAATCGCTGCCGCCTCCATAAGAAGATGTCATGGCGGCCAACGCCAGACTGTTCATCATACTGTTGATATTCCCGCTGCCAAGGCCCATCAGGCTGTTCAGGTAACTGCCGCCTCCAAACAGACTGTTCGAATCATCAGCGCCCAACAGACTTCCCACGCTGCCGAAACTTCCCAGTCCGCCCAGTAACCCTGCGCTGCTGTCCGAACCGCTTAAACCGCTTAACAGAGAGGCTGTCTGATTCATCTGACTCAATTTCACAATATCCTCCACGACATCGCCGACCGCTCCTTTTGTCTGTACGGTCTGATTCGCCAGAAGATCGTCTCCTTCCATATAAGACGCTACCTTCCGCACATAGTTCTGCGTCTCCGCGAAAGGCGGAACGCCCCCATATTTCAAAACATTGCCGGGCCCCGCGTTATAGGCCGCAAGCGCCAGCGTCACATCGCCAAACTGGTCCAGAGTACTCTTAAGATACTTCGCGCCGCCCATAATATTCTGCCTTGCGTCAAAAGGGTTTGTAACGCCCAGGCTTTTTGCTGTCTGAGGCATCAGCTGCATCACACCCATCGCGCCCGAACCGGAAACCGCATTGGGATTAAACCCGGATTCGGTCTTTGCCACTGCTTTCAGCAGATTTACCGGCAGGTCAAACAGCCTTGCCGCCTCCTCGAAAATAGAATCCATATCCTCCGACACTGTGGAGAACGCCTGATTCAGCACATCGGAAAAATCCTCGGTTTTCTTTGAAGAACTCTTTGCCACCGTCGATGCCGGACGCTGTCCGAGCGCCTCTGCCTCTGTAGCTGATGTAATCAGAGCCATCGCCTTTCTCTCCCTTCTTCTCACCGTTTACTCGTCCGGGCAGACCGTAAACCGCCCGATTTTCTCTTACAATCTATTACGCTCATCAAAATAAAATGCAATATTCACTGCAAAACCTGAAATTCCCCGGTCATTCATTCTCTCCAAATATATCTTCACCGGTTTCATCCGGCGCGGTTTCCGTTTCAGCCTCCTCCGTTCCGGTTTTGGCCTTCCTTACGGCGCCTTCCTCCGGCACGTAATTCAGAAAATAGAGATAAATATCCACCACGGCCTGATACAGCTCCACCGGAATCGATGCGCCCAGCTTCACCTGGCTGAGCAATGAACTCAGCGAATCGTCCTCATAAATGGGAACACCCGCGCTCATGGCCACCTCCGTGATTCGCTCCGCCATATATCCCATGCCGGAGGCCACCACTACCGGCGCTCTGTTTTTCTCCGGGTCATACTGGAGGGCCACCGCTCTTTTCTGCATCCGGCGCTCAAATTCTGACATTTACCGTTCTCTCCTTCTCCCTGATCTCAGGAAATACACTTTCAAGCCGCAGCTCGCCTCTTTTTTCCGTAACCGTCATCCGGCCGGGCTTCATACCATTATTTTTCAGAATACCCGTCACATTCTCCTGAATGGCGTCGAACTCACCCTGCAGAGCAGGCGGCACGCACAGCTGCATATTCACATTCCAGCCCTGAAACTCCAGCACCATGTCAAAACTGCCCAGCCGCTGAATCTGAAACTGCAAAAGCATTCTGATTTTCCTGCCGCCCTCTTCTCCATCCTCGCCCGCGTCGGGATCTACCCAGATTTCCGACATCACTTCTTTGCCTTCATAAGAGAAAGGCATCAGCAGATGAATCAAAGGCATATATACGCTCTCATTCAACAATATATTCTGGGAAATGCTCTGAAACTGAAGCATCTGCTCCACGCCGGCCTCGCCCCGGCCGCCCCGCTCCAGAAGGCTTGCCAGCGCGTCGGCAAACTTGTTTCCCGCCTGACTCCTGTGCATGGCCGCCAGAGTACTGTCCAGATCAGACTGGGCGTCTCCCTTGTAAAAATATGAAAACTCTCTGTTTCCCACCAGCCGCTGAAACAGCTTCATCATTCCGTCCTGGCTTCCGTTCTCATACTTTACCGCATTGAGAATAAAAAGCATGACGGAATCTCTCACCGCGCCATAGTCGTGGGTTCTGGAAATATAATTGGAAAGAAACGGAATAATCCGACCGTTCAAAGCCTGGGCATTGGCCTCGGTGTCTCCGTTGGCCGCATACCAGTTCATCTGGGACAACTCCTGGCGAAACTCCTCCCGGAATGGCGTCAGAAGCTGGTCATGAATCTGGTCCGCCAGGGTTCGCATCTGCGTCAGAAGATGGGGACCCGCGCTGAAATCATTATAGCTTTTCAGAAGCTCCAGCACGGCCTCTTTTAAACCGTCCGACGTATTCTGAGTCAGGATATTCCGCAGACCGTCAAAAAACGCGCCCGAATACTTCACCTGCGCGGCTCCCTGCTCCATAAAAAAATTCAAAAGTTCTTCCGCGGACTGCATCTGTAAAGAAGCTGACAGTTCCTTCAGCAACTGGGCTAACTGGGCCTGGTCCTCCGGCATTCCCGCCGTATCCTGAAAAATAATTTGCTCTAACAGGCCTGCCGTGCTGGGATTACTGTTCAGTTTCTGCACAAAGGCACCGTAATTGCTGTCATAATCAAGAATGCCCGGGCTGCCTTCGCCAGTCGCGGTTCCTGTTCTTCCGCCCTGCTGCCCGTCCGCCCGAACCACCCGGGTAGGGTCCACCGGATTATGGATCCGGGGGTTCTGTACCTGATTTCTCGCTTCCTGGCCAGTTGGCAGCGTCCGATTATCGGTCTGAACAGGCGACGGCGTCACCTGTAAAATATTCGCCATGATTTTGCCCCTTTCCCGGAAATGCAAAATTTCCCCTATGTTGTATATCGGCACAATTCCGAACTTTCAACAGTGTTTTTTCCGGTATTTTTTAGATTGAATACCAGTTTTTTACTTCATTTCCCGATCCTTCTCACTTCTTCCAGCTTCTCAAGCTGTTCCAGCACCTGTCCCAGACTCAGTTCATCCACATCCACCATAAGATCGGCATATCGTTCATAAAGAGGAACCCTCTCTGCGTAAAGCTCATCCAGCGTCATGTCATTTTTCAGCACTACCCCTCGGGCTTTCAGATCTCCCAGCCGGGCTTTCAGGCTTCCCAGGCCAATCCGCAGATAAACCACCAGACTGATCTCTTTAAAATGATTCATCGCCTCCGGGCAGTAAACCACGCTGCCGCCGGGGGCGATGACCGTATATCTGGCCTGCACCTGGGCATTTACCTGATTTTCAATCCGCTCGAACCCTTCCGCCCCTTCTCTAGCAATGATATCCTTTAACAGACTGCCCTCCTGCTCCTGAATCAGCAGGTCCGTATCCACAAACCGAAATCCCAGATCTTTCGCCAGCAGCACGCCTACCGTGCTTTTCCCGGAACCAGGCATTCCGATTAAAGTAATATTTTCCAATTTTATCACCTTTTATGCTCCAACGCTCTTTGGATGCCCTGCATCGCCTGATGCCTGCGTCATCAGCGACGACCACTCCAAAGAGCGTCTTCATTTCATATGTCAGTTCTGAATCGCCAGCATCAGCGACGGCACCATCTGTTTCTTTCTGGACACCACGCCTTCCAGATAATATCCGATGCCCTGCTTCGTCCCCGTCGGGAACGCGTCTGACAGCAGGGAAACCGCCGTATTTTTCTCCGAACAGATTACCGTGGTAGACTCATCCAGAATACTGGTCAGCATAAAATAAACCACATCCAGTCCGGACTTTTCTTCCACCTCCTTCAGATAAGGAAGCAGCCGCCCTCCGATGGTCTCCAGCTCATCCGGATTCATAGAATTGATCTGACCGATTCCCACTTTCACATCGCCTACCGCAAAGGTTTTATAATCCTGATAGAAAATCTCCTCCGGCGTTTTTGACCCCAGATCGCTTCCCGCTGTAAACATATCTTTGGCCATCTTCACCGGATCAAACCCCGCGATACGGGCCAGCTCCTCAGCCGCCGCTTTGTCCACCGGCGTACAGGTGGGGGAACGGTACAGCAGCGTGTCGGAAATAATGGCGCAGCACAGAAGTCCCGCCGTCTGGGCGTCGATCTCCACCCCTTTTTCCTGGTACATCTGATAAACAATAGTCGCGGTACAGCCCAGAGGCTGGTTGCGGAAAAATACCGGATTCATCGTCTCCAGCGCGCCCAGCCGGTGATGGTCGATAATCTCCAGAATATCCGCCTTCTCGATGCCGTCCACTGCCTGGGTCCGCTCATTGTGATCCACCAGAATCACCTGCTTCCGACGCATTCCCAGCAGATTCCGGCGGGAGATCATGCCTCTGTACAGCCCTTCCTCGTCCAGCACGGGAAAATCGCGGTGCCGCTTGCTGGCCATCACCTCTTTGATATCGTCGGTAAAGTCCTCCACACCGAAGGTAATAATCTGTTCCCTGGTCATAAAGTGACGAATAGGCATACTCTGATTAATCAGCCTGGCCACCGTATATGTATCAAAGGGAGAACTGATTACCGTACAGTTCTTTTCCTCCGCCAGCATCTTGATCGTCCGGGATACCGGCGCGCCGTCGCAGACGATAATACAGGCGGCATCCATTTCGATCGCGCAGAGCTGAGACTCATACCGGTTTCCCAGAATCACCAGGTCACCGCCGTCGATATAGCTTTCCATCAGGTCAGGATTCGCCGCCGCGATCAGTACCTTTCCGTGATCAAACACACCGTTCTCATCGCCGATCAGCATAGTTCCCTCTATAGTCTCCACGATATTCGCGTAATGAGTCCGGGCTACGGACAGAATTCTGCTGTCATACACATTCATATAAGAGTTGGCGATATCGCCGATAGTGATCAGCCCTTCCAGCCTTCGGCCGCTGACGATGGGCAGTGTGACCACGTTCAGCTCTTTCATCAGGCTCCATGCCTTTTTCAGGGAAATGCCGCTGTCCACTCCCGCGGTTCCCCGGATCTCCATATCCTTCACCTGGGTTCCCACGTCGGTGATTAGTTCCGGCACCGGCAGCTTGAGATAATCCAGAACAAATTCTGTCTCCGGATTCAGCTGGCCGGCTCTTTTGGGTTCGTATCGCTCCCCCGTTTCTTTTTCCTTTAACCTTGCGTAAGCAATCGCGGAACAGATGGAATCCGTGTCCGGATTTTTATGCCCCACCACCATCACATGGCCTGTGTTAGAAATTTCCATATCTGGGCCTCCATATTTATATATTAATATATATTTTACCGTTTGTTCATACTTTGTTCACAGTCCGCTGTTATGATATTTGTATAGAAATCAAACGATCAAATAAGAGTTTTCGTCATAATGCACATAGATTTTTCATAATTTCCCCAGGATGTTACATCCTGGGGACTCCTCGTTTTATAAGCTCCTGCTACTCGGCAGCCGTCTCCGCCTCAGTCTCCAGGATTCCTGTCAGGTCGCTGACCACCATATTTTCCCTTGCGTAATCGGGACGGGCCGCCAGCCTGGCCTGATAATCGTTATAGAAAGTAACGCCGATGGCTCCGCCGATTCCACCGCATACCGCCAGAATCACCACCCAGGTAAGAATCCTCCCGGCCTTCTTTTTCCGCCGTTCCTTCTCTACGTTCTCTTTTCTGTGGGCCTTTTCCTGTTTATATCTCTCTACTTTTTCCTGGCTCATCTCTGTAAAAACTCCTTCCTGCCATTCTATCATATGCGTCGCTTGAACGGCGCCGCTTCAACGTACAAAAATGCCGCTTACATACAGACTATTTTATACTCTCGCTGTCAAATGTGCAAGTATTTTCTCCATATTCGCATGTACGTCGTCCTTCCATTAACACTGTGAACCTGCATATTCATCTTAAACCGGCAGCTCATCCCACTGCCGGCTTTTCCACAATACTGGCCGAAGTGTACAGCTGATAATATATCCCCTTTTTCTCCATCAGCGTCTCGTGATTTCCTTCCTCCACGATCCGGTTTCCCGAGAGAACCAGAATCCGGTCCGCTCCATGGATCGTAGTCAGACGATGGGCGATGGTCAGCGTGGTCCTGCCTGCCGCCAGCTTGTCCAGGGACTCGGACACCAGATGCTCGCTCTCATTGTCCAACGCGGCGGTGGCCTCGTCTAACAGCAGAACTTTCGGCGCTTTTAAGAATACGCGGGCGATACTGATCCTCTGCTTCTGGCCGCCGGATAATTTCACGCCCCGTTCTCCCACATAAGTGTCATAGCCGTCTTTCAGCTCCATAATAAATTCATGGGCGCCGGCCAGCTTCGCCGCCTCTGTCACTTCTTCCGGACTGGCCCCCGGCCGGCCATAAGCGATATTTTCATAAACGGTGCCGGAGAACAGATACACATCCTGCTGCACCACGCCTACGCTGCCGCGCAGGCTGCGAAGGGTCACTTTCCTGATGTCCTGCCCGTCCAGCAGAATCTCGCCGTCGGTAGGATCATAAAAACGGGGAATCAGGTTGCACATCGTCGTTTTTCCGCCGCCTGACGGCCCTACCAGCGCCACCTTTTCTCCCGGTCTGATGGTCAGATCGATGTTGTCCAGCACAGGGGTGTGATCGTCGGGATATTCAAAGGATACGTTCCGGAACGTAATTTCTCCTTCCACATTCTCCAGGGGAACCGCCCCCTCCTCGTCAAAAATCTCCACTTCCGCATCCATCAGCTCCACAAACCGCTCCACGCCCGTCATGCCTCTCTGGAACTGCTCGGCAAACTCGATAATCCGCCGGATCGTCGCCAGCAGCGTGGTCACATACATTGTGTAAGCCACCAGATCTGCCGGCGCGATTTTTCCGCCCAGCATAAAGAGACCGCCGGCCACAATAACCACCACATACATCAGTCCGTCAAACATCCGGACCGTATTCTGAAAGGCCGCCATATACCGGTAAGTCTGGCGCTTGATCTGCAGAAATTCCTGATTATCCCGGTTAAACTTCCCCAGCTCCACTTCCTCATTTGCAAAGGCGCGGACCACCTTGTTTCCCAGCAGGCTGTCCTCTATTCTCGCGTTCAGCTCTCCGATATGGTTTCGCTGTACCTTAAAGGCCTTCCTCACCTTTAAGTTAAAGTAAGTACAGGAAATGGCCATCACCGGAATCAGTACAAAGATAATTACAGTCAAAGGCAGGTTAATCCCGGCCAGAATCACAAACGATACCACTGCTTTTAAAAACGCGATAAAAAATTCTTCCGGACAGTGATGGGCGAACTCCGTCACGTCGAACAGATCGCTGGTGATTCTGGACATAATCTGTCCCACTTTGGTATTGTTAAAATAATTATCGGACAGCTTCTGCAGATGGGCAAAGGCATCCTCCCGCATATCTGTCTCAATCGAAGCCCCCATCACATGGCCGGTATAAGCCATATAATAACTGGCCAGCCCGTCTATGATCCGCAAAGCGAAATATACGGCGCCGATAGTCAGAATCGTACGCACCGTCAGCGCCTGCAGGTCATTCATACCCGCGTTTGTAATATAGCGCAGAATCAGCGGCAGCACCATCTCACAGACCGTAGTCAGCGCCGCGCAAAACAGATCCATTACCATAATGCCCACATAATTTTTATAATAGGGCAGAAACCGCTTCAGCAGTGTGCTTGTCCTCATTGTTTTCATCTCCTCATGTAATAAGTTTATGAGACTATCTATTTCCTGACAGACTTCCGGTAAAAGATACCAACCCGTCCCCATAAGATTCCTGCATGGCTTTCCGTGTACTCTCAGAGTCTTTCCCCATCTGATTACATACATTTTTGAAAACGCCTTTTTATTTTATCATAGTTCAACGCATCAGAAAACCCTGTAAATTGCTCTGCTTTATTCCCGGTCCCTTTCATACCCTCCCCCCATAAAATGCAAATACCCCCGATATCGCCCCGGCCACAACAAAAATAAACCCCGGAACCGCTGAGAGAAACAGCGTTTCCGAGGTCGCTTCACCTTTGCGTCTTTTTATTCCCTGTTCAACACCAGCCGCGCCGCGCCGTACATCCCCGCGTCATTACCCAGCGTGGCCAGGCCGATTTCCGCCCTGCCTTTTCCCATCACCGTAAATGCCTTATAATACTTCTCGATTATGTCGAGCAAAAACCGACCCGCCTTCGACACGCCGCCGCCGATGACGAAAATTTCCGGGTCCGTGATATGGCTGATATAGTGCATGGCCAAAGCCAGATAGCGCATGCTGGTACGGACGGATGAGAGGGCTATGGCATCTCCCGCTTTTGCCGCGTCCAGAACGTCTTTGCAGCTGAAGCTGCACGCAGCCACCGCGGCCTCGTCGTCGAAACCTGCCCTGTTGCGCAAAACCGACGGGGCATTCGAATCAGCCAAGGCACGCCAGGCCACCTTTACAATGCCCGTGGCGGAAGCATACTGTTCGAGACAGCCGTGGTTCCCGCAGTTACATGCATCTGCCTCATCAAAATTCACCCGAATATGGCCAATCTCGCCGCCCATGCCCCGGAAACCTGCCACAATCCTTTCATCCACTACCACGCCGCCGCCCACGCCGGTTCCCAGCGTAAACAGCATAATGTTTTTATGGCCTTTGCCGCCGCCCTGCCACAACTCGCCCAAAGCCGCCACATTGGCGTCATTTCCCGCTTTTACATAGACGCCGTTCAGCAGCCCGCTCAGTTCTTTTTCCGGATTTCTTTCCTGTTTCCAGCCCAGATTAACGCACACCGACACATTGCCGTCAGGCGTTACCGGGCCGGGCAGGCCGATTCCGGCCCCCAGAATATTCTCCGTTTCGATTCCATGCCTGTCCAGATATTCCAGGACGGAAGCGGCGATATCCGGCAGAATGTGACTCCCGTTCATTTCCTTCCGGGTAGGAATCTCCCATTTATCCAGAATCACGCCCGCTGTGGACAGCAGACCGATTTTCGCTGTGGTACCGCCCACGTCGATACCGATACACAGTTTTTCCATGTCACATAGCCTCTCTTACTTTTATTTCCCCCTGCCATATCCGCTCTCCGGCCTGTTCTCATGATTAAGGTCAAATCAGGCAGGCATACTTACATTGATTTTCTTATTCTTCTCCATACCCTTCCGGGTTATTCTTCTGCCATCTCCAGGAATCCTCGCACATTTTATCCAGATCACGCTCCGCTTTCCAGCCCAGCTCCTGTTCCGCTTTGGACGGGTCTGCGTAACAGGTGGGCACATCGCCGGGGCGGCGGGGCTGGATTTCGTAAGGAAGTTCCGTCCCTGCGGCTTTTCCGAAAGCATGAACAATATCCAGTACGCTGTAGCCGGTTCCGGTACCCAGATTGTAGGTGAAAATACCGCCTTTTTCCCCGTTCATTTTCTCAATCGCTTTAACATGGCCGATCGCCAGGTCTGTCACATGGATATAATCCCGGACGCCGGTTCCGTCAGGCGTGTCGTAATCGTTTCCAAATACTCGCAGGAAAGGCAGCTTGCCGATGGCTACCTGGGTGATATAGGGCATCAGGTTATTGGGAATACCTTTGGGATTCTCTCCGATCCGGCCGCTTTCATGAGCGCCGATAGGATTGAAGTAGCGCAGCAGCACCACGTTCCACTCAGGGTCCGCAAAGGACATATCCCGGAGAATATCCTCAATCATCAGCTTGGTTCTGCCGTAAGGATTGGTGACGGACAGGGGGAAATCCTCTTTGATGGGCACGGTGGCCGGATTTCCGTAAACGGTGGCGGAAGAACTGAACACCAGCTTTTTCACGCCGTGATTTCTCATCACATCACACAGAACCAATGTGCCCGTAATGTTATTGTAATAATATTCCCAGGGCTTGCTCACCGATTCGCCCACTGCCTTAAAGCCAGCGAAGTGAATAACAGAATCGATCTGCTGCGCGCCGAATACACGCTCCAGCCGGCTTCTGTCCAGAATATCCACCTCATAGAAGGTCAGCTTTTTCCCTGTAATCTCCTCCACCCGTCTCAGAGATTCCTGAGATGAATTGGAAAGGTCGTCCACTACCACTACTTCATAACCTGCGTTTAACAATTCCACACAGGTATGGCTGCCGATATAACCGGCGCCGCCAGTTACTAAAATTGCCATAATAAAACCTCCTAATTGAGTTCCGCAACTCTGTGCATATTCACAGGCAGGGCGGCCGGAAAACAGCCCCCCTGTCAGATTATTTTTTCAATTTTTTCCCTTTTTGTCAATACCTTTACAGATATTTTTTCAAAGTTTCCGCCTTATCCGTGCGCTCCCAGGACAGATCCAGGTCGTCGCGGCCAAAATGACCATAAGCAGCTGTCTGCTTGTAGATCGGACGGCGCAGGTCTAACATCTTGATAATGCCGGCCGGGCGCAGGTCAAAATTTTCTCTGACGATCTCCACCAGCTTCTCATCGGACAGCTTCCCGGTGCCGAAGGTATCGATCATCACAGAGGTGGGCTGTGCCACGCCGATGGCGTAGGAAAGCTGAACCTCGCATTTGTCCGCCAGTCCGGCCGCCACAATGTTTTTCGCCACATAGCGGGCCGCATAGGCGGCGGAACGGTCTACCTTCGTGCAGTCTTTTCCGGAGAAAGCGCCGCCGCCGTGACGGGCATAGCCGCCGTAGGTGTCCACGATAATCTTCCGCCCTGTCAGACCGCTGTCGCCGTGAGGGCCGCCGATCACGAATCTGCCGGTAGGATTGATAAAGAACTTGGTGTTCTCATCTACCATATTACCGGGCAGCACCGGATCGAACACATACTTTTTGATATCCTCATGAATCTGCGCCTGGGTCACATCCTCGCTGTGCTGGGTGGACAGCACCACCGCATCCAGACGCACCGGTTTCCCTGCCTCATCATACTCCACTGTCACCTGAGTCTTCCCATCGGGACGCAAATAATTCAGCGTTCCGTTCTTTCTTACCTCGGTCAGCTTTCTGGCCAGCTTATGAGCCAGGGCGATGGGGTACGGCATCAGCTCCGGCGTCTCATTGGTGGCATAACCGAACATCATGCCTTGGTCGCCTGCGCCGATGGCTTCCAGCTGCTCGTCGCTCATCTGGTTTTCACGGGCTTCCAGCGCCTTATCCACGCCCATGGCGATATCGGAGGACTGCTCGTCTAGGGCTACCACCACGCCGCAGGTATTGGCGTCAAAGCCGTATTTCGCTCTTGTATAGCCGATCTCGGCCACGGTATCCCGCACCAGCTTCTGAATATCCACATAAGCCTTTGTGGTAATCTCTCCCATTACCATCACAATACCGGTGGTGCAGCATGTTTCGCAGGCCACCCGGCTCATGGGGTCTTTAGCCATTAACGCATCCAAAATCGCGTCGGAAATCGCGTCGCAGATTTTATCCGGATGTCCTTCTGTTACAGATTCTGAGGTAAATAAACGTCTTTCCATTTTTTCCCTTTCTTGATTAAGTTCCGCAATTACCGGCCCAGTTCCCGGTTCAGCTTACGGAGACTTTTAATGCAGTCTCCTTCCTGACCGTTCAGGTCATAGAGCATGCCATTCTGAACATGGGCGTATACCTTTAAGTTATCTATATAGACTGTCCCACCGCTTTGGATGGTCAGAGTATAATCTTTCGTATTGGGGAAGTCAAGCTGCCAGCTTACGTTCTGTCCCGGCTTACAGGAAACCGCAGCCGGTTCGGCCTGACCCAGAGTCACTGTCAGGATGGTTTCCGACTCACAGGAGTACTGGCCGGTCACATAGATCCGGTCTTCTCCGGTATCGGTTTTTCTGCCTGGCGGAATATTCTGCCGGAGCAGCGCGCCGGCCTCGAGTCTCGCCTGCATGGAGTCGTTTTCCCTTACCGCCTCCGCTTCTCCTTCCGTCTCCCAGCCGGCAAATCCAAGGGCAAACTGGGGATTGTACAGCAGGTCCACGCCGTAATCCTGATAGGTCCACACGCCGTATCCCATGGTTTTCTCCTCCAGAATCCGATGAACATGCTCCAGATAGTCGCTGATCTGCTCTTCCACGATCTGAGCATTGCTTTCATAGCCCGGCGTGTTGTCCGCATAAAGAAACTGGTCGATATATACGTCTTTTCCCTGATTTTTCTCAAGAAGACCATTCAGAATCGTCTCCGTCATGGCCATGGCCTCCTCATAACCGACCCGCTCGCCCTGATTGGTAAAGCCCATGGGAATACCGTACATCACCGCAGTGTAATCCGAATCCTGGCAGCCATAGGTAGCTTCATGGCTGTAATAATAGAAATCGCCAGCCTGATCTGCAGCCAGATCCGCGTCCAGCCGCACCTCCATGGACAGATTGGGAAATACCTGTTGGGATTTTGCCAGCAGCCGGTTCAGATAATCGTCATAAAACCCAAAAAACAATTTCAGCGCAGGGCTTTCTTCTGACGGAAACCAGACCTGGGAATAGTCTGTGAAATTTTCCCCATACCATTCATTCACCTGTTCCAGCGTATACTGCTCTTTCAGATACCGGTGATAGCCGATAAATTCCGCTTCCTCCGCCCCCAGCTTCTCCGCGCCCAGCGCCTTTGCCGTGTAAGTGTAGTTCCAGAAATCCTCCCAGCACAGGAAGCCTCCCAGAAAGCATTCATAATCGGAACCGATCTGATAAATCTGTTCCAGATAGGAAAGCCAGGCATCCTCATAGGTCCGATCCCCCATCAGCTTATAATAGCGGGGAAGAACGCTGTCCGCCTCATAATAATCCCAGGTATAACCCGGCCGCAGCATAACTCCCAGTTTTTTTTCCTCCGCCTTTTCAAACACCAGCCGCAGCTGATCCGCCGCATAACCGTTCAGCCGTCCGTCGCCGATCTCCGGCTGGAATTCCCGCCAGGGCAGCACCAAAATGATACTGTTGAATCCGTCGGCCACAATCCGGTCCAGCTGCGCATCGATCTGATCCGGCTCGCAATTCCAGAAATTCACCGCCCACCCATCCCCGAAATAATGGACGGATTTCAGATAATCCTGATGCAATACCGGCGTTCGGTCCAAAGAAGGGGCGACCACTCCGGACCGGCAGGCCGTACACAGGATGGCAAATGCCAGTATACTAATCACAGATTTTCTCAGTTTCTTCATAAAGCATTCTCACCCGTATTGGCGTCCCTTTGCATCCCCATGATACAAAAAGAGCCCGCAAAAGCGGACTCGTTCTATCGGGAATCCACCTTATTGTTCGATCACTCGCTCAGGTAGGCACCTTCCTGATATCAGGGGTTGCCGTGACTTCACAGATCCTATGTATCTCCATCACTCTGAATAAGGGAATAACTTACTCTTTATTATATTGTTCAAATAGTATACTGTTCTCACAACAGTACATCTGCTGCCGCAACTGACGACGTACCCTTCTGCCTGCCTATGCTCATCCGACCCGCAGCTTAAACTTCTGAACGCCTCTCTCGTCAGTTACCTGTTCTATCATAGCACCAAGGCTCTGTAATTTCAAGTCGAAATTTTCATAACCCCGCTGAATATATTCTATGTCATCCACAACCGTATAATCGTCGGCCGCCAGCCCGGCGATCACCAACGCGGCGCCGGCCCGCAAATCAGGCGCGCTGACATGAGCGCCGTTAAAGCACCTGATTCCGTCGATTACCGCCACATTGCCCTCCACTTTAATCGAGGCGCCCATGCGGCTTAACTCATCCACATATTTAAACCGGTTCTCGAAAATACTCTCCGTTACGATACTGGTCCCCTCCGCCAGCGCCAGAGCCACCGCCATCTGAGGCTGCATATCCGTGGGAAATCCAGGATAGGGGAGGGTTTTTACCTGGGTATGCCGCATACGCGGCTTTCCCACAACCCGCAGAGCGTCGTCAAACTCCACCACCTCGCATCCCATCTCCAGAAGCTTCGCGCTGATGGCCTCCAGATGCTTCGGGATCACATTCCGCACCATCACGTCCCCTTTTGTTACTGCGGCAGCCATCATAAAGGTTCCCGCCTCGATTTGATCGGGAATGATAAAATACTCCGTGCCGTGGAGCCGCTCCACGCCGTTGATCCGGATCACGTCGGTGCCGGCGCCTTTAATGTTTGCGCCCATGCTGTTCAGCATATTGGCCACATCCACCACATGGGGCTCCTTGGCCACATTTTCAATAATCGTACGGCCCTCTGCAAGAACCGCAGCCAGCATAATATTAATGGTGGCGCCCACGGAGATCACATCCAGGAAAATATGATTGCCTTTTAACTTCTCGACTCTGACTGCCACGGCGCCTTTTTCAATATGATTCACGCCTCCCAGCGCAGTAAACCCTTTCAGATGCTGGTCAATGGGTCTGGTACCGATATTGCAGCCTCCGGGCAGCGCCACCAGCGCCTCTTTGTACTTGCCCAGCAGCGCTCCCAAAAGGTAATAGGATGCCCGAATCCGCCGGATCGATTCATACTGCACGCTTACGGTATGGATGGTCCTTCCGATGATCCGCACGCTGTGCTCATTAATCCGCTCTACGATGCCGCCGATTCCCTTGATAGCATCCAGCATCACGTTGATATCCCTGACATTGGGGAGATTCCCGATCACCACAGGTTCATCCGTCATAATCGCGGCGGCCAAAATACCCAATGCCGCATTCTTCGCTCCGCCAATGGACACATCGCCCACCAGCGGATTGCCGCCTTTCATAATATACTGAATCATATTTTCCTCTTTCTTTGCGCATAGACCGCATCATCCCGGGCAAATGCGGAAACCCGCTTCCAGCCCCGCCTTACTATGATCCGCTCGCCGCGTCGGGCAACAATACCCGTCTATTATGGCAAATGTGTAAAAACACATCAAAATTCTAAAATTTTAATTACGCTTTTCTTATCTGATTATAGCATAAGATTTGTTTTTGTAAAATCCTTTTTTCCAAACATCCCGATCAGCCCCGGTCCGGCAATTATGGAATATATCCGATGAACACATTTCCATTCCCCTCAAAATACCGGACTGCGTCGTCAATTTCCATGGATGTCTCCTCCCCAGTAACCGGGCTGTACAGATACAAATCCTGATAACCATAGCCCGTGATCAGCATGGCCCCCTGATCCTGGGTACGCGCAATCAGCGGATAACCGAAGGAAAGATAATAGTAAAGCACCTGTTCCAGCCCGCATCCGGTCAGGTCGTGGGCGTTGCCCGGCATCTTTTCCCCAAGGATCTCTGCCGGTTCTCTGCCTTCTTCCAACTGCTCGGCCGCATTGACAACCTCCCCTGTCATTTTTACCATCGTTTCCAGACAGGCCGCCAGACTGCCCTCCTTTGAAGAAGCGGCAACGGCAGGCGCCGTAACCCTCCGGCCGTTTTGCGCACGGTAGCCTCTTCGAAGCACATAATTTCCGTCTCCGTACACCACCGTCCCCACATCGTCATAGGTCAGCTGAATGGCCTCCGCCGCCGTACCGCAGATTTTCTGCAGCTTTCCATAGGCAAAAGCATAGTAATTGGTATCCTTCTCCTGGCTGCCCTTCTGGCCCTGCAGACTGATCTCATTAATTCCGGCAATAATTCCGGAAGGGCTGGTCACTTTCAACTCCTGAGTTTCAAAACCGCCCCCCTGTTTTTTGGGAATCACATACACAGTCCGCCTGGCTTCGGAATAGCTCTGTGTCAGCACCTGGGAGGTATCCTCCTCCCGTGTAGAATTCTGAATCAGGGCATCCTCCTGAATCTCCCGATAGTCTCCGCCGGCCATTTTCTGCATCCGGTAAAGCTTGATGCTGCCCGGCTCCACACCCACGCCGGAAATATAGACGCCAGACTTTTCATACCTGGTCTCAGGCTCCGCCGTCTGGCCGTAAATCTCCACCGCATACATCGGAAACAGCTCCGCCGACAAGCCGTCTGCTCCATCCACATCGGTCTCCCGGGCAATGCCGCAGATCAAATCCTTCTCGATAAAATCCAGCGCCCTGATACACTCTCCCTGCTTTGCCTGAATCGTATACTGATCAACCGTATCCAGATTCATCACATGGATCTGGGTTCCGTGACGCACATCCTTTCCGTCCTGCCATGCGATTACACTGCTGTCGCTGCTGATCGCCATACCCTCTTCCTTTACCTGCTCCACCACAACCACAAATTCATCGCCCTCGAAATCGATTGCATAGATACTGTTGCCGAACATCAGATAAAAGAGCCCGGACCGACTTAAATAGGACAGCGTTCCCACCTCCTCCTTCAGCACCTGATAGGGCATCGTGGAGGGCAGATAAAATACTTCTGACAGCTCGTTATCCGCCCGGCTATATTCATAAAAGGACATGCCGACGCAGCCCTCGTGAACGCCGTTATTCATATATCCATATACAAAAAAGTGGACATTCCCTTCATTGTCCGCTTCGACAATCTGAATCTCATGTTCCCGCAGACTGTTCCGGATATCCGGTTCTCCTTCCTGCTCAAAACTGAATACCTTTATCAGCTCCCCGCTCTGACCGTGATAGCTCCAGAGCTGACCGTTCACGGCAAATACGATCCACTGACCGTCCTCGCTGTTCAACGCCTGAATCCCATCAGCCTCCTGAATTCCCAGGTCAATGGAGCGATCCGCTGCCGACAGCTGTTCCGGCTCAAAAATCTGATTCATGGTCCGCTGAAACGCCAGCAAATACCACTGGGCCTCCGACCACTGAACACAGTAAAATTCTTCTACACGGTAAAGATCGGTCTGATTCTCCCTGTCCGGATTCTCGGCCTCCGCCAGATAGGACATGGTAAAGGAGCCGATCGTCTCATTCATGTCTTTGACGGAGATCTCCGGCTGCGTTACCTGAAGGGGCTTTAAGTCTCCCCAGGTAATCTGGGAAAATGTGGAGTGCAGAGTAACATCTGCCAGCGTTGACCGGTCCGCCGTGTTCTGTTTCATGTAGATGACCAATTCTTCCGACAGCACGGGATCAAAGGTTTTATCATGAAAATCCTTTACAAAATCCAACATTTCCCTGGTATGAAACTGCTCCGCCAGGGTAATCCGGGTATAATAATATACGGCAGGCTTAGACCGTGTGGATAAAATCAGTGTCAGCAGATATTCCTTCTCCGGCTCCAGCAGGTTCTGAATGGGCAGCCGAGCTGCCACCCCGTCCTCTACCATATCCCATTCTTTCAGCTGGGTATCCTCCACCAGGCGCAGCGTATCCAAACTGCGGATCTCATAGGAAATATTGATAATCTCCTCGTCGCAGTTTTCCGCCGTAACCGCCAGACTCCGGTCCTCCGGCAGCGGCGTAACAGTATCCCTGGTATACTGGGCCTCAAGCTTCGTCTGATACCCGTGCAGGGCGTTCACCCGCTCCCCCTCCACTTCCATATAGACCACCGGAAGCGAAGGCCGCAGAGACGGTGCGTAAACCCTGTCCTCCTGTTCTTCTCTGCGCATAAAAAAAACCACACCCGAAACGGTGACACAAAACACACAAAACAGGATCAGTACCCTTTTCACTACTTGATTGGTATGCTTCATAGACGACTGCTTTCTATATTATAAATTAATATGCCTTTGCATATAAAAATCATGTCACACAGGCTTCGCGCTTTGTGCGTACAACGTTATTCACCAAAAATCCATACGCCGCAAAACGCAAATATAGCCACGACAGCTCACTGCCATGACTATATTGTAAAGGCTGAAAGATAAAACCACAACCCATTTTTTTTTACAATTTTATAACATTCCCCGTTTCTGACGCCGTCTTCTCACAATCTCGTGGTACAGCAAAATTTCTGCCATGTCTTTTGCGGCACCGCAGCCAGGTTCACCGAAATACCCCTTCTTTCCAAACAGGGTTTCATCCTCCCCGGCGTTTTTAAGTACCATATCTCTTAAACGCATCATGGCAATACGATCCGGAATCTCATCGTAAATCGGAGAACCGTCATAATCAAAATGATCGCAGACTCCTTCCACATAGCGCTGCATGGTCTTTGTCTGGCCGGGATACAGTTCCATAAAATATTCGATATCCTGTTCATTCTCCCATTCCTCATCCCGCTCAGGCATCCAGAAATGGGGCTGCGTCGCCTCCCGATAGGCCAGATTTTCCGGCCAGCGGGTACCGATCACCTGCTGGATCTGATAGTCTCCGTAATCGCCAAACTCCGTCGTCAAAAATCCGGGCTCCCCCGACCAGCAAGACACAGGCTCCCGATAAGCCTGGCCCGGCCGGACAAACGGTTGGTAATAAGGCGGATTTCTCCACATATTATTCATAGACTAAAGCCTTTCATGGATTATATATCCAATATATGCGGCGCAGAGGAATAAGTGCGTATCCAAAACAATACTACTGTTGGGTATTCTCTTTTTCCTGCACCACAATGGCGATTCCCAGCTCGTCCAGCTGCTTCTGATCCACGATTCCCGGCGCCTCCGTCATCAGGCAGGAGGCATCCTTCACCTTTGGGAACGCAATCACCTCACGGATATTGTCCGCGCCTGTCATCAGCATCACCAGACGGTCCAGACCATAAGCCAGTCCCGCGTGAGGTGGTACGCCATACTGGAAGGCGTTCAGCAGGAACCCAAACTGACTGTGGGCCTGCTCTTTGGTAAATCCAAGGGCTTTAAACATCTGCTCTTGAACGTCGCTCTGATGAATTCTGACGCTGCCGCCGCCGATCTCGCAGCCGTTCAGCACGATATCATAGGCTTTCGCCCGAACCGCGCCGGGATCGGTCTCAATCAGGTGCAGGTCCTCCTCCATGGGCATCGTAAACGGATGGTGCATCGCCACAAACCGGCCCTGCTCCTCGGAATACTCAAGCAGTGGAAATTCCGTAATCCAAACAAACCGGAACTCATGATTTCCCTCCAGAAGTCCAAGATTCTTTGCCAGCTCCAGACGCAGATTTCCCAGAACGTCAAACACCACTTTATTCTTGTCTGCGGCAAATACCAGCAGGTCTCCCGGCTGTCCGTCCATAGCTTGAATCAACGCCTGGATTTCTTCCTCCGTCATAAACTTCGCAAAAGAAGACTTCACACTGCCGTCAGGCTGCAACGCCATATAGGCCAGTCCTTTGGCGCCAAACCCTTTGGCAAACTCTACCAGAGCGTCGACCTTTTTTCTCGGCATCTGACCCTGCCCTTTTACGTTTAAGCCCCGGACAGAACCGCCGTTCTCCAATGCGCCTGTAAACACGCCGAAACCGCAGCCTTTTACTGTCTCGGACACGTTTGTAAGCTCCATGCCGAACCGCAGATCCGGCTTATCGGACCCAAACCGGTCCATGGCCTCCGCGTAAGACATTCTCTGAATGGGCAGGGACACCTCCACGTCACAGATTTCCTTAAACAGCTTCGCCAGCAGCCGTTCATTGACGTCGATCACGTCGTCGATATCCACAAAGGACAGCTCCATATCTATCTGGGTAAATTCCGGCTGCCGGTCCGCCCGCAGATCCTCGTCCCGGAAGCAGCGGGCAATCTGAAAGTAGCGGTCATAGCCGGAGCACATCAGAAGCTGCTTAAATAACTGGGGAGACTGGGGCAGGGCATAAAAGGAGCCAGGATGAATCCGGCTGGGCACCAGATAATCTCTGGCTCCCTCCGGCGTACTCTTTGTCAGCATCGGCGTCTCAATCTCTAAAAACCCTTCCTCCGCCATAAAGTTTCTGGCCAGCATCGCCACCTTGCTTTTGATCATCAGATTCCGCTGAATATCCGGCCGGCGCAGGTCCAGGAAACGGTATTTCAGCCGCAGTTCTTCCTTGGTCGCGCTGTTTACCTCGATGGGAAAGGGCGGCGTCTGGGATTCTGACAGGATGCGCAGATCCGTCACCCGCAGCTCGATATCTCCTGTGGCCAGATTCTCATTGACCGCGCCGGAGCGGGCCTCCACCTTTCCGGTAGCGGCGATGACAAACTCGCTTCTCAGCTCCCCGGCCTTTGCGAATCCTTCGCTCCCGATATCATTCTCGTCAAATACCAGCTGGAACAGCCCGGAACGATCCCGCAAATCCACAAAAATCAGACTCCCCAGATTTCTCCTTTTCTGTACCCAGCCCATCACCGTGACAATCTCACCGATATTTTGATTGGAAACCTCCGTACACCGATGGGTACGGTGCAGTCCCTGCATAGATTCAGCCATATCTATTTTCCTCCTAAATTTAGTACCGCTGCAGTCCGCAGTTTATTTTTTAAAAAATTCTTTGAACTCCTGATATCCTTCCTTCGCCAGCTGTTCTTTCTGGAATTTTTTATTTTTGTTCATCGTCACTACCAGAACCTGCGTCCCGCCGGTTCTCTCTTCTTTGGCTTCCTTAAACACCTGGCACAGCCTGTCAGCAGGCATTCCCTTTTCTACCAGAAACGCCTTTTTCTCCGCCTGGGACGGCACGGTGAAGCCCTTTTCCAGCAGGATAGTAATAATCCGCTCAAAACCGATGGAGAAGCCGCAGGCGCAGGTCTCATTGCCTGTAAACCGGCCGATCATCTTATCGTAACGGCCGCCGCCGGCTACGGAGCTGCCAAACTCCGGCATCTCGACCTCGAAAATCGTTCCCGTATAGTAAGACATTCCCCGCACCAAGGTCGGGTCAAACACAATATCAAATTCCGCGGCAGCAGCAGCCTTCGCGCTGTCCATAATGGTTTTCAGCCCTTCCGCCGTCTGGCTGTCCAGTCCGCCTGCCATCTGCCGGTTCAGCGCGTCGATGGGATTTGCCTCACCCTCTATAGCTTGAAACAGTCCCAGATACTTCTCAACACAATCTGCGGCGAAACCGCTTTCCATCAATTCCTTCTCCACGCCCTCCATGCCGATCTTATCCATCTTGTCCAGGATAATAAAGACCTTATCGTAAGCGTCCTCCGGGAATCCGCAGTAATCTGCCATCGCTTTGAGCACCGCCCTGTCATTAATCCGGACTTTAAACTGCTGGAATCCCAGCTTTCCAAGCAGGGTGGTGGTCGCCAGAATCAGCTCGATCTCCGCCAGATTTGTAGGGTCCCCCAGAATATCGATATCACACTGGACAAACTGACGGAACCGTCCCTTTTGCGGCCGCTCCGCCCTCCACACACTGCCCACCTGAAGGGCCTTAAAGGGGGTTGGGAGCTGACTGGAATTGTTGGCGTAATAACGGGCCAGCGGAACGGTCAGATCATAGCGCAAACCGCTGTCCACCAGATCCTGCTCCGACTGTGCCGTCTCCAAATTCAGCTTTTCCCCCCGCTTCAAAATCTTAAAAATCAGTTTTTCATTGTCGCCTCCCTGCTTACTGCATAAATTCTCAATATGCTCCACACAGGGCGTCTCCATCGGCGTAAAGCCAAATCCCTTATAAGTCTCCTTGATCAGTCCGATCACATAATCCCGTACCTGCATCTCCGCAGGCAGCATATCCTTCATGCCGGTCACGGGTTTTTTCGTCATAGCCATTTCGGCACCTCCATTTATCGTTCCGCAACTTCCCTTACATTTTAATTCCATTCTGCGTTTTTGCAACACTTTTTTGCAAAAATCATTCCGATTTCCCGCCTATCTAAGCAGACGGGACAGCCAGGAATTTTTCACGTCTATGGCCTTCTTCGGACACATTTCCTGACAGCAATAGCAACGGATACATTTCACATAATCATAGACAGGAGGCTTTTCCCGGCCATTTTTAAAGGAAACCGCCTTCCCCTCCACAGGGCAGCTTTCCACGCAGATTCCGCAGCGGATACACCGCTCCGGATGAATCTGGGGCCGCTGCTGAAAGGGCTTCATTACACGGCGGAGCAGCTTCCAGTCTTCACGCTCGGAAGCAGGGTTTCTGTCCACTGAAAAATCCGGATGTCCCCACCGGCTTACCAGTTCTTCCATCGTAAATACTCTGATTGGCGGTTCTTCCGCGGGCGCCTCCTCCCGGGGCATCTCTTTTTCAGACGCTTCCTTCGCAGGCTGCTCTCCCCCTGACGCTCCTTCCGACCGTTTCTCCTCAAAAGTAAGACGCGATGCGCTTTCCCCATGAAAACCGCCCCTGTCAACTGTCAGCAGCCTGATCTTCTCCTCCTCCATCGTGCCGATTCCGTACTGCTGGCCACAGAAATTGGTAGGAACCAGTGAAGGCTCCAGATGGATCAGATGGCAGAATATCGTATCCAGCGCCACCGGGTCCTCTGAGAACAGCAGCACGCCCATGGACACCGGCGTACCCGAGGAAGGGCCGTTCCCTTCCATGGCCACAATCCCATCCATGATATGCAGCCGGGGCTTCACCGCTCCATGAAGATCACAGAGCATGGAGGCAAAATGCGTGGCTGACGGATACACTGCATGACCGGCCGCCTTGTGTGTGCCATAAATACAGCCATACATATTTTTCACAGCCCCGGTAATCCGTTCCAAAGCATGGGTTTTCATCTTACAGATATTGATAATCGCATCCGCTTCCACAACCCCTTTGCTGACCGTAAATTCCTTAGCCGTCCTCCCCTCAGGGTATTTCAGCGCCGTATGCTCCGTAAAATTACCCGGTAAAATTCCCAGCTCCTTTGCCGCCTGCTCCGCCCCGGAAGCTCTGGCAGCATCCTGAAAAGGCTGCATGGCCGGAGAATCCCCGTAACAAATCTCCTCACAGCCATATTCCTTCAAACACCGTCCCACAGCGGAAAATACCGACGGATGGGTGGTAATCACCTGATCGGGATCAGCTTTTTTCAGCAGATTCAGCTTTAGCAAAATTTTTTCTTCCCGCCCGACGATACCGTTCAAACCTCCCAAACAGCGAAGCCCGTCGCGGACGGCCTGCTCTACCTGCACCTGGTCGTAGGAAGGACAGGGAATCACGGCCACCTTACTGATTTTTTCCATCCAAAAACCTCTCAATCGTTATAATTTGCAGCTCCCGAGGCTTTGCAGCGAACATTCAGGGCCTGTCCGCTGCTGCTTCTCCTACGCCATTTGATACTGTCTTTTCATCCACATGCTCCCGTGTTCTCTGCTTTTTCCTTCTTCTTCTCCACTGCTCCGGCAGACCGGCCAGATCACAGCTTCCATCCACAGTCATCGCCGCCAGCAAAGGCGTAATATTCGTCAAATACCGGGTTCTCGTCTCCCACAGGAAGAAGAACAGCATAATGCCCAATACGATCAATCTGACAAACGATACGCTGTCTACCTCTCTGCTTCTTATCCCCTTCCAAATAGAAAGAAGCACAAATAGAAGCATGACGATATGAAAGCCTGTCGTCCATCTCTCCAAATCCGTAAAATGGACGCCGTCCCACAGAACATAGTCATGCAGCCAGGACTCATATAATGGATCACGTTTTAATTTCTCATAGGTAAAATACAGACCGTCTCCCCATGTGACCCTCGCACCTTTATTTACAAAATGCTTGAGCACTCCGATCAGTCCCTTTTCCCTGATCCGGTTTTGCAGCATATGAGTACAGACCTGGGTTCTCTCTGCAATGGTGTCCGTATTCGCTGCCAGCACATCATCGATTCCCTGCCAGTTTCCAATACCTCCCATCCCCATCATCAAAGACTGCACAACCGGGAACTCATATTGCTCCTGCGCGTCATAATTAATCACATGGCTGGCGGGAATCGACACTGTCCATATCAGAAAAGCAGCAAGAAATCCAGTTAAAAAGCATCCCAAACAAATCATTTTCCTTTTATCAAAAGTAAAACGGTTTGTTTTCTGAGCCGCCTGCCGCAGCAGCATATGGAGCACAATAGCGATTGCGAACACCAGCAGGCTTCCTTTTAACAAACTGCCTGTCAAACAGAGCACGCCCAACGCCCCATAGCCAATCCAGGCTTTTTTCCCATCCGCTTCCCTTTGTCCGGCCCACTCATACAGCCATAAAATCCCTGCCACAAAAGGCAGCGACAGCGTATCTGTATAAAAAATCGGCACATACAGATAAAAAGGCGACAGAAAAAAACAAATGACAGCGCCATAAAATGCTTTCACAGGATTCCAAACCTTACGCATCCACAGGAAAATCAAAACGACAGCCAGATCGATCATCATAACATTGATCCAGATCCCGGTAAAAATCGAAACAGGCTGGAACAGCATAATTACCTTAAACATCGCAGCCAGATAAATAACGGCAAACAGATTATTTCTCCATTGCAGAAAGCAGTTATTCAAATTCACCAGATGCCCGTTCTCCGCCACCTCCAAAGCCCCGTAAAATACATTTCCAAAATCCCAGCCCGGTTCCACCGCAAGCTGCCGTCCCATATAAATCTGAACTTGAAGCATGATAAACAAACCGACGGCAAACAGCAGATCCCACACTGTCAATTTGAGAAATTTAACAGAAATGATTGGCGCAGGCTCTTTCACCTTCCGGCACACCCAGCCCAGCAGCAGATGCGCAGCCAAAAACGGCAGCATCGCCGTCAGGATTCTCCCCGGCGCATCCCCCAGCCGCAGCTTTATGACATAGACCAAAATGCAGATAAAAAACGCAAAAAAGCCAATATGATACAGCTTCTGGAAGATCACTGCGCCGCTAAGACGCCTGCTTCTGAAATAACAGGCCAGCAGCAAAATCGACAGACATAAAGCAAACAGCGCCAAGACATCGGCCCTGCTCTCCCATAAAGACCATTTACTGGGTACATGGTAATTCCATATCACCCGATGCCATTCGGGGCTGTAAAGGTTCAGCTCCTCCACCGTGTCCCCCACCTGAATCGTGATCGGCCCTGCCGAAGAACAGCTCACCAGGCTCATGGTAATATACTGACAATTTGTCACTGGAATCACCAGCGAGGTCTCCTTCTCGGTCCTGTCGCAGCCTATGCCGTATCCGCCCGCATGCCACCCTTCTGTTTCCGGAATCATCTCATGGTCGATTCCCTGGATACACTTGATCTCCAGATTCGTACCCGGTTCCTCCTCCATGCTGTTTTCATCCTGTATCCCATGATTGGTGATAATGAGATCCAGATCCTGTCCGTTCCTTGTATAAAACAGTGAACGCAGCACTGTAGACGCCAGCAATATCGTCAATACCGCAGCGCCAACTATGCAGCATAAAACCGTTTTCAGAGAAAATCTTTCTAATTTTCCATTCTTTGTCATTGTGTACTACCTCCAGAATCAAAGCCATAGGCAAGGCAAAGTAACCTAATCCTGTCTTTTCCCACCCGCAGCCAGATTTTATGCCGCCGCTGCCCCTGTATACCGCGCTGCGGATGTCTTTGCCCTTTTCACAGCCGAAGTTCAATGACCCTTCCCGTACTCTGGTATTGCCGATAAATGACGTCCGACGCGTCCATCATGCGCTTGGAAGCTTTCACCGCAGGCGTATACGCATATTTATCACAATCATAGATCACCTCTCTGATCCCCGACTGAATAATCGCCTTAGCGCATTCATTACAGGGAAACATCGTCACATACACTTTGCTTCCCTCCAAACTCCCGCCCCGATAATTTAAGATAGCGTTCAGCTCCGCATGGGTGACATAAAAATATTTGCTGTCATAAGGTTCTCCTTCCCGGTTCCAGGGAAATTCGTCGTCAGAACAGCCTACCGGAAATCCATTGTAGCCGATGGACAAAATCTTATTGTCCCCGCTGACGATACAGGCCCCCACCTGGCTGTTTGGGTCCTTAGACCGGAACCCCGCCAGCTGCGCCACCCCCATAAAATACTCATCCCAACTGATATAATCCTGACGTTTTTGTATCATAAAATGTCCCTCCACTATTGTTTGCGGCTCCCCTTTCAAAGTTTGTTCAGCGCTGTCTTATGCCATTTCGGGTGGTCGAACCTTGTCCATCAAAGAATAACATATGGGCTATTCTAGCACACATTTCGTTAAATGAACAGTATTCGAAACGCCAAATTTCAAGCAAAATTCACAGGAAATCACCAAAGGCAGTCAGAAAATATCTATTCCGACTGCCTCACTGAAAACTGTTTTACGATACTGCACATTTGAAAACCTGCAGTTCAGTATCATATATTTTCGAATCAATCCGTGCCATTTCAGGCGCTGATTCCATTCACTGATTCCACTCATACTCACTGGACAGCCCTTCCGGACTCTCCGTCACGCTGATTTCTTTATACAGCATACAATCATTCATCAGCCCGCTGTCCAGATAATTGATAATCCACTCCTGTCCGGAATATCCCTCAAACTCATACACCCTGTCATCCTCGTCCTCCTCCATGTACCCCAGATAATCCCCCCTGCACCTGGGGTCGATGGCACAGAAGGGCACATATTCCCTGCCCTCATACAGAATGCTCATATAATCTCCGCCCGATACCTTCTGACATTCCACCGCCCGGCCTGCCTGAAAGGAAGTGTTGTAGGCGGTCATCCAGGCCGGCATGTCGCTGTAAGCCAGCGCAAGAAATGAGACTGCCCCGATCATCACCGCAACGCGCAATCCGTTAAACTTTTTCCACAGCTCCGCCATCAGAAGCCCAAAGGTGATGAACAGAATCCCCATAAACCAGCAGGTGAACACCCGCTTAAAGGTCAGCCCATAAGTGCTGATATACAAGCCCATCCTGGAAAATGCCAGACAAATAAACGCCAGCGTCTGAACGCCGAGAAGCGACAGCGTAATCTTCATCAGCCGTGCCGCCCGGGGCGAATACCATTTCACCAGAGAAAACATCAGAAAATTAATCGCAGCGATCCAGCAAAGCTCAAAAAAGCCGTCTCTGGCATAGGTGCTGGTCCACAGCGTCCCCGCTTCGATCTGCTCCATGGCTCCGGATATCCCCGCCACCTTTACGGCAAAAAACAGGCAATATACCGCCACAAACACCATCAGAAAGCTGACCATCACCACCTGGGAAAACGCGGTCCGCTTCTTTTGGGTCACATCAGGACCGTTAAACATTCCGAAAAACATACCGAAAAGATACATGGCTATTAGCATCGTCATCGTCAGGTTCGCCCAGGGGCGGAAGCTGAAACCGCCGGCAAAACTGTCCAGAATATTAAAAATCACACGGGCAAAGCCCCTGTCGGCGCTGACCAGCAGCGGCAGTACGATACAGAGCACCGGCAGGCTTAAGCCAACGCCCAGTAATATCTGGCTGAATTTTTTAGAATTTTCTCTTTTGCTGCGTACCAGACATTGCCCCAGATTTCCCGCTGTGGAAAGCAGCTTTCCATAATTCGAAAAAGGAATCGAAAACAGCCCACGGCCCAGGTCGCTGATCGCCCATTCATCCAGCGCGTTACCCCTGCGCTTGCCGGCCAGTACTGCCAGCCAGTATACCGCCGCGCCATGGAGAAAGAAGACTACATAAAAACCAATGGGCTGCACGCTGTTTATGAAAATCAAAATCCACAGCGCCGCAGCTGCCGTCAGTACCAGATAAAACCAGCTTTCCTTTCCCGGTTTTCTTCCTTTTTTATTTCCGTAGTACAGCGCCGCGATGATAAACAGCAGCGTGAATATACTCATCAATATTCCATAATTGACCTTCACGCCCTGCTCCATCAGTTTTTCCAGCCAGGGGGCGGGAATCATGCAGTTATAATAGACATAAGCCGCCAGGAACAAAAGCGCCGCCAGCAGCCATTCCGGTTTCTGAGGGACGGCGGGAACGGAAGGTTTGGGCACAGCTTTCCCGGTTTCTCCGTTCTCCTCATTTTCTGTTTCATGACTTTCTGTTTCATGATTTTCCACTTCATGGATTTCTGTTCCACAATTTTCTGTTTCACAGTTTTCCGTCTCCGTATTTCCCACTTTCTCTGTGCCTTCTCCCACAGTTTCCGCCTCAAAAGTTTCCTTTTCTTCCAATCCTCCATCCCTCCTTGTGTACTAAACCTATATCCAATCTTCCACCTTATTTCATATATTCCAGAATATCCCCCGGCTGGCAATCAAGCTCCCGGCAGATGGCCTCCAGCGTGGAGAACCGCACCGCCTTCGCCTTATTGGTTTTCAGGACGGAAAGATTGGCCTGGGTAATGCCTACCCGATCCGCCAGTTCACCGGATGATATTTTCCGCTTCGCCATCATCACATCCAGGTTTACAACAATCGGCATTGCTTCTGCTCCCTTCTTCATGTGAAAATTCAAAACCCCTTTTCTTTATCACGTCCCCATAAACCGGACAGAACGCTAAGCCTGCGGTCAAATCGTAAAATCATTTTCCTCTTTAATCTCCTTCGCCCGCTCAAATACATTTTTAATGACCCGGATCAGAAGCCCCATAAAAGCCATACAGCAGGCAATCACCATCCACATCACATAATACCAGGCGGAAACAAAGGTAATGGCCGCCACCGCAAAGCACATCCAGGAAATCAGGCGCAGGCAGCTAATATTCTCTTTGACAAAGATCTGCTCCCTGGCAATATTGCAGAGCAGCCGCCACAGCTTCCATAAAATCACGCCTACGGGCGCCGCGCAAAGATAGATCGTAGCCATCATAAAACGTTCATGAACCTCCGGAAGCTGCGCCGTCCGCAGCGTCTCATACTCCTTCACAACCACAGGGCAGGCAAGCACTACCGCCACATAAGCCGCCACAAACAACAACACACATATTTTGGACAAAAAAACTGACCGGCCTGGCGTCCACTTCATAACCTTAAAACCTCCTCATCTGGATTTATATGGGATTATAGCATATCAAATTTTGAAAATCAATAATTTTTTATTGTTTTTCGATAAAAATATATTGATAAAAAGAACCAGTGGCATTTTCTGGCACAATGTGCTAAAATAATACCTGGCTTTGTGACTGCGCCGTATCGCAGTGTAATATATCACGGAACCTTGAAAGCCTCGCCGCACCTGAGTTTTCGCACGGATCGCGGAAACTCATTCGCAAAAACAAAGGCTGAAAGTTTTCGGGAATACATCTTAATTGATAAAGGAGTTTGATTTAAAAATGGCCGGACTTGGAACACTGATCAACACGGTTGCGATTATCGCCGGCGGGGTGGCCGGTATTTTGCTGAAAAATATATTTCCGGAAAGGATGCAGGACACCGTAACAAAAGCTACCGGCCTCTGCGTGGTTTTTATCGGCATCGGCGGCGCCATGGAAAAAATGCTGGCCATATCAGGACAGTCGCTGGAAAGCGGGCAGAGCATGATGATTATCTTAAGCTTTGTATTCGGCTCCTTAATCGGGGAATTTTTAAATATTGAAATGCGGATCGAGCAGTTTGGCTCCTGGCTGAAACGAAAAACCGGAAATGAAAGCGACGCCGGGTTTCTGGATGCCTTTGTCACTTCTTCCTTTACCGTGTGTATCGGCGCCATGGCGGTGGTGGGCGCTATCCAGGACGGCCTGACGGGAGATTATACCCTGCTTCTGGCGAAAGCCATCCTGGATTTTATCATTATCCTGATTATGGCCTCCTCCATGGGAAAAGGCTGTATTTTCTCCGCCATACCGGTAGCGCTGTTCCAGGGCTCCGTCACCATACTGGCCCGGTTTATTCAGCCTCTTCTGACGGCCCGGGCCATCGACTGCCTCTCCCTGACCGGCTCCATTCTGATTTTCTGCGTTGGCGTTAATCTGATTTGGAAAAACACATTTAAAGTGGCGAATATGCTTCCAACGATTATTGTTGCGGCGGCGCTGTCATATATCCTATGACATCTTTTCGTCATGTAATCGGATATATTTCTGATTATCCTTAATATATTTTTCATTTCTTCAAAGCTTTCTTTTTGTTCGGCTTTGGTTCATTAACACACAATACCATATCCATTAATTTACTTCCCCTCCAATCAAAACAAAACAGTCTAAATTTTCAAACATTTCATTCCCATACCAGACCAAAACCACCAAAACAACTGTTGGTTGACGAACTTTATATGAATAAACAACTGTCTGTTTTACAAATGTCAGGAAATTTTTTAGAATATCGATATACGGATACAGAAAATTTTTTTAAAGTGGAATACTATAAAACCGCTGACTTTTATAGCACAAATGGCGGCACAGCTGTTATCTGTGAGGCATGCCGGACAACGGCAGTTTCCACAACATATTCCACGGACTGTCTGTATCAAAAAAGAGGAGGACGAGTATGAATAATGTGAAAATGAACAAAAAGTACTATATCCACAGTCTTATCATAATTTTGCTGATGGCCTGCACACGTTTCCTGCCTCCCGTAGGCGGCATGACACCTCTTGGCATGCATATCCTGGGAATATTTCTGGGTGCATTATGGGGATGGGTAAATGTAGACATGATCTGGCCCAGCGCGCTGGCAATGATTATGCTGGGGTTCAGCGGATATGTAGACAATGTGGCAGCCGCCTTTAACCTGGCGTTTTCCAATACGGTTGTTCATCAAATTTTATGGCTGTTAATTATGTCTGCCCTGTTGAAAGTATCCGGCTTGGCCGCCTGGCTGGCAAATACTTTAATTTCCGTAAAAGCGCTGAAGAGCCGACCCTGGATGCTTTCGGCCATCATAATTATGATAGCCTATATCTGTGCAGCCTTTCAATGTGGCTTTGCGGGACTGCTTCTCTGCTGGAACTTTATTTACGCAATCTGCGAACAGACAGGTATTCCAAAACATACCAAATGGCCGAATATGATGATTATGAGCTGTGTGTTCGCAGGATGCATGGGGTCTTCCGTAATGCCCTATTATTCCGGTACAGTCGCAACTTACGGTTATCTGACTACGGCTTCCGCCGGCGTAATTACTTATAATTATATGTCTCATGTTACATTTGGCCTCCTGTACAGCCTGGCGATTATGGCGGTATATTTCCTGCTGTGCAGACTGATTGTGCGCCCTGATATGACTCCGTTCCGGAAAGAACTGAACTTAGGAGAAAAGAAACCGCTGGATACCAACCAGAAAATAGTAATCGCCATGATCTTCGGCATGGTTTTATGCTTGCTTTTGCCCAGCTGCCTTCCGGGTACCGCCGTAGCGGCATTTTTTAATAAAATCGGAACTGGCGCTATCGTATTATCCACAATCTGCGTTGCCATTTTCCTGAGAAATGCTGACGGAAAACCTTATTTCACATTTAAGCAGCTGTCCGACGCCGGACTTATGTGGCCTATGGTATTTATGGTTGCTACGGCTATGACTTTAGGCTCCGCCCTGGTAAGCGGGGACACTGGCGTAAAAGAGATGTTTACACATATTTTAATTCCGCTGTTTGCCGGAAAATCCGCTTATTTCTTTGCCTGTGTATTCGCCGTATCCGCGCTGATATTAACAAATTTTATCAATAACGCGGTGGTTGGCGCCATTATGATTCCGATTATGTATGCAATTTCCGCAGACGTAGGCGTTAATCCGGTAGCCATGTGTGCGCTGATCTGTTTTACTTCTAATATCGGGCTGATACTTCCAAACGCCTGCCCTTATGCCGCCATGGTACATGGAAATAAAGAATGGATCACCAGCGGCGCAATAGCCAAACAGGCTTTGGTAGCAATACTGGCCGTAACGCTTGTAACCTGCATTCTTGGCGTTCCTTTGGCCAATGCACTTATGTAAACCACAACAGGAAAGATTATTAAAAGGAGAGAGAAAATGGCTGTAAAACTTACGGAAAAAGAAAATTATATGCGTATGATGCACGGAGAAATTCCGGAATGGGTTCCTTTGTATAGCTTCGGGCCAAATCCGGACGGAAGTCCCACAAGCCAGAGAAAAGTATTCTCAGGCCCGCTCTGCCAGCAAATGGCTACTCAGGCTCCGGCAAAGGATATTTGGGGCGTTACATATATTGCAACCGGAGACGGTGCAAAACTACCTGCTCCCAATGATTTTATACTGGATGATATTACCAAATGGCATGATATAATTAAAGCTCCTGACACTTCTGATTTTAACTGGGAAAAGGTAGCCAAAATGGATCTGGAGCGGTGGAATATTGACAGAAGCCAAACCGCTTTATGTTTTGTTCTTCACACCGGATATTTTCAGCAGGTTATGTCCATGCTGGGATTTAATGAAGGACTGTGCGCTTTACTGGAAGAGCCGGAAGAATGCCAGGCATTATTTGACTATATGGCAGACTTTTATCTGGATTACGCAGAGCATATTATAGACTATATCCAACCGGATATCTGGGCGATTACAGATGACATCGCTACTTTCCTGAATCCATTTATCTCCCCGGAGCTGTATCGGAAAATGCTAAAGCCTCTTTATGCAAAGCAGGCCAAGCTGGGCGTTGACAGAGGAATCCCCATCGATATGCACTGCTGCGGCCGGTGTGAAGATTTTCTGGACGACTGGCTGGAACTTGGCGTCAATGCCTGGCAGCCCGCCCAGGTATCTAACGACCTGGACAGCATCAAGAAAAAATACGGCAGAAAACTGGCGATCTGCGGCGGTTTCGACATGACGCCACAGCTTGTGGATCAAAATTGCCCAAAAGAAGTTGTTACGGAAGCTGTTAAGAAAACCATTGACCGCTATGCACCAAACGGTGGATACAGCTTCTATGGGAACTTTTTAGGCCCTATCGGAGACCCGGTAACAGCACAGAAAAATGCCTGGATTCGGGAAACCGTACGGGATTACGGCGGTAAATTTTATCAATAAGCGCTAATATTTAACAAGCAAAGAAACTACTGGCTCACCCATACAATACCATCATATCCGGGTGAGCCAGAATACGTCTGAAAACTATTGTTTAAAAAATATGCTTTAAGTCAGTTTTGTAACGGAAAAAAAGTCATCACAATATCTCACAAATAATTTCACCGGTTTAAATGATACTTTGGTACGAGGAATCAAAAGTAAATGATCTGTCCGAAAATCCCCCTCAATCGGAATACATTTATAACCAATATTCGGATACATTTCATTGGTTGGCGAACCAATGATGCTATAAGAATTATGCAAGGCACTCCATTTTTTTCCATCGTCCCCGGGAACCCGGTAAGGAACCCGGAGTTTAATTCCATGTTTCAAAAAAAACTGTTCTATAAACGTAGACTGAAAAGCATCGACCGTATAAGTTAAAATCGGCAGGGTCTCTAAGACTGACTGAGATATTACAGAATACTCTGATAACGGATCATCGTTCCTCACTTCCAAACATACCCTGTCAGAATATAAAAAATATAATATATAGTCACTTTTTAGTAATTCTATATACCGTTTGAGATCGTCGTGATCGACAGAGGAGATAATACAATCATATTTTTCCAAACAATAGTCAGATTTCTCTAAAACAAGCCGGTTTACCCCAAGAATATCCAACTGGCTTACTAAGACCTCCCCAAACGAAATGCCCTCATTGGTGATACAATTCAAAGCCGTAATCACCATTTTTCTAAAAGGCGGAACGGTTAAAAGGCTCAGTTTTTCCTGAATTTTTTGCGCTGGTTTTTCCCCAGTCTCCGTAAAACAAGAAGCAAGCTTATCACTCTGCTGAATGATATTCTGTGCCGTATCAAAAGCAGTCAACCCTTCA
>CAJTTU010000024.1:9764-42098 GCA_910579325.1 uncultured Lachnospiraceae bacterium | reverse complement strand
GCTATCACCGCATTCTGATGTCCATTTATGACTGGCTTCCGGAGGATAAGATCGTGGATGGGACGACAGGGGCAAAACGGCGCGCATGGCTGTTAGAAGAAAAAGGATTTTCCCACAGAACGGTTAATACGCAGATGTCGGCCCTGAACAGTTTTTTCCGGTATCTGGGACACAGGGAATGGCAGATGGAGGAATTTGTCAGGATTAAAGGCGACGTGCAGCCGGAACTGAGCCGGGCGGAATATCTGCGCCTTTTATCTGCAGCCAAGCAGATGGGAAATGAAAAAACCTATCTGCTGATTAAGACCATGGGCGGCGCGGGCGTAAGGGTGCAGGAGCTTGCCCAGGTAACGGCGGAGGCGGTAAGGCGGGGGTCGGTAAGGCTGGACAGCCATAACGGACTGCGGCTGCGTATGATGTTTATTCCCAGGGCTTTGCAGGGAGAGCTGATAGAATACATCGAGAAAGAACAGATCAAAAGCGGTTCGGTGTTTCTGACAAGAGGCAGAAAGCCATTGTCCCGGACCACGATCAATCATTATGTCAGCGCTGTCAGTCGGGAGGCCAGGGTGGACCCGGAAAAAGCGACGCCGCGCTGTCTGTGGAAGATGTACCTGAACATCCAGGAAGGCATAGAGGAGAATATTCATGTGCTGATCCGTCAGGCCTATGAGGATATGATGGAGAAGGAACAGCTGAGCATCGGCTGGGATGTATAACGGGCGGTTCGCGATATTTGACGGCGGCTTTGATAGCGTTTCAGATTTGGTTTATGTCCTGTGGTTATCGTTGTCTGGCCTGACGGTTCAGGCAGTGCGGTTCGCGACAGGGGGAGATTGGGGATATAGGAGAATCCGGCTATGCTGTATGTCCGAATGTTTGGAAATTTTCAGTTATCATATGATGATCGCCCTCTGACAGGCGAAAAGATGCGGGATACTCATTTTACCAGTTTGATGCAGCTTCTGCTCCATAACGTGTCAGCCGGCGTGAGCAGAGATTACCTGGAAGACGTATTGCTGGGGGACAGGGATGTGGAAAACCGGCACCAGGCGCTGCAGACGATTGTGTATAAGGCAAAGAAAAAACTGAAAAATATGGGGCTTCCCGACGTGAACTATATTTTTTTGGAGAAAGGCATCTATCACTGGACGCCGGAGATTCCGGTTAACGAGGATGCGGCGGTTTTTGACGGGTTGTGTGAAAGAGCGGCGGCATGTGGAGAAGGGCCGGAGCGGGAAGACGAGCGGCTGTCTATCTGTCTGGAAGCCTGTTATCTGTATAAAGGAGAATTTCTCTCCACTTATACGGCGGTGCTGTGGGCGGGAGCGGAAGCCAGGCGCTACCGCAAGCTGTTCTGCGGATGTGTGGAGACTGCGGCTTCCATTCTGAGAAAGAAAGAGGACTGGATTCGTTTGGAGGAGCTTGGCAGGTATGTGGAGGAAATTGCGCCGTTTTCCGACTGGGAGTGTCTGATTATGGAAGCGCTGGTGGGAAGGGGACGGTATGACGAGGCCAGAAAGCTGTATGCCGATACCGTGGATAATTACTTAAAAGAGCGGGGCGTCTACCCTTCCGAGAAGCTGATGGAAACCATGGAGCAGCTGGGAAACCGGATGCGCCATTCCTATGAGGTGCTGGATCAGATTCAGCAGAGGCTGAAAGAAGATACCGCTGTGGTACACGGCGGGTATCAGTGTTCCTATCCGGTATTCCGGGGAATCTACCATATGGTAACCCGGTTGATGGAGCGGGGCGGTCAGAGCGTCTATCTAATGCTGTGTACCCTGGTGGACGGCAAAGGCAATCCCATGAAGGAGGGAGACCGGCTGGAAGAACTGTCCGTCAGGCTGAATGAAGCCATCAGGTCCTCCGTCCGTCATGGCGATATCATCAGCCGTTATGGAAACGGCCAGTTTCTGGTACTTCTGATCAATACTACCAGGGAGGACTGCGACATCGTGGAAAACCGCATCGACCGGAATTTCACCACCGGCAGACAGCGCACCGGCGTTCAGTATCATGTGAACAGCGTGATCTGCGAGGCACCGTAAGCTGACGACGGATCAGGATATCCGGCCAAATGCGCCAACGACGCGTTTGGCCGGATTTAGTGCCTCTTATCCATGTCTCTTTTGGAATCGGGAATATTTTACGCCCGTTACCGTTTTTCAAACATTTCAAAATATTCCAGCGCCTTTTGGAGGACACGCCCAGTTTGCTTTTCAGTTTGCTTAAAATATCCTGCCTGGAAAGTCCAAAGTCAATGCCGGAGTCAATGATCCCTATTGCTTCGCCTTCTTCCCGTGCCTCCTTTTTAAATAACCGCATCGTTTCGGCCTCGTCATATTCCGTAATACACATCTGCTTTACCTCCGCTCTGTTCTCAATTAATGAAAGAACTTGGCTATTCCGAAGCGACTGTCCGTATCTACCGAAGGTTGTATTCGGATATTTTTACATTTGCGTCTGCGGACTGTCCTGAACCTGTTTTTGCGGATCAGCTTATAATTGACTACATGAAATACTGGAAGCTTACCTGCACATGCGTTCTTTAGGGCTTGCAGAATCAACTTATCTGGGTGAACGGAACTGTATTCTGGCATTTGACAGATACATTTCATCAAAAACGGATATCAGGATTCCTTTAACGAATAAGTTTCTTGATGAATGGCTGTCACGCAGGCCAAATGAAAAAACAATCACACAAAGCAAACGGCTGAACATAACAAAACAATTGTTTCAATTTTCACACAAGTGTGATGTCTGTACAGAAAAAATACAGCTGGAGCTGCGGCATACACAATCTGACTATGTCCCTTACATTTTTTCTGATGAAGAGATCAGGCGGATTTTTGAAGCCAACCGAAAATTTACAAGAGCAGGAATATCATATGTTTTAGACAAATATGTAAAAGCAGCACGTTTGGAATATGACAATATGCCTGAAAAGATTACTCCACATACGTTTCGCCATAGCATAGCCATGCGTTTGCTTCAGGCAGATGTTAACATTATTTACATCAAAGATATCTTAGGCCATGCTGATGTGGCAACAACCCAAATCTATGTACGGGCCAACTTAAAAATGAAAGCTGACGCATTGCAGAAAGCAAGAATAGAAGTTGAGGATGGTCCGGGTATTCCAGCCTGGGCTACCGATAAGAATTTAATGCAGTGGCTTACACAATTAGGAAAACAAACCAGATAATTATGTAAAGAAAAATAAGAGGAACTGCTTTCCATACAGTGGATTTCATGCTATACTTTACATAAGTAGTTCCTCAACATAACACCAGTCTACTGTAAATCCGAACATGCCGCTCCGATGTCTGATGTATGCCGGGAGAGCCTATGAGCAGCTGGTGAACGATGACGTCAGGTACCGTGCGACCCTGGTGAAATTCCGACTCCGGAATTTTATATGTTTTACAATGGGACAAAGGATTTTCCGATGGAGAAGGAACTGCTGCTGTCGGATGCATTTTTTGACCCGGAAGGGAAAAGAAGCTTAGAGCTAAGGGTAAAGGGCATCAATATCAATACGTCCAAAAAACATGAAATTCTGGAAAAATGTGAGATTCTTCGTCAGTACAGTGTGTTTGTCGATACGGTTCGGAAGTATAAAGGAGAGCAGGATGCAATAAAAAGAGCGATGGAAATCATTGATTCGGGCGTTGACTTCGGCCTTTTCAGGCAGGAGATTTTAACAGGTTTGTGAATAAATTAAGCGTGTCTTTACAAAAAGCGCAGGAATATCTTGAGACATTTGAAAAACAGTGATCGGATGCGCGTCAAATGGCAGCTATAGGTGAGATAAAATACTGACAATGGGATAAAGATAAAGCGAAAATAATAGAGGGACGGCAGATGGATTTTGGAATGGGATTTGGTTTCGGCGGATTTGAGACAATGTTTTTCAGCATGTTTTTTATTATATTTGCGCTGATAATCGGAACTTTTATTGTGATGGCGGTAAAGGGGATCGGTACCTGGAATCGGAATAACCAGTCTCCGCGTTTAATGGTAGATGCCGTAATTGTGTCGAAAAGAATGGATGTCCGTCATCACAGACAGGCAAATCACAGCGGGTCTTCCACATCCTATTATGTAACCTTTCAGGTGGAAAGCAAAGACCGGATGGAATTTTCAGTGACCGGTACGGAATATGGGATGCTGGCCGAGGGAGATCAGGGAAAGCTGTCTTTTCAGGGAAGCAGATACCTGTCTTTTGCGCGTGGTTAAAGTAATCGTTTTGACAGGATTGCAAGGGATGGCCGGGGCGGCGTCGGCGCTGATTGACAGAAATTGATATTCATGGTAAGCTTTTGAAGGGTAAAAGCCAGGAGGATGCCAGGCAGACTCCGGATGCGGCACAGGAAGTGCCCTTTGGGTATGCATGGGAGCATCTGTGGATATCTTAGAAAGATGGTTGCGCGGAAGAATGGGAGATCAGATTATCAGACGCTCGACGACGGAGCAGGTCTACACATTGATTATAGAAAAAATCAGAAGGGGAGAGTTCGCTCCGGGGGAACGGCTGAAGATCGAGAGTCTGTCCAGGGAATTCGGCGTCAGCCGCACGCCAGTCAGAGAGGCGATCGGGATGCTGACCCAGAACGGCTTTCTGGAGCATGTCCACAATGTGGGGCCTCAGATTCCCACATATGACAGACAGCGGATGCAGGATCTTGTGGAAACCTGCAATATTCTCACGGAAGGCGTAGTTCAGTCGCTGTTTCGTAAGGAGCTGCCGGCCGGACTGGCGGAGGAACTGTGGCAGTCCGTAAAACAGCAGCGGCAGGCGCTGGAAGCAGGAGAGCAGGAGACGCTGATGCGTCACTGCATTCATTTTCACGAGATTGTGTTTACCGGCTGTTCCAATAAAAAGCTGGCGGCGCTGGCAGACCAGATGCAGAATCAGCTGGATGCGCCGGTGCGGATGTATCAGGAGTCGGAAGCCGTGCGGAGGCTGAGCGTGGAACAGCATGAGGGGATCGCCCGGGCGTTTCAGGAAAGGAACAGGGAACTGGTGCTGAAACGGGTGAAGGAGCATAATATGCAGCCGCTGGAATTTTTTATGCGGAAAGAGTAAAGAAGTCCGGCCGTTCTGTGGATTGTCCGCAGGGCGGTTTTTTGTTATCAGGATTGGTATGAGAAATTACATGTAATTTCTTATAAAAGTGCTTGACAGTGAAATGATTCATGGTATAATGATGTTAACAAGTAAACGTTTACTAGTTAACATCATCTGCAGGGCAAGCTTATGGACAGGGACAGTCGGAGGCTGTGATAAGATGATGGAGGTCAGAAACGATACCAAAAGAAGGCTGGTGGAGGCTACCTACCAGGTCATTCAGGAAAAAGGCGTGGAAGGCGTAACCGCCAGAGAGGTGGCAAAACGGGTAGGCGTCACGCCCACCGTGATTTACAGGCACTTTGAAAATTTATATTATCTGACAGTTCTTGCCTCGATTATCTGCATTTCCGATTATCTGGAAACGTTGAAGGCGATCAATGACGACGAGGAAAATCCTGTGGAAAAGGATATTCTGGGCTGGGAGAATTTTAACCGGTATGCCTTTGCCAATCCGCCGATTTATGAAACCCTGTTCTGGGGAAAATATAACGATCAGCTGGAGGTGGCTCTGTTTGACTACTATAAGATTTTTCCCGAAGCTTCTATTTACAATAACGATGCTTTTCTGATCAGCTCTCTGTTCAGCGGCGGCATAGAGGAGCGGGATTTTATCTGGATGCGGCGCGGGGCGAATGAGGGACTGCTGGATTATGAGGACGCGAAATTTTTAAGCAGGACCAATTGCCTGATTGCCCACGGGATGCTGATGGAACATATGTCGGATTACACCGTGCCTGGCGTGGCGCAAAAAGCGGCGGCAGAGTGTACGGCGCTGATCGAGCGCAATATCAGAAAATACCTGAAAAAGTGCTAATGTTATGTTAGCATTTTTTTAGGACCCTGATGTTAACAAGTTAACATGAGTGCGGTTTGTAAACATATATAGGAGGACTGCAGCGGAACTAAAATAGGAGGTTTAAGAGGATGAGCATTGACGTAAGAAAAATTCATGAAGCCAGTATGAAGATTCTGGAGAAAACAGGGGTAAAGTTCCATCACCCCGATGCGGTTAAGGTATTGAAAGACCATGGAATCCGCATGGAAGGGGATGTGGCTCATTTTACGGAAGAACAGATTATGAAGTATGTGAAGCTGGCTCCTTCTTCCGTAACGATTTACGCGAAAAATCCCGGATACAACGTAACCCTTGGCAGCGGCGTAACCTACAACGCTCCCTGCGCCGGCGCGACGGAGATTATGGAAAAGGACGGAAAAGTCAGACAGGCCGATCTGAAAGATTTTGTAAAAATGATCAAGCTGTTTGAGACTAATGAGGATTACTGTTTCAACGGCGGCACCCCCTGCCAGCCCAAAGAGGTTCCGTCGGACATCGCGGCGGTGCTTCTGCACTACCTGGCTATGAGCCTGACGGAAAAAACGCTGTGGACGGCCTGCGGCAATTACAGGCAGATGGAAACCATTATGAAAATGACCATGGCCAGGTATGGGGTGACGGCGGAGGAAATGAAGGCACAGCCCAGAGTATTCACAATGGTAAACACCAACACGCCGCTGCAGTTTGACATCAATATGACGGAAACCTTGTTTACCTATCTGAAATATGGCCAGCCGCTGGCGATTACGGCCGCGGCCATGGGCGGCACCACCGCGCCGGTTACGCTGGCAGGGGAGCTGGCCGTGATCAACGCGGAGGTAATTTCCGTGGTGGCTTTGTCCCAGATGTTTGCGCCCGGTTCCCCTGTGCTGTACGGCTCTCAGTCCACCAACGCGGATATGAAATCCTGCAGTATCGCCGTGGGTTCCCCGGAAGGCGCGCTGTGTTATAAATACGCCAAAAAGATGGCGGAATTCTACGGAATCCCCTGCCGGGCCGGCGGCGCGTTATCCGATGCCAAGATCGTGAACGCACAGGCAGGCTACGAATCTATGTTGACTTACCTTTCCTGCTGCCTGGCCGGCGTCGACGTGGTATTCCAGAGCGCCGGCATTATGGACGGATACCTGGCGGCATCCTTTGAAAAGATGCTGGTGGATTTTGAGGTGATCCGTTTTGCCAATCGTTATATGAGAGAATTTGAGATCGACGACGAGACATTGGCGCTGGATGTGGTAGAGGAGGTAGGGCCTGCCGGCCAGTATCTGATGGAAGAACATACGCTGGACTTCTGCCGCGAAGAGCTGTGTATTCCCACATTAAGCGTGCGGGGGCCTCAGGTGAACGGACCCGAGGTGTTTGACAACAACCTGGAGAAGCAGATGGAGATGCGGCTGGGACGCTATCACAGGCCGGAGCTGACCCGGGAAGAAAGGGCCGCCGTAAAAGCGGTGATGGCGGAATTCGGCGTGGATCAATCCTTTGTGGAACTGGTTGAGAGCTGTATGGAATAGGACTGCAGCGGAACTAAATAGAAACAGCGGAACTAAATTAGGGGGAAACTTATGAAAAAAGGATTTAGCAAGAAAACATACTTAAATATTTTTGTAATCTGCCTTTCGGCAATGACGATTTATCTGCTGCCTTATCTGCGGTGGACTTATTATGACGCGGTGATGGAAGCGTCGGGATTGAATAATACCCAGTTTGGGCTGACCTTGAGCATCTTCGGCGCGACCACCATGATCTGTTACGCGCCGGGCGGCTGGCTGGCCGACCGTTTCTCATCCAGAAAGCTGATGACATTTTCCATGCTGGGGGCCGGACTGGTGGGCTTCTGGTACGCCACCTTTCCCGGCTTTGCGGGGCAGGTGATCATGTACATACTGTGGGGCATTTTTACAACCCTTACGTTCTGGTCCGCCATGCAGAAGGCCACCCGAAGCCTGGGCAGCAGCGAAGAACAGGGCCGGATCTTCGGCTTCGTGGAGGGCGGAAGAGGCATCTGCTCTACGGTGGTTTCTTTTGCGACGCTTTATCTGTTTACCAGACTGGGAGAGAGCCTGGGAGGCTTAAGAGGCGTGATTCTGGTTATGGCCGCCCTCTGTATCATATCCGGCATCCTGGTCTGGATCGTTATGGAGGACGACAGGCCCTTGGCGGCGGACGGAGCGGAAAGAGAAAAGAAAAAAGCGGGGATGTCAGACATTCTGGTGATTTTAAAAACCCCTGCGGTATGGCTGATCGCCATGGTGATTATCTGCTGTTACAGCATTTATCTGGGCAGCACCTATCTGACCCCTTATTTTACGAATGTAATCAAGATCTCAGCGTCCATGGCGGCGTTTATCTCCATCGCCAGAACTTATATTATTCAGTTTGTGGCCGCTCCCTGCGGCGGGGCGCTGGCGGATAAAATGCATTCCATCACGAAGGTCGTTATCGGCTGTTATGGGCTGATTATCGTCGGGCTGCTGGCCATTATCGCCGCTCCCGTATCTGTGCTGCCTGTTCTGATGATTGCCATGATCGTGCTGTGCGTGGCCATATTTGCCATGAGGGGCATTTATTTTGCCACCGTCGACGAGGTGAATATTCCCATGAATGTGATGGGGACGGCCGTGGGCCTGATTTCCGTAATCGGGTTTTTGCCGGATGTGTTTATGAGCACCCTCTGCGGCAACCTGCTGGACCGGTATCCGGGGGCCGCAGGGTATATGGCCATTTTTTATGTGATGCTGGGCTTTGGCGTGGTTGGGCTGGTGATGTCCGTGCTGCTGCTGAGGGTAACGAAAAAACGGTAAGCAGTTAGCGGCAGTATTTTCTTGTGACGCTGGAAAAGGACAAACAGCCGGATCTGAAAGCGCTGCGGGCTGCGATCGGCAGCATCGGGTGGTTTGCTGATCGACGCCGATGCAAAAACCCCTTGACTTAGAGTGGACTCCATGATGTAAACTGTTAAGCAGAAAAATATGAATATAAGGAGAATGCTGTGATGAAGTCAAAGGTTTATTTCTCGAAAACGATTACACCTGAAAAAGTATTGGAGCTTTACAGACTGCTGGATACGCCTTTGTCCGGGAAGATCGGTATTAAGGTGCACTCCGGCGAGACGGGAAATCAGAATTTCCTCCGCCCGGAGTTCTGGAAGCCTGTCATCGATTATGTGGGAGGAACGGTTGTAGAATGCAATACGGCATATGAGGGAACCCGGAACACGACGGAAAAGCATGTGAAGACGATGGAGGATCATGGCTGGAGCAGACAGTTTGCCGTAGATATTCTGGATGCCGAGGGACCGGATCTGGAGCTGGAAGTGAAAAACGGAAATAAAATTTCCAGAAACTTTGTGGGACGTCATATGGCGGATTACGATTCGGCGCTGGTGCTGTCTCATTTTAAAGGCCATCCCATGGGCGGCTTCGGCGGCGCGCTCAAACAGCTTTCCATCGGCTTTGCCTCCTCCTATGGAAAGGCATATATCCATGGTGTGGGAGATGTGGACGCGTTCTGGACCTCCGACCATGATTCTTTCCTGGAATCCATGGCGGACGCGGCGGCTTCCGTGGTGGAATATTTTAAGGGAAATATCGTATATATTAATGTGATGAAAAACATGTCCGTGGATTGCGACTGCTGTGCCGTAGCAGAGGATCCCTGCATGAAGGATATCGGCATCCTGGCTTCCCTGGATCCCATTGCCATCGACCAGGCCTGCCTGGATCTGGTTTACGGGGCCAAGGATGATCCGGGTCAGGCGCATCTTTTGGAACGGATCGAAAGCAAGAACGGCGTCCATACGGTGGAGGCCGCGGCGAAGCTGGGCTTCGGATCACGGGAGTATGAGCTGATCACCGTGGAGTAAGAGGAGAAACCTCTTTTTAAACAGTCGTAACTGTCAGTTAATACCGCTTTTATAATTGTGAGTCTAATTAAAAAAGTTCCCTGATAAAACCAAGGTCTTGATGATTTTTGATTTTAACAGGGACTTTTTTGTTCGTTTTCTTTTGGGTATACTTATTTTTTTGGAGAAAATTTCGCACAATAGTTCGCGATACCATCCGGTTATGGTATACTATATGCAATAAACAAATGTTGCAGCGGATATGGCATTAAAAACAAACTCTCAGGAACCGGAATTTAATGAAAACGATATCACTGTGATCGTAATCTGGGGTGTGAAGCCGGAGAGGTCGTTCCAGGAGGACAGCTCAAAACAGTTTAAACGGATCCGCCGAATAAAAGATGGGGGCAGATAAGTTGGAGAATGAAAAACTGGCGCTGGAAAAGGAAAATCTGCGCAAGGTAATGGATAATTTTTCCGTGTCCACCGAGCTGAGCGTGGTGGCTGTCAATCTGTACGGGGAAGTGTTTCTGTCCGGCGCGCAATATGAGGAAAATACATTCTGCCAGTATATTCAGTCCACCGCCGAGGGCAGAGAACGGTGCAGACGGTGTTATGAAAAGGCGTGCAAGGAAGCCTTTAAGTGGGATGAGCCTTATTTTTTCCGCTGTCATGGCGGGCTGGTGATGTGGGCTTCGCCGCTGCAGATCGAGCGGACCAGGGTGGGTGCTATCGTATGCGGCCAAGTACTGCTCTGGAAAGCGGACCGCCTGTTTTTAAATGAGATCAAAAGTCTGCGTCTTTATGAGGGACAGTCAGAACAACTGCTGGACAGGGCCAAAGAATTGAAGGTGATTTCTGTCAGGCAGTGTCAGGCAGCGGCGGAGCTTCTGAAAGTGGTAGCGGAACATTTCAGCAATACCGGATATTATCTCCTGATCGATCAGAAGAATAAATACAACTGGAGAAATATGGTATTATCCCGGATCCGGGACAGGAAAAAGACATATGAGAAATCAGCGTTTGACCGTTCTATTTATCTGAAGCGGGAGCGGAACTTTCTTCAGTATGTCCGGATGGGGAATAAAGAGAAAATTGTGGAACTGTTTCTGGTTCTGTACACGGATATGGAGATCCTCTCCGGATATGACGAGACAGAGGTAAAACAAAGCGTAAGGGATTTTATGGTGCTGGTTTCCAGAGCCTGCGCGGAGGCTGGACTGGAAGCTGAGCTGGCGCAGCAGATGCTCAGGCAGTATGAGAAGGAGACAAAGAATCTGAAAAATTCAGAAGAAATTTATGCGGTTTCTTATGCCATGAGCTGCAATTATCTGGATATGATTTTTCAGTCGGTAGGAGATTCTCATACCGGGCTGATCCGGTCGGTGACAGACTATATACAGCAGCATTATGGAGAGGAAATTGTTCTTGACGACATCGCGGCCCATGTCTGTCTGAGCAGATCTTATCTGTGCGCTCTGTTCAGAAAAAACATGAATATGACGGTCAATGACTACCTGCTGCGGGTGCGCGTGGAAAAATCCATAGAACTGATGAAAAGCCGGGCGTGGAATATCGGGGAAATCGGCCGGAAATGCGGGTTTGCCAGTCAGAGTCATTATACGAAGGTATTCAGAAGATTTATCGGTTTAACGCCGGGGCAATACAGAAATAAAATGTTGTCATAGTCTTGCGGATTTGGGAGGTATAAAGTGGATATCTATGAAGAGATCAGCGATTCTCTTTTAGTGGGAAACGCGGAAAAAACAGAGAGCCTGGTACGGAAGGCATTGGGAAAAATGTATCCGGCCGAAATGATTCTGGAACGGGGACTGATCGGCGGCATCAAAAAAATGGAAGAGAAGTTTCAGTCCATGAGTATGTTTGTCCCGGAAGCGCTGATGTCCGGCAGAGCGCTGAATATCGGCCTGGAAACCCTCCGGCCGTATCTGAAGCAGAAGAACGGTTATAAATGTACGGCTATTTTGGGAACGGTGGAAGGCGATTATCATGATATCGGAAAAAATCTGGTGAGAATCTATGTCTCTACCCTGGAGGTTAAAGTGATCGATCTGGGGGTGGACGTGTCAAAGGAGGAATTTGTGGAGGCGGTCCGGAAATACGACGCGAAGCTGGTTCTGATCTCCGCTCTTCTTACCACAACGCTGGGGGAGATGAAGCTGGTGATCAGAGAACTGGAAAAGGAAGGGCTGCGGGATCAGGTGACGGTTTTTGTGGGCGGCCTGCCGGTGACAAAGTCTTATGCCGAGTCGATCGGGGCGGATTATTATACCCGGGATGCCCAGGCGCTGAGGGATTTTCTGAAAAAAAATCTGGACAGACTGTTAAAGGACAATTAAGCAAAAAATAATAAAATATAACAAAAATATTGAGACCGGTTTTGTGCTATCCTTTCAGTAAGAGATGGAAACAAAACCGTTTTTTTTCATGTCAGAGGAACTAAATCAGGAGAAGTATTCTGTGGAACCAGAAGTTCGGATCAGGAACTGGCATCCCGGAAGAAATTGTTAGGAGGACATAACATATGGATAAGAAAGGACTGTATTCAACACTGCGTTTTATCGAGGACAGAGATTATGGACGAATCCATGAGGCGTCCATCGACATTCTGGAAAATACCGGCGTGATATTCCAGAGTGATGAAGTGATCGAACTCTTTAAAAAGCACGGAGCAAAAGTAGACGGATATCGTGTCTACATCACCAGGGCTATGGTAGAAAAGGCTTTGAAGACACTGCCTCGTACTTTTAAGTTTTGCAGTCGTAATCCGGAAAAGACAGTGGAAATTGGAAAAGATTTCGCGGTATTTCCTAATGGAGGCGCCGTATTTATTCAGGATCTGGATTATGGTAAAAGACTGGCTGCCCTTGAGGATTATGGAAATATGATGAGACTGGCGCAAGCCAGCGACCTTATAAATCTGGTAGGAACACATCCGCTGAATCCTTCAGATGTTCCGGAGGAGTTCAAACATCTGTATATGTGCTATGAAGTGCTGAAGAACTCAGACAAGCCTGCACTGGGCTTCACCATGGGTCAGAAGAGCAGCAAAGAGTTCCTGGATATGATTCAGATTTCCATGGGCATGTCACCCGGCGAGGAGACAGATATTCAGTATAGTAATTTTAATCCTAATCCCTTAAGTCCTCTGGCATGGTCGCGTGATACGCTGGGTTCCATGATCGAGTATATTCAGCGCGGACAAGGGGTTTATCTGCTTCCCTGTATTCTGGCAGGCATTTCCGGTCCCATGCGTCATATGGGTATGCTGGTACTGCAGAATACGGAAATACTCAGCGGCATTGTACTGACGAATCTGATCAATGAGAAAACTCCCGTTGTTTACGCGCCTTCTTCAACCGTCGGCTATATGAAGAAGGGGACCTATATGACAGGTACGCCCGATATGTCTCTGGTCAACGTCCTTCTGCTGCTGATGGCTCATGAATTCTATCATCTTCCTACCAGGAGTATGTGCGGTATGACCGACGCGAAGGTGCCTGATATGCAGGCGGGTTTGGAGACCATGCAGAATGTAATGATGGCAATTTTCGCGGAAGCAGATATCATTAACGAGTGTCTGGGCGTTCTGGATGCTATTATGACAGTATCTTATGAGAAACATATCGTAGACGAAGAGATTATTAAGAGAGCGCTGTATCTGAAACAGGGTATAGAGACCGATGACGACGCTCTGTCTGTTGATGTGATTAAAGAGGTCGGCCCCAGAGGTTCTTATCTTGAGCATGACGATACATTCGAGCATTTCAGAGAGGTGTTTAACAATGATATCTCCGAGTGCGAAAGTTACAGTGACTGGACTGACAAAGGTTCTCAGGATGTTATCCGGCGTGCGAATGTGAAGTATAAAGAGATTCTGGCAGCAGCTCCCGACACACTGCTGGATTCTGAGACAGATAAGGATCTGCGCGCTTATATGGAAAAGGTTATAGGGGGAGTATAAGGCAAAGAGAGGAGGGGCAGTATAATGGAAAAGAAAAAAAGCGCAGGTATTGAGCCGGTCGTATTTATTCCGCCTCTGCTTGTGATCATCGCATTGGTGGCATGGGTTTTAAGTGATCCGGCTTCTGCCGGCGCCACACTTAGTACGCTGGCATTCGGCGTGATCTGCGCTGATCTGGGCTGGTTCATTGAACTGTTTGTATTCGCGCTGATCGTGTTGTGTATTTTCCTGTGTATTCATCCTGCCGGTAAGATGCGCTTTGGTACGGAAACGCCTGAACACAGTACATTCTCATGGCTGAGCATGATTTTTACATCCACCGTAGGCGTAGGCGTATTAACATGGACAGCAATCGAATGGTTTTATTACTATCAGACGCCCACCGAGGGAGTTGAACCTTATTCGATGGAAGCACTGTATAGAGCAACCGCTTATCCTTTTCACCACTGGGGATTTGTGATTCAGGCAGCGGCGACTCTGATGGGTGTTGTATGGGCATACCAGATCTTCTGCAAGAAGGTAAAGGATGTACGTCCCTCCACAGCCTGCGTATCTCTTATTGGCGAGAAGAATTCCAAAGGTATTTTCGGCAAGGTCATCGACGCGTTATTTGCCGTATCCATCCTTACAGGTGTGGTAACGGCCGTAGGGGTAAACGTACCTACCGTGTCAGCGCTCATCGGCCGAAGTTTCGGCATTCAAATGAATTTCCGGGCAGAGGCGGTCGTCATCATTATGTGGTCAGTGGTAATGGCGTTACTGCTGTACACCGGTCTTTCCAAAGGCGTCAAGTATCTGAGCAACTTCCGTGTGGTAGTCGGCTTTGGCCTGCTGGCATTCCTGCTGATCGTAGGTCCTACATCTTATATGATGAATGCCGCGCTGGATAACATCGGCATGTATCTGCAGAATATTATTCGTCTGACATTCAATACGGATACATACGCGGCGTCCGGCACGCCTCAGAACTGGACGGTATTTTATTGGTGCTGGTACCTGGCGCTGGCAATCCATAACGGTTTATTTTTCGCGAAGATCTCCCGTGGACGTACCGTAAGACAGACTGTTATCGGCGCTCTGGCGGCTCAGACACTGGGTTTATGGCTGTTCTTTGGCGTATTTCAGAATTACTCTATTTATATTTATCAGAACAATCATGTAGATCTGGCTTCCATAATCGCTGCATCCGGACAGGGGGCGGCAATCGTAGCCCTTTGGGATTACATCCCTTTTATCAGGTTTTTATATCCGGTTCTGATGATCTTTGGATTTCTGTGTATGCAGACTCTGCTGAACGGCAATGTTTACAGCATGGCCATGATCACCACAAAGGATCTGGGGCCTGAGGATGAGCCGCCCAACTGGAATAAAATTTTCTGGTCACTGGGTGTTGGTGCGATCGCGATCGCTCTGCTGCTTTGCGGCGGTATTTCCGCGGCTCAGGCAGTTACCATCATCGGTTCCATCCCCGCGATGATTATTATCGCTTTAATGGTTATTACCTTTTTCAAAGAAATCAGACAAAAATGGACTGTTTTGAATGACGACGGAACCGTACGGAAAGAGATTGTTTACGAGGAGCAGTAAATGAAAGGCGACGAACGAGAACAGAGAAACGGAAAAAAACAGACGGCCGGCGTATCAAAACCGATTTTTCTGACTTCTGTCATCGGCTGCCTTGCGCTATACGTTCCATTGATTATCTTGCGGGATAAGGCCCAGGGGCTGGTCAGTCTGGTAATGGGTAAAATTACATATGGTCTGGATTGGCTGTTTGAACTGGTCGGATTTATCAGCCTTGCTTTCAGCCTGTGGATTGTAATGGGCAGATTTGGTTCCGTAAAACTGGGATCAGAGGAGGATCAGCCGGAGTTTAAAAATTTTACATGGATTGCAATGTTTTTCTGTGCGGGAATCGGTGCGGGAGCAATGTACTGGGCCTGCTTGGAACCTCTGTACTACCTGTCGTCCCCGCCCTTTGGCATCGTACCAATGTCCGCGGCAGCCAGAGAATGGGCGTCCGCTTACACCTTTTTTCACTGGGGATTTACCCCGTGGGCCATTTTCGCCGTACCTGCCATTGCGTTCGCATACTGTTATTACAACAGACGGCAGTTCCGTTTTAAGGCAAGTTACGCATGCGGCGGACTTCTGGGAAAAAGAGCATATGGAAAAATCGGCATTGCCATCGACGTGCTGGTGGTGATCGGTATGATGGGCGGCTTCGCTACATCACTGGCTTTCGTGTTTCCCATGATTTCCTGCATTATATCGGAATTTTTCGGCATTCCGGATACGATGCCGCTGAAGATCGGAGTGGGATTGTTTTTCACCTGCATATACAGCTGGAGTTGTTACAAAGGCCTGTATGCGGGAATCGCGAAGCTGTCGGACATCAACATGGTGATGTTTATCTCTTTCGTGGTCTATGTATTTCTGGCAGGGCCGTCCGCATGGATTCTGTCTTACTTCAGCGATTCCCTGGGAATTATGATGCAGAACTTCTTCAGAATGAGCTTTTATACCGACGCGGTCGGCAGATCCGGTTTTCCGCAGGACTGGACCGTGTTTTACTGGGCATGGTGGATGTCCTGGGCAATCTACATCGGTCTGTTCATGGCCCGCATTTCCAAAGGCAGAACGCTGAAGGCTTTTGTGCTCAATATGATCGTCACCGCAGGCGGCGGTACAATGCTGATTTTTGGCATTATAGGTGGTTATGTTCAGGATCTGATCTTTAACAGGGGTATGGATCTGATTGGAATTTTGCAGTCCCAGGGAGGGCCCCGTGCCATTTACGCGATCCTGGATACCCTGCCCGGCAAAACGGTAATCATTCCTTTGTTTGTATTGCTTCTCATGGTGGCGCAGGCCACCGGTATTGACTCCGGCGCCTATACCATGTCAAACATTACCAGCCAGGAAGTCGGATACAATGCGGAACCCAGGCGCTGGGTGCGTTTATTCTGGTCATTCTTTGTATTTCTCGCGACAATGTCGCTGATTCTTGTAGGCGGTATGGAGGTGGTAAAAACCTCGTCTATCCTGACCTGCGTACCGATTCTAGTTTTTCAGATACTTTTTATCATTTCAGTATTGCGCTGGCTGAATGAGGATTTTGGAACACCGAAAATACTTTCGGGAAATAGATAGTCGACCTGGGGGAGCCGGTAACTCATATGAGTTACCGGCTCCCCTGTGATGATTTATGTTTCTGACTTTGCCGGATTTGAACAAATTGCAAAAGTTTAGTATAATGTTGTTTAAACGGTCCCGTGGGTTTATATTCGCGGGTTTCCTGTTATGGCATAAAATCGGAAAAAGATAAGGAGAGACAGACTGATGCATACGATAATAAGAGAAATGACAGAAGAAGACAGAAGGGAAATTTTCGAGATGATGAAGGTGTTTTACGCGTCCCCGGCGGTTTCCACCAACGGATCCGCCGAGGTGTTTCAGGCGGATATCGACCATTGCGTCGGAGACTGCCCTTATCTGGAGGGGTATGTGTTCCAGGTGGAACAGAAGCTTTGCGGGTATGGGATGGTGGCGAAAAGCTTTTCCACGGAGTATGGGAAGCCCTGTGTCTGGATTGAGGATCTGTATATCAGAGAGCCTTTCCGGGGAGAGGGGATCGGCAGTGGTTTTTTGGATTTCGTGGCTGAGAAATATCCGGATGCGATTTTAAAGCTGGAGGTGGAGAAAGAAAACGAGAGAGCCATTCGGGTTTATGAAAAATGCGGCTATGAGACGCTGCCTTATTTTGAGATGAAAAGACGAAGCCAATGAAAAATTACAGATTTTTAATCCAATATGACGGAACCCGTTACGACGGCTGGCAGAAGCAAAGGAATACCGGGCGGACCATACAGGGCAGGCTGGAGGCTGTGCTGGCGAAGCTGTGCGGCTGTCCGGAGGGGGAAATCGAGGTGCAGGGCTCAGGCAGAACCGACGCCGGCGTTCATGCCCGGGGGCAGGTGGCGAATGCCCGCATGGATACGCCTCTGTCCTGTGCCGGGATCAGGGACTATCTGAATCAGTATCTTCCTGCGGACATTTCCGTTGTCAGCGTAACGGAAGCGGACGGACGATTTCACAGCCGTCTGAACGCCAGGGCGAAAACCTACCGCTATCGTATTTATACGGGCGATACGAAACCTGTGTTTGATCGTAATTATATATGGGTTCCGGCGAAAAAGACGCCGCTTTATGTGCCGGACATGGAGCGGGCGGCCAGGTTTCTGGAGGGGGAGCATGATTTTAAAAGCTTCTGTGCCAACAGGCAGATGAAAAAATCCACGGTGCGCCGCATCTACAGCCTGCGTATGGAACAGACCGGAGAGGAGATCTGCATGATCGCCACCGGAAACGGCTTTCTCTACAATATGGTCCGCATTCTGGCCGGGACGCTGTATGAGGTGGGCGCCGGCGAAAGGAAGCCGGAGGAAATGGAGCAGATTCTAAAGGCACGGGACCGGCAGGCGGCGGGCATGCTGGCGCCGGCAAAAGGGCTGACGCTGGAAAAGGTGTATTATGAGGAGCCATCCGTCGTTTCGACCGTCTGATTCTGGAAAAAATTATATGAACAAGCCAGAGGACAGGATCAAAATGGCAGAGCAAAAACAGTTGAATATAAATGATAATTGTGGTAAAATTGGGAAGATATTTAAGGCTGAAATGTCCGTATACGAAGGAGAATCGGATCACATGGAACAGTACAAAAGAGAGTTCATCGAATTCATGGTAGACTGCGAAGTGCTGAAATTTGGCGACTTTGTGACAAAGAGTGGGAGAAAAACCCCGTTTTTTATCAATACGGGATTTTACAGAACCGGAGCGCAGCTGAAAAAGCTGGGAGAGTATTATGCGAAAGCGATTTACGGCGCTTTCGGAACGGATTTTGACGTGCTGTTCGGACCTGCTTACAAAGGAATTCCGCTGACGGTTGCGGCCAGCATGGCCTTAAGCGACCGGTACGGCGCCGAAATCCGTTACTGTTCGAACCGAAAAGAGGTAAAAGATCACGGTGACAAGGGAATTCTGCTGGGAAGTCCCATCGGGGACGGCGACCGGGTGGTGATTATCGAGGATGTGACCACGGCGGGAACCTCCATCGGCGAGACGCTGCCGATTATCAGGGCGCAGGGCGACGTAAAGGCGCTGGGGCTGGTAGTGAGTGTGGACCGTATGGAGCGGGGCCAGGGAACCAGAACCGCATTGACGGAGATCTCGGAGAAGTATGGTTTCAGGACAACCGCGATCGTGACGATGGAAGAAGTGATTCGGCACTTATATAATCGTCCTTATAAGGGAAAAATGATTATTGACGACAGTTTGAAGCAGGCGATCGACGCATATTATGAGGTATATGGAGTAAAGTAACTACAGGCTGAATAATCGGAGGTGTTGGATGGGAGAAAAAATTTATAAAACCATGAACCGTACCGGCGGATGGAGCGTCGCCATGGGAATCGTAATTCTGGTGGTGGGGATCAGCACCGGTATCGGCTGTATTGTCAACGGAGGCATTTTGTTGAAGAGAAAATCGCAAATTACGTTTTAGCCGGATGAGGAAAAGTGATAAATCTCAGGCCGGGTGGGTAGAGTGGCTGTGTTTTACGGTCTATCTGGGATTTCTTCTTTACCTTGTTTTTTTTGCCGAGCAGTTTGGAAGGGCAGATTCGGATCGGATTTACCGGTATAATCTGGTGCCGTTTCGGGAGATCGGACGCTATATCCGTCATTTTCGTGCTCTTGGTATCTATTCAGTCATAAATCTCGCAGGGAATGTGGCTGTTTTTGTTCCTTTCGGAATGTGGCTGCCGATTCTGGCGGCTCCGGCCAGAAAGGGATATCATCTGGTATTTTATACATTCTTGCTCAGTCTTATGATAGAGTCCGTTCAGCTGTTATTCCGCGTAGGCTCTTTTGACGTGGATGATATCTTTCTGAATATGCTGGGCGGACTGATCGGTTTTATTCTGTACCGGTTCCTGAGCCGGAACGAGAAGAAAAAGTCCGAAAAGAAAGCGGAGCGGAAATAGAGGGAAATGGAAGGGTTCTATGAAACGTAGAAAGGTTAGGGCAAGATATCTGCAGGAGGAAACCGGAGAATATACCGGAAGCGGCGCGCAGACTGACAGGGCCTTTTCGCCCTTTTCACTTTTTTCCTGTGTGACGGCGGTCGCTGCAGTCGCTTTGGCCGCGGCAGGTATTGTGCCCTCCGTTCTGACAGGGGGTGCCGTCCCGGAACGCTGTGCGGGATTGGGGCTGTGCGGTATGCCAACGGCTATTTTCGGATTGTGGCTGGGTATTAAAGGAAAGTATGACAGGGAAGAAAAACGGCAGACGGCAGGTCTTGCGGGCTGCGTTGCCAATGCGGCCGTTTTTATCGTGCTGGCAGCCATATATGGAGTCGGATTGTTTTTGCCGTAAAAACACTGACGCCGGGCGGCAGAGGAAATGAGGAGAGCGAAGTCCGGCAGTGAACATTCGAATCTGTCCGGACGACGGACCGGGCACGTCAGGAAAGAGGAAAATATGTGTGACAGAAAAATGTCAGAGCAGGAATATGAAGAAGACTGCAGCTTCGAGGAAGAACGATTCCGGCTGGTATTGGAACGAATCAGAGAGATTGCCGGAACGGAAGAAATCTCAGACCCGATTACAGGTACAAAAGAAGAACTGTCAGATGAGAAAAAAGCTCTTTTTTACAGCGATTTTTTCAGGAGAACCGCCGGGTTTATCCTGACCGTTGTTCAGTATGGTGAGGAAAGGCGATCAGGGCGGTTTGAGGAGCTGTCTTTAGAAAGACTTCAGGAATATAATGAAAAGCTTTACGGGGATATTACCGGGGGCGCTTATGAACGCAGTTATGCCAATCCGGCCTATGCGGCCGGCCGGCTGGGAACAGGTATGGGTCGGCTGCTCTCTTGTTTATATATGGAGATCAGAGGCATGATCGTCTATGCCGCGGAGGATCGTCTGCTGGACATGACCATCTGCTGCGAAATTTTTATGGAGGTTTTTTGCATACTGGAAGATGGCGGCGGCGAGCCGGAAGTGCAAAAAGCCCTTTATTATTTTTTCAGCGATTACTGCGATGTGACGGTGGATTACAGAAACCGGGAGCTTCTGGATCCGGAGCTGTCTTTTGCCCGGGATATTGTGACGGACAGCAATTTGGAAGATCTCCGTTATTTGTACCGGTACGGGGAGTATGTCAGTGAAAACGAACTGGAAACCGCCCGTTATCTGAACAGTCTGCCGGAAGAAACGATCACGGCGATGGCGGCCACTTATACGGAAGGCTACCGCAAAGGCTTTGAGCTGGCCCATGTGGATCTGTCGAAAAAGGAGTTTGTGGATGTACGGTACTGTCTGGGCTTTGAACGGGTGGTGCGCAAAGCTGTCGATCAGTTTGAAAAGCTGGGGCTTCGATCGGTTCTGTACCGTTCTCCGGTGAACCTGATGAACCGTCGTGACAATATCAAAATCGGTTATTATGGCACGTCGCCCAGTCAGCAGTGCGATTATGATCACCGCTGTGATCTGGGACTGTTTTTGAACGGGGATCTGAAAGAGCGGAAGCTGTCGGTGATGCGGACGGCCTTTGAGAAACGGAAAAGTCTGGCCGCAGGCATGGCGGGGCCGGCGGTGATGGAAATCTTCGGCGAGGAGAACTTTACGCCGGTCAACAAAACGGAAGCGGCATTTTATGAGGACTGGCAGCTGAAACTGCTGGTACAGATGCAGCAGGAAGCGGCCAGGATCACCTATCAGTATATTAACGGGGAAGAACGCAGTTTTACGATTATCTCTTACCCGGTTCCGGCTATCGGCAAAGACTTTGAGAAGATTTTTGACGAGACGATCCGGCTGAATAATCTGGATTATGAGCTGTACGGACAGGTGCAGGAAAGAATCATTCAGGCGCTGGATCAGTGTGATCAGGTGGAGATTAAGGGCCGGGAGGGCAATGAAACCTCTCTTACCGTGGCTCTGCGGGAGTTAGAGGATCCTCTGGCGCAGACAAAATTTGAGAACTGTCTGGCGGACGTGAATATTCCGCTGGGGGAGGTGTTCACCTCTCCTGTGCTGAAGGAAACGGAAGGCCGTCTCCATGTAAAAGAACTGTATATAGAAGGAGTTTATTATAAGGATATCTGGTTTCAGGTGAAAGACGGCATGGTGGAAGAGTATGGCTGCGGTAGTTTTTCCACGGAGGAAGAAGGGAAAGCGCTGGTGCGGGAAACGATTCTTCATCATCACCGGACGCTGCCCATAGGTGAATTTGCCATCGGTACCAATACGGCGGCTTACCGGATGGCGAAAAAATACGGTATTTTTGATAAGCTGAAAATTCTGATCGCGGAAAAGACAGGCCCCCATTTCGCTTTTGGGGATACCTGTTACAGCAACGGGGAAGAGCGCAGGGTTTATAATCCGGACGGGAAGGAAATCGTGGCAAAGGACAATGAGATTTCCATTCTCAGGAAGACAAATCCGAAGGAGGCATATTTCGGATGCCACACCGATATTACCCTGCCCTACGATGAGCTGGATACGATCACAGGAATCCGGGCCGACGGCAGCCGGATTGAAATCGTTAAGGGCGGCCGGTTCGTGCTGCCGGGGACAGAGGAATTAAATAAGGAACTGTAGCGGAACTCAATTTAGGAGGAATGAGAGATGAAACCAGTAATTGGCATTGTAATGGGCAGTGATTCGGACCTGGCAGTGATGCAGAAAGCGGCAAAGACGCTGGATGATTTCGGCGTACCTTATGAACTGACGATTATTTCCGCGCACAGGACGCCGGACGAGATGGTGGAGTATGCCAGAAGCGCAAAGGAAAGAGGTCTGAAAGCGATTATCTCAGGCGCGGGATGGGCCGCAGCCCTTCCGGGGATGCTGGCGGCGCTGACTACGCTTCCGGTGATCGGCGTACCGCTGCATTCAAAATACTTCGGCGGCCAGGACGCTTTGTATTCCATCGTGATGACGCCGCCAGGCGTACCTGTGGCCACGGTGGCCATCGACGGCGCGGTGAACGCGGCCCTGCTGGCCATGAAGATGCTGGCCATCGGGGATGAGGAGCTGTCGGAAAAGCTGGCGGCTTACAGTGAGAACATGAAAACTTCCGTGAAAAAGAAAGCGGAAAAGGTTGCGGATATCGGGTATGCGGAATATCTGAAACAGATGTAAAAACAAGAGGACTGTAGAGGAACTCGATTAGGAGGAACGATTGTGGATTATAAAAATTCCGGAGTGGATATCGAGGCTGGCTATAAGTCAGTGGAATTGATGAAGAAGCATGTACAGACTACCATGAGGCCGGAGGTGCTGTCCGGACTGGGCGGTTTTTCCGGCGCGTTTTCTATGGAAAGTTTTAAAAATATGGAAAAGCCCGTTCTGCTGTCGGGAACGGACGGCGTGGGAACGAAGTTGAAATTGGCCTTTCTGATGGACAGGCATAATACCATCGGCATCGATTGTGTGGCCATGTGTGTCAACGATGTGGCCTGCGCGGGAGGAGAACCGTTGTTTTTCCTGGATTACATAGCCTGCGGCAAAAATGATCCGGAAAAAATAGCCGAGATTGTAAGCGGCGTGGCAGAGGGCTGCCGTCAGGCAGGCGCCGCGCTGATCGGCGGTGAGACGGCGGAGATGCCGGGATTTTACCCTGTGGACGAGTATGACCTGGCCGGCTTTGCGGTGGGCGTGGCGGACGAGAAGAACCTGATCAGCGGAGCGGACTTAAAAGAAGGAGACGTGCTGATCGGTATGGCGTCCTCCGGCGTTCACAGCAACGGTTTTTCTCTGGTGCGGAAGGTGTTTGACATGACAAAGGAAAGTCTGTCTACTTATTATGACAGCCTGGGCGGAACTCTGGGCGACGTGCTGCTGGCGCCGACCAAAATCTATGTAAAGGCACTGAAAGCGCTGAAAGACGCAGGGGTGCGGGTGAAGGCCTGCAGCCATATCACCGGCGGCGGTTTTTATGAAAATGTACCCAGAATGCTGCCGGAGGGCATTTGCGCGGTGATCGAGAAGTCCAGCTATCCGGTGCCTCCCATTTTCGCCCTGATCGCGGAACGGGGTCAGGTGGAAGAACACGCCATGTACAATACCTTTAATATGGGTATCGGTATGGTGGTAGCCGTGGACCCGGCGGCAAAAGACGCAGCCATGGAAGCCATCAAAGCGGCCGGCGAAACCCCTTACGTGATCGGCTCCGTAAAAGCGGGCGAAAAAGGAGTTGTCTTATGTTAAGGGCGGCGGTACTGGTATCCGGCGGGGGAACCAACCTGCAGGCGATTATAGACGCCATCAAGGCAGGGACGGTGAAAAATACGGAGCTGTCCGTGGTGATCAGCAACAATGAAGGGGCTTATGCCCTGGCTAGGGCCAAAGCCAACGGCATTGACGCGGCTTGCGTCTCTCCGGCTGCTTATGAGACGAGGGAGGAATTTCACCGGGCACTGATAGAAAAGCTGGCGGAATATCAGCCGGATTTGATTGTGCTGGCCGGATATCTGGTGAAGATTCCACCGGAGATGGTGAGGACTTATCCGGGTCGGATCATTAATGTCCATCCTTCCCTGATTCCATCCTTCTGCGGCGTGGGTTATTATGGTCTGAAAGTCCATGAGGCCGCGTTGGAAAGAGGGGTGAAAGTGACGGGGGCAACGGTTCACTTTGTGGACGAGGGGACCGACACCGGTCCGATTATCTTACAGAAGGCAGTGGAGGTGGAGCCGGGAGACACGCCGGAGCTTTTGCAGCGCCGGGTGATGGAGCAGGCCGAATGGATTATCCTGCCCCAGGCCATTAATATGCTCGCCTGTAAAAAGGAAGCGATGGGAAAGCTATAAAAATAAAAACAGCGGAACTATAAATAGGAGAAAAATAAGATGAAAGTTTTAATCATAGGCAGCGGCGGCAGGGAACATGCCATCGCCTGGAAGGTGGCGAAAAGCAGCCGGGTCAGCAAGCTTTACTGTGCCCCGGGCAATGCGGGAATCAGCCGGCTGGCGGAATGCGTCCCGATTGGCGCAATGGAAATCGACAAGCTGGTGGAATTCGCGAAGGAAAAAGAGATCGATCTGACTGTGGTGGGGATGGACGACCCGCTGGTGGCCGGCGTGGTGGATGCCTTTGAGGCTGCCGGGCTGCGGGTGTTCGGCCCCAGGAAAAACGCGGCGGTGCTGGAAGGTTCCAAGGCATTTTCCAAAGATTTGATGAAAAAATACCAGATTCCCACGGCGGCCTATGAGGTATTTGAGGACGCCGAAGCAGCCCTACATTATCTGGAAACCGAGGCAGCCTTCCCGACCGTATTGAAGGCGGACGGTCTTGCGCTGGGGAAGGGCGTTCTGATCTGCAATACACTGGAGGAAGCAAAGGACGGCGTGAAAGAGATCATGCTGGACAGGAAATTCGGCGCTGCGGGAAATAAGCTGGTGATCGAGGAATTTATGACCGGACGGGAGGTGTCTGTGCTTTCCTTTGTGGACGGCGAGACCATCCGGATTATGACCTCCGCTCAGGATCACAAGCGGGCCCAGGACGGAGACCAGGGCCTGAATACCGGCGGTATGGGAACATTCTCTCCCAGTCCTTTTTACACGGCAGAGGTAGATGAATTCTGTAAAAAATATATCTATCAGCCCACCGTAGATGCCATGAAGGCAGAGGGAAGACCTTTTAAGGGAATTATTTTCTTTGGACTGATGCTGACAGAGAAAGGGCCCAGGGTACTGGAGTACAACGCCCGTTTCGGCGACCCGGAGGCTCAGGTGGTGATTCCCAGAATGAAGAATGATATTGTGGATTTATTCGAAGCATGTATCGATGGCACTTTGTCAGAAATCAATCTGGAATTTGAGGACAACGCCGCAGTCTGCGTGGTGCTGGCTTCCGACGGTTATCCGGTTTCTTATGAGAAGGGTTATCCCATCAGAGGGCTGGATACCTTTGAGGAAAAAGAGGGCTACTGGGTATTCCATGCCGGAACCAAATGGGATGACGGACAGATCGTCACCAACGGCGGCCGTGTGCTGGGTGTGACTGCTGTCGGAGAGGATCTCCATAAGGCCAGGGCCAATGCTTATGAAGCGGTTAAATGGATTGATTTTGACAATAAATATTGCAGGAGCGATATCGGGAAAGCGATAGACGAGGCATAATTTTTTTCGGCGGCCATAATGGCCGCCAGTTTGCATTGTGCTTGCTGATAGATATCCTGCGGTTTTGTATCAGATAATATATTGATATGGATACGGTTCCGGCGTTTTAGAAATCATGCGTATCAAGGGGCGGATGTATCCAGGTTGTATCAGAAGGGGGAAACCGGTGAAAATTTACGACCTTCCCTGCGGGGATGAAGTGCATCGCTTTGATTATAATATTGTCATCCCTTTCAAAGGAAAAAGGCGGGTGCTCAGCACTGCGCCTTATAACGGCGGATACCGGACGGATTTAAAGACGGTGTTTAATCACGACTGTAATCCGGGGGTGGGATGTTCGGCTGAGATGAAGGGGAAAACCTATCGGGAACATATGATGCGTACAATGGAAGAAATCGGTCTGGACCCGGAGACTGCGGCAGGGCTGGAAACGGCGGCCAGTATGGACAATGCGGCGATCTGTACGGAGCGCTTTGAAAAGCTTGCCGTCACCGCGGTTGTGACAGGAGGAATCGAGATAAACGCAGGCCGGGTGTGTGATCCGGCTACATGGAATGAGGACAGTGCGGTGGCGCCGGAATATCGGCTGGGAACGATCAATATTCTGCTCTGTATCAATGCCGATCTGTCGGAAGGAGCCATGGCCCGTGCGCTGGTGACCTGTACGGAGGCGAAAACCGCGGCGGTGCTGGAGTTGATGGCGGAAAGCCGTTTCTCCAGGGGACTGGCCACCGGCTCGGGGACGGACGGAACCATTATGGTGGCTGATATGGAATCGGAGATGTACCTGACCGACGCCGGGAAACACAGCAAACTGGGGGAGCTGATCGGAAAAGCGGTGAAGCCGGCGGTGAAAAGGGCGCTGTATTTGCAGACAAAGCTGAATGCAAGACGGCAGCACAATGTGATCAGGCGGCTCTCCCGGTTCGGCGTCAGCGAGGCTGGTCTGTACCGCCGGTATGTGCGGGAACAGGGAGCATCGGCTGTGGACAGGGCAAGGTTTTCCGAATTGCTGGAGGAGCAGGCCGTAAAAGGCAGACTGGTGGCAAAGGCGTCTTTTATCGCCCATGCCATCGATCAGATGGACTGGGGGCTTTTAAGCGTTGGGGAAACGACAGAGGCCGCGTCGGAGATCCTGATGCAGATGGGAATGGAGGAGCCTCTGCCTGACAGTGGCGCCGGAACACCGGATGAGACGGTGGAGTTGATAGTGGAGGCTTTTGAAAAAGTGTTTTTAAAAAAGTTCTGAAAGTGCCGATGAACCCCTTGCATTTTTGTGCGTAGTATAGTATAGTAGGAACAATCTCTTTGCACTGCATACAATCTACAGTACAAACTGATCAGGCAGCATGAGAATGTGTAGCCGGGCTATGAGAATGGCAGCAGATGAACGATAAGTGATACATCTGTGGGACAGTGTGTGTTCCGCAGGTGTTTTTTTGTGGAACAGTCGGGAACATGGGTGAATGACACATGTTCCTGATTGGGAAAGAAACCAGGCGGAAGCGAAAAGCAGAGACCTGGTTTTTTGTATCAGGCGCGGCTTTTTGCCGGAACACAGATATGTATTGACGTTTGGTTATGAAGTGCCCGGAAGATTTACAGTCAAACAAACAGCGAAAGCCCGGATAACCGGGCGGACGCGGAGCAAAATTTGGAGGTAAAGAAGATGGGAAAACATAATGAAAACGCCGTTAGGCCGGAACAGGAAAATGGATTTGAAAAATCAACAGATAAATCCGTGAAAGTGGTAAATGAATCTGAAAGGATCGCGATGCGGGTTTCCGTAAACAGTATCATTGTCAATGTGCTGTTGTCGCTGCTTAAGCTGATCGCAGGGCTTGCGGGCCGGTCGGGAGCCATGGTTTCTGATGCGGTTCACTCGATTTCCGACGTGCTCAGCACCTTTGTGGTGATGGCCGGCGTCAAGATTGCCGGAAAGAAGTCTGATCATAACCATCCTTACGGACATGAACGGATGGAATGCGTGGCAGCGATTATTCTGGCCATCTTTCTGTCGGCTACAGGGCTTGGAATCGGCTACGGCGGCATTGTAAAAATCGTTGAGAGGGACTATGGAGATCTGACAGTTCCCGGCCTGATCGCCCTGGTGATGGCGCTGGTGTCTGTGGCGGTGAAAGAAGGAATGTACTGGTATACCCGTCATGCGGCTAAGAAAATCAAATCAGGCGCGCTTATGGCGGACGCCTGGCACCATCGTTCCGACGCCATGTCTTCCATTGGCAGCTTTGCGGGTATATTGGGGGCGAGACTGGGATTCCCGGTGCTGGACCCTGTGGCCAGCGTGGTCATCTGCGTGTTTATCATAAAGGCGGCGGCAGATATTTTTGTCGATGCCGTGCGGAAGATGACGGATGAGTCCTGCGACGACAAGACGGAAGAAGAAATGCGCCGTGTGGTGCTTTCCGTGCAGAACGTTCTTGGTCTGGACGAGATGAGAACAAGGAAATTCGGTTCGAGAGTCTATGTGGATATCGAGATCTGTGCCGACGGGGAAAAGACGCTGAATGAGACCCATAAGATAGCGGAAACCGTCCATGACGCCATCGAACGGGAATTTTCGGATGTGAAGCACTGTATGGTGCATGTGAATCCGGCGAAGGGGTGATGCTCGCTGCTTGCAGGAATAAAGCCGCCGTAAGGCAGAATGATTTGTCATCTGCATAACGGCGGCTTTGTTTTTGCGGGAATATATGGGGAAAATACGGATATTGTATTTGTCGGATTCCCTACATATTCAGCCTGAAATTCAATTTCCGCAGCAGCATCACCGGGTCCACACCGTGTCCCTCCGCCGCTTCCTTCAGGCTTTCGCCGGCGGCGGAAGCGCAGGATACGCAGTTCATCCCCTCGTCCGCCAGAATGTCGGCGGCTCTGGAATCCGCCTTAACGATCTCTTCAATGGTCATATCCAATGTGATTTTCATAATATAATACCTCCTAATTTAGTACCGCTACAGTCCTCCTGAACCCCTTTGATCTGGAAGAATTTTCGGCCGCAGGGGCGTCCAAAAATCCTTCCGGGGTTCATACGGACTTCCGCTGATATTTAGTTCCGCTAAAGTCCTCCAAGTTTATTTAATTCCTCTTCCACGTTCTCGGGCTGAACAGCAGCAGCATCGGGAAAATTTCCAGTCTTCCGGCCAGCATATCGAACATCAGCACCAGCTTGGAGAAAGGGGTGAAAGCTGAAAAGTTGCCGGTAGGCCCCACCTGCTCCAGTCCCGGGCCGATGTTGTTGATCGTGGCGGCGACGGCGGTGAATGTGGTGGTGGGGTCCATATTGTCCAGGCTTACCAGCAGAACCGACACGGCAAAGACCAGGACATAACACATCAGAAACGCGCCGGCGGAGCGGATCACCCCGTTGTCGATGGCCTTGCCGTCCGTCTTTAACACCTTCACGCTTCTGGGATGAATCAGCATGGACAGCTCCCTGGCCGTGGACTTGATATAAATAATGGACCGAGAAACCTTGATGCCGCCTCCGGTACTGCCTGCGCAGGCGCCGATAAACATGGTAAGCACCAGGATGGTCCGGGAAAAAACAGGCCACTGGTTAAAATCCGCCGTGGCAAAGCCTGTGGTGGTCATGACGGAAGAAACCTGAAAAGCCGCATGGTGCAGGTTCGAGAAAAAATGACCGGAAAGAGAAGTCAGATTCACCGCGATGGCCAGCACCGCCGCCGAGAAAATGAGAAAATACCACCTGACTTCCTCCATCCGAAAGGCATCCTTCGCCCGCCGGATAATCATTAAAAAGTAAAAGTTAAAATTAACGCCGAACAAAAACATAAAAATCGTAATGACTGCCTGCAGATAGGTACCGTAACCTGCGATACTGGTATTCCTGATGCCGAATCCGCCGGTACCTGCCGTGCCGAACACCGTGCAGACCGCGTCAAAAAGAGGCATGCGCCCGGCCAGCAGAAACAGAAGCTCGATGCCCGACATGACAAAATAGATGGTGTAAAGGAACAGAGCGGACTGCTGCAGCTTGGGCACCAGCTTTCCGAAGGTGGGTCCGGGGCTTTCGGTGCGCATCAGGTACATGTTCTGGGCGCCGGCCAGCGGCAATATGGCCAGAACGAACACAAGAACGCCCATGCCGCCGATCCAGTGGGAAAAACTCCGCCAGAACAGCATACAGTGGTCCAGTGCCTCCACATCCGTCAGAATGCTGGAGCCTGTGGTGGTAAAGCCGGAAATAATCTCAAACAGTCCGTCGATATAAAAAGGAATTTCCCCGCTTAAGGTAAAGGGGAGCGCGCCGACCAGACTGAGAACGCTCCAGCTTAAGGAAACCATGATAAACCCTTCCTTGGCATAAAACGCACAGTTTTCTGGCCGTTTGCGGGACATCAGAAAGCCGGCGACGATGCAGGCGGCGGCGCAGAGCAGAAACCAGATCCCGGACATTTCCCGGTAAATAACGGCTACCGCTGCCGGAAACAGCATCAGAACTCCTTCGATTTTAATGACGGAGCCGAGTATGTAGAAAATAATCGCAAAATTCATAGTGTCCTCGTTTACTGTAAAGATATCGAAAGTTTCCGGCAGGCGCGCTCGTTTACTGCCTCACGATTTCCTGCAGGCAGTTCAGTCCCAGATGGGTCGTGACGATAATAACCGTATCCTTTGTTTTCAGCACATCCCGTCCGGAAGGGGTGATCAGGCTGCCGTTTCGGATGATGCAGCAGATCAGAAGGTTGTCGATCAGGTTCAGCTTCTGCAGCGGAATGTCGGTGATGCCGGAATGCTCCTTGACGATAAATTCCAGCGCCTCCACCTGGCCGTTGGCCATGCGGTACAGAGATTCCACGTTGCTGCCGATGGAATTCTGCCGGGAGCGGACATAGCGCAGAATGCTCTCCGCCGTGATATGCTTGGGGTAGACGATGCTGCCCAGCGGAATGTCCTCGATCACCTCGTCGAAGGAGATCCGGTTCAGCTTGGTGATGATCTTGCCCTGGGTGGCTTTGTTGCCGTACAGGGAGAGAAGGATATTTTCCTCGTCGATGCCGGTCAGCGACACGAAAGCATCCGTCTTTTTGACCCCCTCCTCCAGCAAAAGCTGCCGGTCCGTGGCGTCTCCCTGGATAATCATGGCGCCCGGCAGCAGCTCGCTTAAATGCTGGCAGCGCCCGTAATCCTTCTCGATGATTTTTACCGATACCTTCATCTTCGTCAGCAGACTGGCCAGATAATAGGAAATCGTGCCGCCGCCGGCGATCATTACGTTATGGATGGTTTTGGTATGAATGCCGCACCGGGAAAAAAAGGCAGACATTTTATGTAACGGAACGACGGCGGATACGGTGTCATCCTTTTGCAGGACAAAATTTCCGCCGGGGATAATCACCTGTTTGTTTCGTTCCACCACGCAGAACAGCACATTTTCTCCCACCTTCTGGGGAGACTCGGAAATTTTCATATGATTCAGGACGGACTGTTCGGGAACCACAAATTTAATCAGATTCACCTTGTTTTTCGCGAAGGAATCGATCTCTATGGCGGAGGGGATCTGAATTAACCGGGCCATCTCCATGGCGGTGGCCAGCTCCGGGTTAATGACCATGGCCAGTCCGATATCATCCTTGAACAGCCCGATTTCCTGATTGTATTCCGGGTTGCGGACTCTGGCGATGGTGGGGCAGCCGGCGGTCTTTCTGGCCACCAGACAGCTCAACAGGTTGATTTCGTCCTGATCGGTGACGGCGATAAACAAATCGGCGTTCTCGATGCCGGCTTCTTTTAAAGTGCGGTTGCTGATGGTGTTTCCCGAGATTACCTGAATGTCTAGCTGGGACATGGTATGCTCCAGCCGCTCCGCGTCGATATCCACCATCGTAATCTCGTGGTTTTCCGCCCGGAGCTGCTCCGCTAAGGTGACGCCTACTTTGCCGCAGCCTGCGATAATGATGTTCATAAAAAAATCCTCCTCGCGCGATAGCTTTTTACACAAAAAGGAAAGAAAAAGTCATGTATGATCAGCTCTTTATATTATCATAATAATAGCGAATCTGATCATAAATGTCAATGTCAGGGGAATAAAATCGACATAAATAAATAGAAATAAAAAAGAAACTGACTGTATGCCGGAAAAGACAATGGGGCTGTCGGCCAAAGGGCAAAAATTTGGTAATTTTTTCGCCTGTTCTCCCATAGGATTGTCATTATATAAAAGGATTGGCCAGGGTATTTTTGATTTTTTGTAAATGATATATAAAAAAGTAAACTGTCACAAAGAGTTTTATGGGCAAATATACAGAATGACCAATTTATCAGAAAAACGGAGCCGTGCACTGGATTTTATAC